>NZ_CP127165.1:2160000-2460000 GCF_030264275.1 Marivivens sp. LCG002 | reverse complement strand
CCCCAAACGGCAGTTCCTGCGCTCGTCCTTCCTGCTCGGAAGTACCGCGATCAACTTCCTTGCACTCAAGTATCTCCCCATCACCGTCACAACGACGATCCAGTTTGCCCAGCCTGTGCTGATCACTGTTCTGGCTATGCTCTTTCTGGGTGAAAAGGTCGGTATCCGCCGTTTCGCCGCCATCGTGGTCGGCTTCTTCGGGGTGGTCGTGGTGATCCAGCCGTGGGGCGCCGAATTCCAGCCCGCCATGCTCCTGAGCCTTCTCGTGCTGGTGCTGGCCTCGCTCTATTTCATCATGACGCGGGCGCTTGCGGGCATCGAACTCAATGCCACGCAACAGGTCTGGTCCTCGACCCTTGCCGCTATGGTCCTTCTGCCATTTGCGATCCATGTTTGGGTTTGGCCGGAAACGCCGACACAGATCATCGTCTTCTGCATCATCGGGTTCTTCGGGGCGATGGGCCATATACTTGCCACATGGGCAAGCCGTCTCGCTGGGGCATCGACCCTTGCCCCCGTGGTCTATACCCAAGTCTTCTATGCCACGATTGTCGGCATTGTGCTCTTTGACACATGGCCCACGATCTGGACCGCCGTCGGGGCTGCGATCATCATCGGGTCGGGTCTCTACATCTGGCAGCGCGAGCGGATCAAAGCCCGTCACGCCCAATGAAAAAGGCCCCCGAAGCGGGGGCCTTCCTATCCTTCCATCTAGGCTCAACCGCGTCCGATAAACGGCATCCCCGACGCCATGACGGTCATGAACTGAACGTTCGTGCCGAGCGGCAGATCCGCCATATGAAGCACCGACTCCGCCACATGCTTCACGTCGATCACAGGCTCCACCGCGATTGACCCGTCCGCTTGCGGCACACCTTGGGTCATCGCATGGGCCATATCGGTGAGCGCGTTGCCGATGTCGATCTGGCCGCAGTCGATGTTGAACTTGCGCCCATCAAGCGAGATCGTCCGCGTCAGACCAAGCACCGCATGTTTCGACGCGGTATAGGGCGCAGACCCCCAACGCGGCACATAGGCCGACACCGATCCGTTGTTGATGATCCGTCCGCCCTGCGGGTCCTGATGGCGCATAATGCCAAAGGCCGCACGCGCCGCGATAAAGGCCCCCACAACGTTGATCTCGATCAGCTTGCGGAAATCATCGACCGACAGCTCGTCGACGGGTGCGCCTTTGACACTCACACCCGCATTGTTGAAGATCGCATCAAGACGGCCCCAGTCCTTGGCGGCGGCACCGAAAACCTCGGCGACCTGCGCCTCGTCGGTCACATCGCATGGCATGACGCGGGCATTGGGGTTGCCGCCTGCGGTTGCTTCAAGCGGCTCGACGCGCCGCCCGACAAGTCCGACGCGCCATCCTGCGTCGAGAAACACCTTGGCCGTTGCGCGCCCGACGCCGGACCCCGCTCCGGTGATGATGATCGTTTTCATATCAAAGTCCTTTCAGGGTCAGTGGTTGTCACGCGGAAGATCACGTCCGACTTTCTGGTATGCGGTCGCAAGTTCGAGACAGCCACCATCCGAAAGCTGACCCACGTGGGTGCGGTAAATCTCTTGCCACGGAGTCTGGTGGCGGATTTCGGGCGGCGTCCAAGCATCGATCCGCGCCTGCCACTCGTCCTCGGGCACTTCTGCGTTCATGGTCGAGGTGTTCAGGTCCAAAAGCACCATGTCGCCCGTCTTGAGGTAAGCCAGACCCCCGCCGACGACGCTCTCGGGCGAGGCATTGAGGATCGACGGGCTTTCCGATGTGCCTGACTGGCGTCCATCCCCCACCGTGGGAAGATGCTTGATCCCCTGTTTGATGATCGCATCCGGCGGCTGCATGTTCACCACTTCGGCCGAGCCGGGATAGCCGACACAGCCCACGCCGCGAATGAAAAGGATCGTCTTTTCGTCGATCCCGAGCGAGGGATCATTGATGCGGTCGTGATAATCCTCGGGCCCTTCAAAGACGACAGCCCGTGCGCGGAACGTGCCCTCGGCGCCTGGTGTCGAAAGGAACCGCTCCTGAAAGTCCTTCGAGATCACCGAGGTTTTCATCAGAGCCGAGTCAAAGAGATTGCCCGACAGAACCTTGAAGCCAGCGTTTTTGCGCATCGGTTCGGCATAGGTTTTGATGACGTCGATGTCCTCGCTTTCCCAGCCTTCAAGGTTCTCGCCCATGGTTTTGCCCGTCGCGGTCATCGCGCCGTCATGGATGCGCCCCGCCTTGCGTAGTTCGCCCATCACCGCAGGCACGCCGCCCGCGCGGAAAAAGCTCTCGCCAAGGTATTCGCCCGCAGGCTGCATATTCACCAAGAGCGGCACATCGAACCCGACGGTCTCCCAGTCCTTGACGTTCAGCTCGACCCCGATGTGACGTGCCACCGCCTGAAGATGGGGCGGGGCGTTGGTCGAACCGCCGATGGCCGCGTTCACGACGATGGCGTTCTCGAAGGCTTCGCGCGTCATGATGTCTGAAGGCTTGAGGTCCTCGTAAACCATCTGCACGATCCGCTTGCCTGTCTCGTAAGCCATGGTCATGCGCTCGCGGAACGGGGCAGGGATCGCCGAGTTCCCCGTCAGCGACATGCCCAAAGCTTCGGCCATCGCGTTCATCGTGCTTGCCGTGCCCATTGTGTTGCAGTGACCCAGAGACGGGGCCGAGGAACAGACGCGGCTGATGAATTCGTCGTAATCGATCTCGCCCTCGGCAAGGAGGCGGCGGCTTTCCCAGACGATGGTGCCCGAGCCTGCGCGCTTGCCCTTCCACCAGCCGTCGAGCATCGGGCCGCCGTTGAGTGCGATGGCGGGGATATCCACCGTCGCCGCCCCCATGAGCATCGCGGGCGTGGTCTTGTCACATCCCGTGGTCAGGACAACGCCGTCGATGGGATAACCGTGAAGCACTTCCACAAGGCTGAGATAGGCAAGGTTGCGGTCCAAAGCAGCGGTCGGACGCTTGCCCGTTTCCTGAATGGGATGCACGGGGAATTCCATCGGAATGCCGCCCGCCTCACGGATACCCGCTTTGATCCGATCCATAAGGAAGACGTGGATCTTGTTGCAGGGGGCAATGTCGCTTCCTGTCTGCGCAATCCCGATGATCGGCCGCTCGCTCTGAAGCTCTTCGCGCGAATAGGTCTGGTTTTGGTAACGCTCGATATAAAGCGCGGTCATGCCCGGATTGTTCGGGTTATCGAACCATTCTTGCGAGCGGAACCGCTTGTTCGCGCGGGTGTCAGACATCAGAATCCTCCTAATGATGTGCCGAACACACTCCTCTGTGTTCAGGAGACTTGTGACACAATTCCAATTTGGTATACCAAATGCAAGGGCAATCATCGCCCAAGGGAGGAAGTTGGATGTTGAAATGCAAACGCGCGGCCTTTGGCGCTGCGCTGTGCCTGATCGTGGCCGCACCCGCCTTTGCCGAGATCGACATCGCGGCGGTAAAGTCCTGTTTCGCGGAGACATCGGCAAGCGGTGAACAGCTCTCTTGCGTCGAAGCCGCTCAATCCGACTGCGCCGAATTTCCCGCCGAAGCGATGAACGCCGCGCACTTGTGTTACACACAAACCAAGGACGCATGGTCCGCCGCCATCGGTCAGGAAATGGCCGCAGCCGCATCCGCGATCCCCGAGGGCGATTTTGTCAAACTCCAGATCAACGCCAAATACGATCTGCTCGGCGCGCTTCAGGCCTGTGATCGCACAGAAGAGCTTGCCGTTGCCGCCTCGGACCTGCCTGCGGAAGTGATCGCCTTTTACAAAGCGGGGTGCCAGTCCACCTCGGTCGGCAATGTCTACATCGCGATTCTCATGCGCCTGAACGCCCTGAACTAAGCATCCCCCAAGGAGACGGACATGATCCAAGAACCGCGCCAGCTTACCCTCCGCAAAAGCTTCCCAAGGCCGACCAAAGCCCAGATCGACGCCTTTCGCGATGTCCCGACGGGCTTTGTCTGCGATGCGATGGACGGGCAGGGCGCGCTTTCGAGCGAGATCAAAGCCATCGGTGATGGGCGCGATATCAAATGTCATGCAGTCGGCCCCGCAATCGTTGCCGACAACGGCCCCGCAGGAATTCTCGGCACAATGGGCGCGCTCCATATGCTCGAGGCGGGCGACATCGTGGTCGCCGCCGTGCATGGTCACAAGAACTGTTCCGCTTCGGGCGATCAATTCATGGGCATGCTCAAGAACAAAGGTGCGGCGGGTTTCGTCACCGATGGCGAGATGCGCGACTATGACGGCATCGTCGAGGTCGGTCTTCCTGCATGGTGCACGGGCCTCAGCCCCAATTCGCCCTATGCCACGGGTCCCGCTTGGGTCGGCTTCGGCGCGGTGGTCGGCGGTGTGCGCATCGAAAGCGGCGATCTGATCGTAGCCGATGTGAACGGCGTCGTCGTGGTGCCCTTTGCCAAGATCGACCATGTGATCGCCAAGCTTGCCGAGGTCAAAGCGCTCGAAGAGGCGCTCGAAGCCAAAGTCAAATCGGGCTTTTGCACCATGGCCGCCATCGAAGAGATGCTCTCCGATGGCCGCGCCGTGATGCTGGACGACTAGGCCTACATCATCCTGTTGAACGCGCTTTTCGCCCCTGCCGACTCTTGGGTCTTGAAGATCGAAGAGTTGTCGGGCGCGGGCGGCAAGGGCATCTCGACAGGCACCTCTTTAAGCCGCGGCGTCAGGCATGGCTTGCCCGTGATCGTGCGGTCCTGAACATCCTCCCAGAATTTGCGCTGCCCGAGCGCATGGAAATAGCTCGACGCCCCAAGGATCGGCCAGGCATCCGCCTTGGCGCATTCATAGAAAAGAATGAACCTCGGGCGGTCGCTCACATTCGGCGCCGACCCGTGAAGAAGCCGCGAATGGTGCACCGTCATGCTTCCTGCCTTGCCCGTAAGCGTGACGATCTTGTCCTTCTCGAACAAGGGATCATCGGGATCGATCGCCCCTGCAAAAACGCCGTTCGCACGGTGATCGAGAAGCGGCCCCCTATGCGTTCCGGGCACCACCATGAGCGGCCCGTTGTCCTCGTCCACATCCTCAAGCATGAGCCCGAACGCCAGAAGATCGTCGTTCGTGTGCGGATAGAACATCCAGTCCTGATGCCACTCCACCGCCGCCCCGCCACCCGGTGCCTTGGTATTGAGCTTGGACGTCAGGATGGTCGTGTCGGGTCCGAGCAAATCGTTGAGAACCTCGGTGATCCCCGAATTGCGCAAAAGCTCCCAGAAATAGGGGTCGCGCTTATGCGGGATCTTGATGCGGGTAAGACGCGGAGTTTCCGCGCTATGTCCACGGTCGAGATCATAAACCTCGTTGCTCTCGGTCACGCTCCGTGATGCCTCGATCAAAGCGGCCGTAATCTCGCGCAGTTTGGCCAACTCGTCGGGCGTCACCACGTTTTCGACCATGAGATAGCCGTTCGTTTCGTAGAATTCCTTTTGCTCGCTCGTCAGCATGTCGCGCCCTCCCGCCGCGCATATGAAAAAGGCGCGGGCTCCTCTGCCCGCGCCTCCAATTCAGCGTCCCTTTTTGACCTCTTCTTCCATATCGAGGCCATTGAGCCGCGCGATGTGGTCCCCGACCATCGGGACATAGTCCCCGCCGTGGCCCGTCGCTTCGGCGTGGACATAGTATTGCCGCACCGCGCTTGCCATCACCGACGTCACGCAAGCATCCGCCGCCATCGCATTCACATAGCGCACATCCTTCGAGGCATTGGCGATGGTGAACTTATGCGCGTCCCGATCCCGATCCACGGTGTATTTCATAAAGGTCTCGAAGAACCCGTTGTTCAGACGGCTCGACCCGATCACATCGCGCACCTTGTTCGGCGACACGCCGACCTTGGCGGCCAGAACCGTGGCTTCGGCATAAAGAGCGCCGTAGCCCATCGCGATAAAGTTCATGATGAGCTTCATCTTGTGCCCGCTGCCCGTCGGGCCGAGATGGTTGATGTTCCCCGCCCAGCACTGGATCACGGGGAGCACCTTGGCAAAGGTCGCGTCATCCGCGCCGACCATCGCGTCGAGCGTGCCTGCCTCTGCCTCTTTGGGCGTGCGGCCCAGCGGCGCATCGACCAGAGTGACCCCGTGTTCGGCCATCTCGGCGGCAAGCGCCATGGTCGAGGTCGGATCGGCCGTGGTCGTGTCGATCACGATCAGCCCCTTGCGCGCGCCCGCCAAAATCCCGTCCGGCCCCCGCACGATCGCTTCGACCTGAGGCGAATTGGACAGACAGATATGGATGATGTCGCACTGCTCCGCCATCTCCTTGGCCGAAGCGGCTTCCTTTGCCCCCATCCCGACAAGGCTCTCGATCGGCTCGCGGTTGCGGTTGCCCTTGATCCAGAGCGGATAGCCCTTTTGCACGATGTTCTTGGCCATCCCGTGACCCATGAAACCGACGCCGATAAAGCCGATTACCGGTTTTCCTCCCATGCCTTTCTCCTCCTCTTAAAGGCTGGCGGTGATCCCGCCATCGACAAACAATGTGTGACCGTTGACGAAACTCGACGCATCGGAGGCAAGGAAGATACAAGCCCCGACAAGCTCTTCGACCTTGCCCCAGCGCCCTGCGGGGGTGCGCTTTTCGAGCCATGCGCTAAAATCCGCATCCGCGACGAGCGCCGCATTGAGCGGCGTGTCGAAATACCCGGGCGCAATGGCATTACAGTTGAGCCCGTATTTGGCCCAGTCGGTCGCCATCCCTTTGGTCAGATTGGTAATCGCCCCCTTGGACGCGGTATAAGGTGCAATCGCAGGACGGGCGAGTTGGCTTTGCACCGACGCGATATTGATGATCCGTCCCGCCCCGCGTTTGATCATGTGCCGCGCAACCGCCTGACCCACATAGAACGCCGAATTGACGTTGGTCCGCATCAAACGGTCAAAGGCTTCGACGGGGAAATCCTCTAGGGGCGTGCGGTGCTGCATCCCCGCGTTATTCACCAGAATGTCGATCTGCCCCTTTGCGGTTTCATAGGCATTGACGGCCTCTTGCACGGATGCCGCATCCGTCACGTCAAAGACAAGCTTGTCAACCTCGGCGCCCTTGGCCCGAAGCCGATCCGCCGCCTCCCCGAGCCGCGCCGCATCCCGCGCATTGAGCACGATTTTCGCGCCTGCCTCGGCCAAACCTTGGGCCAGAGCAAAGCCGATACCCATCGAAGAACCGGTCACAAGCGCCGTGCGGCCGGTCAGATCGAACAATTTCATGGAACCTCCAAAAGCTATGCGCGCAAGAGTTGACAATCCCTCTCAAACCCGCCTTGATAAAATGGTATACCATTTTCGGACCATTGCAAGCGTAAGGGTCCAAAGGGGAGGGGACCCTATAATGAAAGCGCTCTACGTCCACGGCAAGCATGACCTTCGCCTCACCGAAATCGAGACCGAGGCCCCCGCCGCAGGCGAAGTTCAGGTGACTTTGGCACGGGGTGGAATCTGTGGCTCCGACCTTCATTACTTCAATCACGGCGGCATCAATGCGATCCGTATCCGCGAACCCATGATCCTCGGGCACGAGGTGTCGGGCGTCGTTTCCGCCATCGGCGAGGGTGTCACAAATCTCAAGGAAGGCGACCTTGTCGCCGTCTCGCCCTCGCGTCCCTGCGGGAACTGCGAGGAATGCCATCGCGGTCTTCCCAATCAATGCCTCAACATGCGGTTCTACGGCTCGGCGATGCCGTTTCCCCATATTCAGGGGGCGTTTCGCGAAACCCTCACCGCCATGGCCTCGCAATGCGTCAAGGCCGACGGGATCAGCGCGGCCGAAGCGGCGATGGCCGAACCCCTTGCCGTTGCCCTCCACGGGGCGCGCCGCGCGGGTGAACTCCTTGGCCGCCGCGTCCTCGTGACGGGCTGCGGTCCCATCGGTCTCTTGTGCATTCTCGCCGCCCGCCGCGCGGGTGCGGGCGAGATCATCGCCACCGATGTCTCTGACGGCGTGATCCCCTTTGCCAAGGCCGCTGGCGCCGATGTCGTGATCAACACGCTCAAGGACCCCGAGGGCCTTGCTCCCTATACCGCCGGCAAAGGCACCATCGACGTGATGTTCGAAGCGTCGGGCGTCGAACCTGCCCTTCGCGGCGGCATGGCGACCCTTCGTCCCCGTGGCCGCATTGTTCAGCTCGGCCTCTCCAACGACATGTCCCTTCCGATGGTGATGATCACCGCCAAGGAACTGGAACTCGTCGGCTCTTTCCGCTTCCACGAGGAATTCGCCGTTGCCGTCCGCATGATGCAGCAGGGCCTGATCGACGTAAAACCGCTCGTCACCCACAGCTTTGCCCTTGCGGATTACGAGGCCGCCTTTGCCGTGGCCTCCGACCGTTCGCAAGCGATGAAAGTGCAATTGGAATTCGCATGAGCATCGCGTCAGCCATCGCGGCGATTTCGGAACGTCTCGGGGATCGCCTGAGCACGTCCCGAGCCGTGCTAGACCAGCATGGCCAGAACGAAACCTATTATCCGCATACGCCGCCCGATGCCGTTGCCTTTCCCGAAACGACCGAGGACGTCTCGGCCATCGTCAAAATCTGCAATGACGAAGGCTGCCCCATCGTCGCCTATGGCGCGGCCTCATCGCTAGAAGGCCAGCACCTCAATACCCAAGGCGGCATCTGTCTGGACATGTCGCGGATGAACCGCATCCTGCGCGTCTCGCCCGAGGATCTCTTGGCCGTCGTCCAACCTGGCATCACCCGTCTGGCCCTCAACGCCGACCTTCGCGCCACGGGCCTTATGTTCCCCGTCGATCCGGGGGCCGATGCTTCTATCGGCGGCATGACCGCCACCCGTGCGTCGGGCACCACCGCCGTGCGCTATGGCACGATGCGTGAAAACATCCTCGCTCTCGAGGCGGTCATGGCCGACGGCACGATCATCCGCACCGGCACCGAGGCGCGCAAATCCTCGACGGGCTATGATCTCACGCACCTTCTGATCGGCTCCGAAGGCACGCTCGGGATCATCACCGAACTGACGCTCAAACTCCAAGGCATCCCCGAGGCGATTTCCTCGGCCACCTGCCGTTTCGAGAGCGTCGAGGATGCGGTCAATTGCGTCATTATGACGATCCAGTCGGGTCTCCCCATGGCGCGGATCGAGCTTTTGGACGACATGATGGTCAAAGGTTTCAACGTCTACGCCGATGCGGGTCTCCCCGAGGTGCCGCATATCTTTGCCGAATTCCACGGCACCCCTGCGGGCGTTGCCGAACAGGCCGCGACCTTCGGCGAAATTGCTACCGAATTCGGCGCGACAGGCTGGAAAACCGCCGACACGACCGAGGATCGCAACGCGCTCTGGGCCATGCGTCACAAGGCGCATTACGCCTCTGCTGCGCTCGGCAAGGGCAAGCACCTTTGGCCGACGGACGTTTGCGTTCCGATCTCGAAACTCGCCGAAGCGGTGCTTCAGGCCCAGAAAGACGCGGTCGATCTGGGCCTCACAAGCACGATTGTGGGCCATGTGGGCGACGGGAACTTCCACGCAGGTATCAGCGTCGATCCGACCGATCCCGACGAAATGGAACGGGCCGAGCAGTTCACCAAAGCGCTCGCCATGACCGCGCTGCGCCTTGGCGGAACGGTGAGCGGCGAGCATGGCATCGGGCTTGGCAAGCAGAAGTTCATGGACATCGAACACGGCCCCGCCATCGCCTATATGCGCGCGATCAAAAAGGCGTTCGATCCGAATAACATATTGAATCCGGGCAAGCTTCTGCCGCCCGAAACCTAGGAGGAGACGCGTTCCGCGTCAGGAGGACCACATGAATATTCTCATCATCGGCGGCGGCGGTGTCGTCGGCCAGAAACTGGCCCGCAAATTGACCGAACGCGGCACCCTGCGCGGTCAGGCGATTTCCAAAATCACCCTCGCCGATGTCGTCGATCCCGCGATGATCGAGGGTGCGCCTTTTGCGATCGAGACCACGACTTGTGACATCTCGGACGCCGCATCCGTGGCCAAGGCTGTGACGGCAGAGACCAACGTCATCTACCTTCTGGCCGCCATCGTCTCGGCCCATGCGGAACAGGATTTCGACGCGGGCTATGCGATCAACATGATGGGCACCCTCAATGTGCTCAACCGCTGCCGCGAGCTTGGAACCAAGCCCGTCGTCGTCTTTACCTCGTCCATCGCGGTCTATGGCGGCGAGGTCCCCGATCCGATCATCGACCACACGTTCCTCAACCCCCAGACCTCGTACGGCGCGCAAAAGGCCATCGGCGAATTGCTCATCAACGACTTCTCGCGCAAGGGCTTTGTGGATGGGCGCGGCTTCCGTCTCCCGACGATTTCCGTCCGTCCGGGCAAGCCCAACCGTGCGGCCTCGTCCTTTATGTCCTCGATCCTGCGCGAGCCGCTTAACGGCCAAGAGGCCGTTTGTCCCGTGGACGACGATTACCTCCACTATTACCTCTCGCCGCGCAAATGCGTCGAGAACCTGATCAAAGCCGCAGAGATCCCCGCCGAAGATCTGGGCATGAACCGCTGCATGATGATGCCGGGTCGCATGTGGTCGATCCGTCAGCTTGTCGACGCGATGACCGCCGTCGCAGGCCCCGAGCCGGCCAAGCTGATCCGCTGGGACGCGCAGCCCGAGATCAAGGAAATCGTCAAAGGCTGGCGCTTCGATCTTCGCCCCGAAAAGGCGCTCAAGCTCGGTCTCACGGCGGACGAAAGCTTCGAGGACAACATCCGTTACTACCTCGAAGACGACAAACCCCAAGCCTGATAAAAAAGCCCCCGACATCGGGGGCTTTTCTTTTGGGTCGGTGTCTTAGTTGACCGCCGTCAAAAGCGGCTTGCCCGCGTGGAAGGCCGCCACATTGTCCCGCTGAAGCTGACCCATAGCGGCGCGGGTTTCCACGGTGCCCGAACCTTGGTGCGGCTGGATCACAACGTTGGGAAGCTCATAGAACCGCGGGTCGATGTTCGGCTCGTTCAGGAACACATCAAGCGCCGCCCCCGCGATCTTGCCTTGCTCGAGCGCATCGAGAAGCGCGGCTTCATCAATGGTCGTGCCGCGCGAAATATTCACGATGACCCCGCGCGGACCAAGCGCTTCGATCATCTCTTTGGTGACGAACTTCTCGGTGCTCGCCCCGCCGACCAGAGCGATGACGAGCACATCAACCGCCTTTGCAAGCGCGACAGGATCAGAGTGATATGTCCAACCCGGCGTCTCTTTTTCGCTGCGGGCGTAATAGTGCAGGTCCATCTTGAAGGCCGCCAGTCGATCCGCAATCTCGCGCCCTATACGGCCAAGCCCGACGATGCCGACCGTGCTCCCCGAGGCTTTTCGGTTCAGGCGGTATTCCCCCTTGGATTTCCAGTTCCCCGACCGCGCCCAAGCCGAGGCATGTTCCATCTCGCGCATCTGCATGAGGAGCATCGCAACAGCAAGATCGGCCACATCGTCATTCAGGACGTCAGGCGTATTCGTGACCTTGATCCCGCGTGCATCGGCTGCAGTCACGTCGATCGCATCATAACCCACACCGAAATTCGCAACGATCCCGAGGTTCGGGAGCAAATCCATCTCTGCCGCGCCAAAGGGGGCATGTCCCTTATAGGTCACGGCCTTGATCCCTTTGCGGACCGCTTCGGAAAGCCCCACAAGATCGGCAGGCCCCGCGATAAAGACGGGATCGAATTCCGCCCTAAGAGCGCTGAGATCGTTTTCGGCATAAGAGCCGATGGCAAGGGTCGCGGACATAGTAACGCCTCCAAGGTTCGCAGTGGGCTTGCTCGTCATCCATAGGCGATTATCGCCATTGTGCCGAGTCAAATTTGGTATACCATCTGGCGTGAAACCTACACGGCTTGACCAAAGGCGCAAGAGCAAGGGCAGGAGTTTCTTTAGGCACGATTGCAGAAGTGCTTAGGAGAGCTTGATTTTTTCCCGCGTCTCGCGCCCCTAGGCTGCACGGTGTCCTGAGGGGGAGAACACGATGAATGTCTACGATCTGAACGGCCAAGTCGCCGTTATCACGGGCGGTGCCCAAGGGATCGGACGCGCCGTTGCCGAACGTATGCTCGCCTCTGGGGCCAAAGTCGCGATCTGGGACCGTGACGCCGCTCTGGCTGAACGGACCGCCGCCGCGCTGGGCCCCGACGCCTTTGCTTATGCCCTTGATGTGCGCGATCTGGCCCAAGTCACCGCCACGGCGAACCGCACCGCGTCCGAGCTTGGCCGCATCGACGTTCTCGTCGCCAGCGCAGGCATCGCAGGCCCCAACCACAAGATCACCGATTATCCCGCCGAGGATTGGCAAGCGATCATCGACATCAACCTCACGGGCATCTTCAACACCTGCAAGGCGATCCTGCCGCATATGGTGAACGGCGGCTATGGCCGTGTCGTCAACATCGCCTCCGTCGCAGGTAAAGAAGGCAATCCGGGCGCAGGCCCTTACTCCGCGTCCAAAGCAGGCGTCATCGCCCTCACCAAGTCGCTCGGAAAAGAGCACGCGGGTCAGGACATCGCGGTCAACTGCGTGACCCCTGCCGCTGCCCGAACCGCCATTTTCGACCAGATGAGCCAAGAGCATATCGACTTCATGCTCTCGAAAATCCCCCGCGCACGGTTCCTTGAAACCGACGAGGCCGCCGAGATGATCACTTGGCTGTGCACCAAAGCGAATTCCTTTGCCACTGGGGCGGTCTTTGACCTCTCGGGCGGCAGAGCCACCTATTAACCCGAGGATTTCATGACCCAAAAAGTAGCACTCGTCACAGGCGCGGCCCGTGGCATCGGCCTCTCCGCCACCAAGATTTTCATTGAAGAGGGCTGGAAGGTCGCCATGATCGACCGCGACGCGGACGAGCTTCATGCCGCCGCCGCGGGTCTCTCAGAGGCCAAGCCCTTCATCTGCGACGTCTCGATCCCCGAGCAGGTGGAGGCGATGATCGCCGCCGTCCTCGCCGAATTCGGTCGCATCGACGCTGTGGTGAACAACGCGGGCGTAGCCGATTTCGGCCCCATCGAAGGCACCACCTTCGAGCGTTGGCGCCGCATCATGGACACCAACCTCGATGGCGTCTTCCTCGTGTCCCAAGCGGCCACGCCTGCGCTCAAGGACACCAAAGGCGCGATCGTGAACATCGGGTCCATTTCGGGCCTGCGTGCCTCGACCCTTCGTGTGGCCTATGGCACCTCCAAGGCCGCCGTGATCCAACTCACCAAACAACAGGCCGCCGAGCTTGGCGAATACGGCATCCGCGCGAATTGCGTCTGTCCGGGTCCCGTCAAAACCAAGCTCTCGATTGCGGTCCACAGCCCCGAGATCATCGCGGCCTATCACGACGCTATCCCGCTCAACCGCTATGGCACCGAACGCGAGATTGCCGATGTGATCTGCTTCCTCTGCTCGGACAAAGCCTCCTATGTCACGGGCCAGATCATCGCCAGCGACGGTGGTTTCGAAAGCACGGGCGTAGGGCTTCCCGCGCTCCGCGTTTGAGCCTAAGCTTCGTGCAATAGAACAGGAGCGGTCATCAGGCCGCTCTTGGAAAGAGGATAATATGACACCCGATTTTCCCCCGATGGACCATTTGTCCAAGGCTCCGTTCCATCTTAACGCTGCCTCGCTTGAATGGGTCAAAAACACATATTCAAGCCTTCAATCCGATCTTGATGTCAAATTAGCACAGCTTTTCATCATCGGGCTTCATGGTCCCGCCCACCTCTGGGCCGACGAGATCAAGCGTCTGCGTCCGGGCGGTGTCACCCGTTTCTTCGCCTCCTCCGCAGAAGAGGAAATGACCCTTCTCGACACGCTTCAGGATCAGGCCGATATCCCGATGTTCGTTTCTGCCGATCTCGAAGGCTCGCGGATGTCCTTCACCTTCGGCGCACAGGTTCCGAACCCTCTCGCGCTTGCCGCCGTTGATGACACCGACCTCACCCGCCGCGTTTATGGCGTCCTCGCGGACGAGGCATTGGCCGTGGGTGCCAACTGGTCCTTTACGCCCGTCGTGGACATCAACGCCGCCTTCCGTTCGGCCATCGTCGCCACGCGCGGGTTCGGCTCGGACCCCGACCGCATCGCCCGTCACGCTATGACCCAAGTCGACGTGCTTCAGGACAAAGGTATCGCCGCCTGTCTCAAGCATTGGCCGGGAGAAGGCTACGACGACCGCGATCAGCATCTCGTCACCACCGTCAATCCGCTCTCGGTCGAGGACTGGAACGCCACCTTCGGGCGGCTCTACCGCGACGGCATCGACCGCGGCGTTCTCTCGGTGATGTCCGCGCATATCGCGCTGCCCGCCTATGTGCGCGCGGTCAAACCCGATGCAAGTTTGGAAGAGGCCTATTGCCCTGCCTCCCTCTCGCCCATTCTGACGCAAAAGCTTCTCCGCGAAGAGCTCGGCTTCAACGGTCTCATCATTTCGGACGCTTCAGAAATGGCAGGGGCAACGTCGGTGATGGACCCCCGCGACGCCAAGGTCCAGATGCTCCGCGCAGGCTGTGACATCGTGCTTTTCACGGGCGATATGCTCGCCGATATCGAAGCGATCAAAGCCGCCCTTGCCGACGGGAGCCTCAGCCACGACCGCATCAACGACGCCCTGATCCGTGTCCTCGGTCTCAAGGCCGCGCTCAAGCTGCACCGCGCCGAACGCAAGCCTGTTGCCGAACGGCTCAAGGCTCTGGCAACGCCAGAGTCCCTCGCCATCGCGGACGAGGCCTTTGCCCGTGCGCCCACCTTGGTCAAGGATGTGAACGACCTCTTCCCGATCACGCCCGAAAGCCACAAGCGGGTGCTGATCTTGACCACGGGCATTGCCTCGCCGATCCATCCCCAGCCGATCCCGCTGGCACTCCCCGATATGATGCGTGCCCGCGGCTTCGACGTGACGGTCTATGAAAAAGGCACGCCCTACGCGCCCGAGACCTTCGACCTTGTGCTTTATGTGATGGCCGAAGAAACGCTCCTGACCCGAAGCCACATCTTCCTTGATTGGGCGCGGCTCATGGGCGATTTCCGCTTCTCGATGAAGCGCAGTTGGCCCGCGACCCCGACCGCGCTCGTCTCCTTCGGCTTCCCCTATTACCTCTATGACGCCCCGCGCATGCCTGCGGTCATCAACGCCTATTGTACCTCGGATGAGATGCAAAAGGCGGCGCTCGATTGCATGATGGGGGATCGGCCCTTCAATCGGGCAAGCCCTGTTGATCCCTTCTGCGGGCAAGAGGACGCCGTGCTTTGAAACAAAAAGCCCCGCCAAAGAGCGGGGCTTTTTCTTGCCGTGTCGGTCGGGTCACACCGCCAGCTCTTGTGCTGCGATCTGCACCGTTGCGCGGGCGGTGATATCCTCGGCCGATGTGCCGATCCAAAGCTCATAGTCCCCTTCGGCGACGACCCACTTCTGGCCTTCGACATCGAAATAGGCAAAATCACGCGGCTTGAGGGACATCTCGGCCTGAGCAGAAGCGCCCGCCGCAAGGATCACCTTTTTGAAGGCCTTGAGCTCTGCAATCGGGCGATCCACGGGCGCAGCCTTGGGCGCGACATAGAGCTGGACAACCTCGCTCCCCTCGCGGTCGCCCGTGTTGGTCACGGCAACCTTGACCGTGCCGACACCATCCGCCCCGACAGCCACCTCGGGCGTGCCAAGCGCAAAGCTGGTATAGCTCAGCCCAAAGCCGAAGGGGAACAGCGGCTTGATCCCCGTCTTGGCATGGTGGCGATAGCCGATTTCGAGCTTTTCGCGATATTCCACGCGGCCATTGAGACCGGGATAGACCCCGTCATCCGTGCCGTTGAACGTCGGCGCATCCTCAAGCGTCACAGGGAAACTCTGCGGCAGCTTCCCGCCCGGCGTGCGTGCGCCTGTGATGACATCGGCAATCGCATGTCCTGCCTCTTGCCCCGCATACCAGCACTGAAGCACGGCATCGACCTGATCGAGCCAAGGCATCTCGACGGGGCCGCCCGTCTGGAGAAGCACCACGGTCTTTTTCGCCTTTGCCGCAACCGCTTCGACCAATGCGTTCTGGTGTCCGGGAAGCGTCATATTAGGGAGATCCCAGCCCTCGGTGTCCCATTCCGCCGACCGCCCGACGCACACCACAGCCACATCGGCCGCGGCGGCAAGCTCGACCGCCTCGGCGATTTCCTTTTCGCCAAGAACGCGGTCCACACCCACCTGATAGGCATGGAAGTGGAGATCGAATGTCGGCTTGGTCGCGAACTCAAAGGTGACCTCGACTTCCTCCCCCTCGTGAAGCGCGATGTCATGCTCGATCGGATCACAGCCCTCTTCAAAGAAGGTCGAGCCGCGCACCCAAGTGTCCCAAGCCTCGATCACCTCTTCCCCATTGAGGAACAGACGACCCTTGCCGGTGCAATTCATCCCGAAGCGCCATGTACCCGCCTGATCGGCCTTGAACGCTCCGCGCACGCGGCACGAATGGTTCGTCGGATCAATGCCCTCGGGCGCGTCCATAAAGAAGTATTGGAACTGCTCCAGCGTATCGACAAGCACTGGTTCGCCGCTCAGGCTGTCATTGGTGAACCATTCGCGGGTGAATGTGCCGTTCAGGTTCGGCTGGAAACGGGTGTTGGTCACGCCTTGGGCAAAGCTGACGCGGTTTTCCCCCAGCGCCTCCACCATCCCCGCAAAGGCCGACACCTGACGATAGGCGTTGAGCTGTGCCGAACCGCCCCCCATTGCGCGCGGCGCATTGGCATTGGGGCCGACCATCGCAATCGTTGCATCGGGCGCCACAGGAAGAACCCCGCCTTCGTTCTTGAGAAGAACGGCGGACTGGACACCTGCTTCGCGGATGATGGCGCGGGTGCTGGCCCGCTCGTTCTCGACCTCGACCCGCTCGGCCATATTATGAAGATCGCCCGTCCGCTCAAGGAGCCGCAGCACGTTCAAAGCCGCCGCGCGGACAAGCTCCGCAGGCACAAGCCCCTCCTGAACCGCCTTCAAAAGCTTCTCGCCGCGCGAAATCGCAGGCCCCGGCATTTCAAGGCTCAGGCCCGAATTCGCGCCTTCGACCGTCGAGCGAAGCCCGAACCAGTCCGACATCGAAAGCCCTTCAAAGCCCCAGTCCTCGCGCAGAACCTTGGTCAAAAGCCATTGGTTGTCGGCGGCATAGGTCCCGTTGATCTTGTTATAGGACGACATGATCGCCCAAGACCCCGCCTCTTTGATCGCCCGCTCGAACGGCACAAGGTAAAGCTCGCGCAGCGTCCGCTCGTCCACATCCGACGAATTCACCGTGCGGCGGATTTCGCTCTCGTTCGCGGCAAAATGCTTGAGCGTCGCCGCCACGCCATTGGCCTGAAGTCCGCGCACATAGGCAATCGCAAGTTCGGCGGTCAGGATAGGGTCCTCGGAATAGCACTCAAAGTTCCGCCCGTTGAGCGGCCCGCGCTGGATGTTGATCGTCGGAGCCAAAAGGGTCGAGGCCCCCTTGTCCCGCGTCTCGAGCGCAAGCGCCGCGCCGATCTTCTCGATCAACTCGGGGTTCCACGTCGCCCCGATCGCGATCCCGACGGGAAACGCCGCAGAGCGCGCACCGCCGACGAAATGGCTCCCGCGTGCCCCGTTGGGGCCATCCGTCACCCGAAGACAGCCGATCCCGAGCCGATCAATGGAACCGACGTTCCAGAAATCCTTGCCCGCCATAAGGCTGATCTGTTCCTCAAGGGTCAGCTGATCGACCTGACGGTCAGCCTCGGGCGTTGCGGGATATACCGACATCTCAGTCCTCCAATGGGTCGAAACGGGCGCGCCGCCCTGAAAATTGCGCACAGTGTTAGCGCCTGAACCAAGCGGCGTCGAGGGTCGCCGTAATCGTTTACGTCGAATTACGTAGACCGTGCACAATCCCTGCAAACCATGGCCGTTTTTTGCGCTTTGGGTGATGGACGCTAACAGCCTAACGCGGTATGACGCGTGCCGAAGCTTTAGGAGATTGCCCATGTCCGGTCACGGCACCCCGATTCCCATGACATCCCGCAAATGTGGCCCCCTCAAGGGCGAGGCCAATGTCCCGGGGGACAAGTCGATCTCGCACCGCTCGCTGATCCTTGGTGCCATGGCCGTGGGCGAGACGAAAATCTCGGGCCTGCTCGAAGGCGAGGATGTGCTCGACACCGCCAAGGCGATGCGCTCCTTCGGGGCAGAGGTGATCAATCACGGCGGCGGCAATTGGTCGGTGCACGGCGTCGGCGTCGGCGGCTTTTCCGAACCTGACCACGTGATCGACTGCGGCAACTCCGGCACGGGCGTGCGTCTCATCATGGGCACCATGGCAACGACCCCGATCTCCGTGACCTTCACGGGCGATGCCTCGCTCTGTTCGCGCCCCATGGGCCGCGTCACCGATCCGCTTGCGCTCTTCGGCACCAAATCCGTCGGTCGCAAGGGCGGCCGTCTCCCGATGACCCTCGTCGGGGCGGCGGACCCTGTGCCAGTTACCTATACCACGCCCGTGCCTTCGGCTCAGGTGAAGTCGGCGGTTCTTCTTGCGGGCCTCAACGTGCGCGGCAAAACCGTCGTCATCGAAAAAGAAGCCACCCGCGACCACACCGAGCGGATGCTTGTCGGTTTCGGCGCAGAGCTGACGGTCGAAGAAACCGCCGAAGGCCGCGTGATCACCCTCACAGGTCAGCCCGAGCTCAAGCCGCAAACCATCGTCGTGCCGCGTGATCCCTCGTCTGCGGCCTTCCCCGTCTGTGCGGCGCTGATCACCGAAGGCTCCGATGTCCTTGTGCCGAACATCGGCCTCAACCCGACCCGCGCGGGGCTCTTTACCACGCTGCGCGAAATGGGCGCCGACCTCCAATACGAGAACCTGCGCGAAGAAGGCGGCGAGCCTGTTGCCGATCTGCGTGCCAAGTTCAGCCCTAACCTCAAGGGCATCGAAGTGCCGCCCGAGCGTGCGGCCTCCATGATCGACGAATACCCCGTGCTTTCGGCCGTGGCCGCCTTTGCCCAAGGCGACACCGTCATGCGCGGCGTCAAGGAACTCCGCGTCAAGGAATCCGACCGCATCGACGCCATGGCCAAAGGCCTTCGCGCCGCAGGGGTCGAGGTGGACGAAGGCGAGGATTGGTGGATCGTCAAAGGTCGCGGCTTCGGCAATCTTGCGGGCGGCGTCACGGTCGAAAGCCGTCTCGATCACCGCATCGCCATGTCCTTCATGGTCATGGGCATGGCCACCGAAAAGCCGATGTCCGTCGATGACGGAAGCCCGATCGCGACCTCTTTCCCGATCTTTGAAAAGCTGATGGCCGATCTGGGCGCGGACATCACACGGTCGGCCCAATGACGGAGTTTCGCGGCTCCTGCCTCTGCGGTCAGATCCGCTACGAGGGGCAGGGACCGCTGCGTCCCGTCGTTGCCTGTCATTGCACCCAGTGCCGCAAAACGACGGGACACTACCTTGCCGCCACATCCGCGCTGCGTGATGCGGTCACCATCACGGGCGAAGTGAGCTGGTATGTCTCCTCCCCGACCGCGCGGCGCGGCTTTTGTGGTATCTGTGGCTCCAACCTTTTTTGGGACGGGGCAGGGCGCAATCTCTCCATCCTTCCCGGAACTCTGGATAGCCATCCGCCGCTGAGCCTTGTCGGGCATATCTATTGTCGCGACAAAGGGACCTATTACGAAATAACCGATGATCTGCCACAAGCGGAGCAGAACGATCCGAACCTAACGACAATGGTGGACCCATGAGTTTTACGGTCGCAATCGACGGGCCCGCAGCCGCAGGCAAAGGCACGATTTCCAAGGCCATCGCCTTTGACTTCGGCTTTGCCCATCTCGACACGGGTCTTCTTTACCGCGCCGTCGGTGCTCTTGTGGCCGAGGGCAAGGACCCCATCCTTGCCGCCCGCGAGCTCAAACCCTCCGACCTCGAACGCGGTGGTTTGCGCACAATGGGTGCAGGTCAGGCCGCCAGCCGCGTCGCCGCCATCCCCGAAGTGCGTGCGGCTCTTGTCGATTTCCAGCGCAGCTTTGCCCGCAAAGAGGGCGGCGCCGTGCTTGACGGACGCGACATCGGCACCGTCATTTGCCCGCAAGCCGAAGTGAAACTCTTCGTGACCGCCTCGCCCGAGGTGCGCGCCCATCGTCGTTGGCTCGAGGTCGGCGGGGACGAAGCCGAAGTGCTCGCTCAAGTGAAAGAGCGCGACCGCCGCGACAGCGACCGCGCCACCGCCCCCCTGATCCCTGCGGATGATGCGACCATCATCGACACCAGTTTCATGTCCATCGACGACGCTGTCGCCAAAGCCTCTGCTTTGATCCGCGAAGCGATACGGAAAATGAATAACTGATTGACTTTACTGGGTCCGATGCGCTCACATAGGGGGAAACGTCCCCTTTGAATGACGCTTGGAGTTGAAGTCGGTTGGGCTATCGCAAAATCCTCTATCGCAGCATTCCGCTCCATGAAGACTACCACCCGTCCGACCTCGGGATTCTTCAGGCGTCCATGCAGTATAACAAGAGCGTGGGCGTCACGGGCTACCTCTGGCGCGCCAATGGCCAGTTCGTCCAAACCCTCCACGGCAAGGTTGATGCGATCAATCTGGTGCTTGAACGCGTCGTTGCGGACAAGCGCCACAGCCAGATCGAAATCCTTCTGGACGATGATGCGTCTCCAACTTCGCCCTTCAGCGGCTTTTCGATGGGCTATGACCACTTCTTTCCCGCGCGTCACGGCATTGATTTCATAGAGGAAAACCATCTTCCTCGCGTCGATCGCGCCCAAGCCGAGGTGGTGTTCGACGCGCTCGTCCGTCTGGCGGGCGAAGCGCTCGAAAAAGGCGGCGGTTTCGTCTTTTCAAGACAGGCAGGCGAGTCCGAGGCCGACTATGAACGCCGCCTTGCCGCCGCACGGAGCTGATCGGCACCAAAGGGCGTAAAGCCCTTGCTAATCTGGGCTTCTTGGCCTATACGCGCGCCAGTCGAAGCAGCGCCCAACAGCTGTGACCAAGATCGAGAGCAGGGTCGGCAAAACCGGCCCTCTTTGTTTTGAGGTCCTCGACGCCCGTAACCAAAAGACCTGCGGAGACAACCGCACGGCCCGTATAAACGCTGAAAAGGAAACTGTGACGCATGTGCGCTAAGAACACGATGGAGGAATTCGAAGCCCTCCTTAACGAAAGCTTCGAAGTCGACACCCCGGACGAAGGTTCGGTTGTCAAAGGCAAGGTCATCGCGATTGAAGCAGGCCAGGCCATCATCGACGTAGGCTACAAAATGGAAGGCCGCGTTGATCTGAAAGAATTCGCAAACCCCGGCGAAGCTCCCTCGATCCAGGTTGGCGACGAAGTAGAAGTCTTCCTTCGCGCTGCTGAAAACGCTCGTGGCGAAGCTGTCATCTCGCGCGAGATGGCCCGCCGTGAAGAAGCTTGGGATCGTCTCGAGAAAGCCTACGCTGCTGAAGAGCGCGTTGACGGTGCGATCTTCGGTCGCGTCAAAGGCGGCTTCACTGTTGACCTCGGCGGCGCTGTTGCGTTCCTTCCGGGCTCGCAGGTTGACGTTCGTCCGGTGCGTGACGCTGGTCCGCTCATGGGCCTCAAGCAGCCGTTCCAGATCCTCAAGATGGACCGTCGTCGTGGCAACATCGTTGTTTCGCGTCGTGCAATCCTTGAAGAGTCCCGTGCAGAACAGCGCGCTGAAGTCATCGGCAATCTCTCCGAAGGTCAGTCGGTTGACGGCGTTGTCAAGAACATCACCGAATACGGTGCGTTCGTTGACCTCGGCGGCGTAGACGGTCTTCTCCACGTGACCGACATGGCATGGCGCCGCGTCAACCACCCGTCCGAGATCCTCACCATCGGTGAGACCATCAAGGTTCAGGTGATCAAGATCAACAAAGACACCCACCGCATCTCGCTCGGCATGAAGCAGCTGCAGGATGATCCGTGGGATGCTGTTGAAGCCAAGTATCGTCCCGAAACCGTCCACACCGGCCGCGTTACCAACATCACCGACTACGGTGCATTCGTTGAGCTCGAAGCTGGCGTTGAAGGTCTCGTTCACGTCTCCGAAATGTCCTGGACCAAGAAAAACGTCCACCCCGGCAAGATCGTTTCGACCTCGCAGGAAGTGGAAGTCATGGTTCTCGAGATCGACTCGACCAAGCGTCGCGTTTCGCTCGGCCTCAAGCAGACCCAGCGCAACCCGTGGGAAGTTTTTGCCGAGACCCATCCCGAGGGCACGCAGGTTGAAGGCGAAGTCAAGAACATCACCGAATTCGGTCTGTTCGTTGGCCTTCAGGGCGACATCGACGGCATGGTTCACCTCTCCGACCTGTCGTGGGACGAGCGTGGCGAAGACGCGATCCAGAACTACCGCAAGGGCGACATGGTCAAGGCCGTTGTCACCGAGGTCGACGTCGAGAAAGAGCGTATCTCGCTCTCGATCAAGAACCTCGATGGCGATCCCTTCGCTGATGCCGTTGGCGGCGTAAAGCGTGGTTCGGTCATCACCGTTGAAGTCACCGCGATCGAAGACGGTGGTATCGAAGTCGAATACGAAGGCATGAAGTCCTTCATTCGTCGTTCGGACCTCTCGCGCGACCGCGCTGACCAGCGTCCCGAGCGTTTTGGCGTAGGTGACAAGGTCGACGTTCGCGTCACCAACATCGACTCCAAGACCCGCAAGCTTGGTCTCTCGATCAAAGCCCGTGAAATCGCAGAAGAAAAAGAAGCAGTCGAGCAGTACGGTTCGTCCGACTCCGGCGCTTCGCTCGGCGATATCCTCGGCGCAGCCCTCAAGGGCGACAACTAATATCCACACCCTTTTTGGGTTGGACAGGCTCCGGCGTGCAAGCGCCGGAGCTCTTTTTTTGCCGAATCGTTCAAGGCTCGGATGCGGGCACACGTCTCTGGGTTGTTATATTTGTCACGCCACCTGCATAAATAATGTAAAAACCGTCCCGATTAGGCCCGAAACCGCCTCCCAAGGACAACGAGCCTATTTCCCGAAAGGATTTAGCCGCTATAGTTGGTCCCAATGTAAGTGAGCTTACGCATAATAATCTCTTCGGGGGGACTGCTGGCCATGATCAGGTCGGAACTGATTCAGAAAATCGCTGACGAAAATCCGCATCTATATCAGCGCGATGTCGAAAAAATCGTGAACACGATCTTTGACGAGATCACCAATGCAATGGCCAATGGCGATCGTGTAGAGCTTCGCGGCTTTGGCGCCTTCTCGGTCAAGAAAAGGGACTCGCGTACAGGACGGAACCCGCGTACGGGTGAATCCGTTGACGTCGATGAAAAACACGTGCCCTTTTTCAAAACCGGCAAGCTTCTTCGCGACCGTCTGAACGGCGAATAAGAGAAGTCTATGAAAACCATCCGCTACGCTTTTTGGGCCGTGATTGGCCTTGTCTTGATTATCGTCGGCCTTGCCAATCGTGACCTCGTCACGCTCCGCGCCATGCCGCAGGCCTTTGCCGATCTGCTCGGCATTTCGCCCGATATCCAGATCCCGCTCTTCATGGCGATTTTCGGCGGCGTGGCTTTGGGTCTTTTGATCGGTTTCTTCTGGGAATGGCTCCGCGAGCGTCAGTATCGGAGCGAAGCCTCCCGCAGTGCCCGCGAGAACAAGCGCCTCAAGGCGGAAATGGCTCGCCTGCGCGACAGCGACGGAGACGGACGCGACGACGTCCTCCAGATCCTCGAAAGCAAATAAGTGCCTGACGTCCGTGTGAAAATCTGTGGCCTGCGCGACAGCGCAGGGATCGAGGCCGCCGCCAAAGCAGGGGCCGCCTATGTCGGCTTTGTGTTCTTTCCCAAAAGCCCGCGCAACATTTCGGTGGCCGATGCCGCCATGCTCGCCGTTCAGGTCCCGCTTGGAGTGGCCAAAGTGGCGCTGGTGGTGAACCCCGACAACGCGCTTCTGGACGAGATCACCGCGCACGTGCCCCTCGATATGATCCAGCTCCACGGCTCCGAACCCCCCGAGCGCGTGACCGAGGTCCGTGCCCGCTATGGTCTCCCCGTGATGAAGGCTCTCGGCATCGCCACCCCCGAGGACACACATCAGATCGACATCTATTCCCAAGTCGCCGACCAGCTTCTTGTCGATGCCAAGGCCCCCGTCGCGTCGGATATCCCAGGTGGCAACGGTCACGCCTTCGACTGGAAACTGGTGCGCCGCAAATACTGGACCCGCCCTTGGATGCTCGCAGGGGGCCTCACCCCCGAGAACGTCGCCGCCGCCGTCGATGTCACGGGCGCCCGTCAGGTCGACGTCTCTTCGGGTGTCGAATCCGCTCCGGGGATCAAAGACGCTGAAAAAATCGCCGCTTTCATCGCCGCAGCACAGGCCTAAAGCCCCGCGCCCCCTTTACCGTCCCGCTACAGAGCGCTACTTGGAATGCAACACGTGGGGAGGCCAAGATGGCAGACGATCTTTTCAACAGCTTCATGAACGGTCCTGACGAAAACGGCCGCTTTGGTATCTTCGGCGGGCGCTTTGTGTCCGAAACCCTGATGCCGCTCATTCTCGACCTTCAGGAACAATACGAGTTCGCCAAGACCGACCCGACCTTCTGGGCCGAGATGGATGACCTCTGGACGAACTACGTCGGCCGTCCCAGCCCGCTCTACTTTGCAGAGCGCCTGACCGAACGCCTCGGCGGTGCCAAGGTCTATATGAAGCGCGACGAGCTGAACCACACCGGCGCGCACAAGATCAACAACGTGCTCGGCCAGATCATCCTTGCTCGCCGCATGGGCAAAACCCGCATCATCGCCGAAACGGGCGCAGGTCAGCACGGCGTTGCCACCGCAACCGTCTGTGCGAAATTCGGCCTGAAATGCGTTGTCTACATGGGCGCGCACGATGTCGAACGTCAGGCCCCCAACGTCTTCCGCATGCGCCTTCTCGGGGCCGAAGTCGTGCCCGTCACCTCGGGTCGCGGCACGCTCAAAGATGCGATGAACGACGCGCTGCGCGATTGGGTCACCAACGTGCGCGACACCTTCTACTGCATCGGCACCGTCGCAGGTCCGCACCCCTATCCCGCCATGGTCCGCGACTTCCAGTCGATCATCGGCAAAGAAGCCAAAGAACAGATGATGAAGGCCGAAGGCCGTCTTCCCGACACCATCATCGCCGCCATCGGCGGTGGCTCCAATGCCATGGGGCTCTTCTATCCGTTCCTCGACGACAAATCGGTCGAGATCATCGGCGTCGAAGCAGGCGGCAAAGGCGTCGACGAAAAGATGGAACACTGCGCCTCGCTCACGGGCGGGCGTCCGGGCGTGCTTCACGGCAACCGTACCTATCTGCTTCAGGATGACGACGGCCAGATTCTCGAAGGCTTCTCGATTTCCGCAGGTCTCGACTATCCGGGAATCGGTCCCGAACATGCTTGGCTCCACGATGTGGGCCGCGCGAAATACGTTGCGATCACCGACAAAGAGGCGCTCGCCGCCTTCCAGCTCTGCTGCGAGACCGAAGGAATCATCCCCGCGCTCGAACCGAGCCACGCTTTGGGCCATGTGATCAAGATCGCGCCCACGCTTCCCAAGGACCACATCATCATCATGAACATGTGTGGTCGCGGCGACAAAGACATCTTTACCGTCGCCAAACACCTCGGGTTCGACATGAAAGTCTAAGGATTACAGGCCCTTCGGGGCCTTTTTCTTTGCCCTAAACTTTGGTTTAGGCCCATAAACCGACGGTTTACGCGCCCCGCAATAAACCCGCGTCCAATATCTTCTCCTCGCTTGATCCCGCCATCTGGTGTCACGACCCACAACGGTCGAACACACATAGTGAGGAGACTTCAAATGCGTAAATTCATTCTTTCAGCCGTATTCGCTACTCTGGCCGCCACCGCTCATGCGGATGCCCTGACGGACAGCATCATTCAGGTCTGGGGCGACGCGGGCTATACCAACCTTGAAATCAAGCGCAGTGCGACCACCACCAAGGTCGAAGCCTATATGAACGGCACCAAGGTCGAGGTCATCTATGACAACGCCACCGCCGCCGAGCTCAAGCGCGAGGTCTATCCCGCCGGTGCAAGGAGCTCGAGCAGCAGCTCGTCGTCGAGCACCACAGGCCTGTCCGATGACAGCAGCAGCCACCACTCGGGCTTTGACGACAGTGGCCACCACGGCGGCGAGTCCCGTTCCTTCGACGACAACGGCGACGATGACGACCGTGGCCGTGGGCGCGGACGCGGCGGCGATGACGACGACAGCGATCACGACGACGACCACGGCGGCGACCGTGACCGCGACAGCGACGACGATTGATCCTCAAAACAGGTGACATCGAGCAGAAGCCAAAGCTAAACTGGCTTTGATAAGAGCCCCGCGCTTCTGGCGTGGGGCCAAACTGGATTGAACATGATCTCATTTCAAAACACGCTCAAAGCGATACTGACGCTCGCCGCTCTCGGCCTTTCCGCGCCTGTCTTTGCCGAAACGGTAGAAGAGTCGGTTGTCCGCCAACTCCGCGCCCAAGGGTTCACCGAGTTCGAGGTCGAGCGCACGCTTCTCGGTCGCCTCAAGATCGAGGCCAAGAACGCCACGATCGAGCGCGAGATCGTCATCAACCCCACCACGGGCGAGATCCTGCGCGACTATTGGGAATACCGCTCGGGCAACAAGCGCAGCTCGAACAACATCGTGATCCCCCAAGTCGGGAGCACCACCGCTGCCGCGCCCTCGGGCTCCTCGTCCTCGGGAGGCACCACGGCCGCCGTTCAGAGCACGACGACAACGACCAACGTGTCGAACTCCGGCTCGGGCTCGCACAGCGACGACGACGATGACGATGATGATGACGACCGCTCTTCGAACTCGGGCAAAGGCAGCGACGACAGCGACGACGACAAGGATGACGACCGCGACGACGACAAGGGCGACGACAAAGATGATGACTAAACCCTTATCGTCTTTGCCCGCTTGGCCTGCCGTATGAGGCGCTCGTTCCCCATCGCCTTTGCCCTTGTGGTGCAGGTCATCTGCGCCGTGTTTTTCGTGTCGAATATCCTTGGTTCGGTTCTCGGTTTCGCCCCCATCGCTTGGCAATTGAGCGAGTTCATCGAGCTTGGCGCCGCCCTCGGTCTTCTGATCGGGATCACCCTCGGCGGCGTTGCCCTTCGCCGCACCCACAAACGCGCCACGCTGGCCGAGGATCGCCTCCGCATGGCCTCAAGCGCCTTTCACGAAATCCTTGACGAGCATTTTGCCGACTGGGGCCTGACCCCCGCCGAACAGGATGTCGCGCTCTTCGCGATCAAGGGCCTTCCGCTTGCCGACATCGCCGCCGTCCGCGCCACTTCCGAAGGCACGGTCAAAGCCCAGATGAACGCCATCTATCGCAAGGCAGGCGTGACGGGCCGCCCCCAGCTTCTCAGCCTCTTCATCGAGGATCTGATGGATGACCGTCTCTTGCCGACCGCTAGTCCGTCGAATGCAGCTTCAGAACTGCAAGAGGCACCACTTCCAGCGCCCGCCGATGCGTCGCCCTAAGGTTCACGCGCGGGGCGCATCCCTCGTCATGGGCCTGTAGGAACCGCGCCGCGCAGAGACACCAGCGATCCCCCGCCTTGAGACCTTCAAAACCGTATTGCGGGGCAGGTGTCGAAAGATCGTTGCCGACATACTTCGAAAAAGCCAGAAACTCGTCCGTCATCACCGCACAGACCGTGTGGCTGCCCCGATCCTCGGCGCAGGTGTCACAGGCCCCGTTGCGGAAGTATCCCGTCATCGGGTCCAGCGAACAGGCCTCAAGCGCGCCTCCAAGCACGTTTTCGGACGGGTCTTTCTCGAACATGCCGCTCTCCTCTTTTGGGCTATCCTGCCCAGAGAACGGCATTTTTCCTAGCGAAATTTATCGGCCAGCTTTTGCAGCGCGCTGCGCTTGTCCTCTGGCGCGGCTTCGGGCTCGACCTTGGCTTTGGGCGCGGTCTCGGCCTTGGTTCCCGTCGAGGAACGCGGCGGCGCAACGCGCAGCGCAACCGCATTCATGAACTTGGCGCCATCCCCATCGGCCAGAGCCGCCGCGCCATCGGCAATCCCGCGCATCATATCGTCAAGCCAGCCTTCTTCGGCCTTGGCGAATTCGTGGAGCACATAGCCCGACACGCGGTCCTTGTGGCCGGGATGCCCGATGCCGAGCCGAACACGGTCATAGGCCTCGCCGATGTGTTGATGGATCGAGCGAAGCCCGTTGTGCCCCGCATGACCGCCGCCCGTCTTGAGCCTGCATTTGCCGGGCGCAAGGTCAAGCTCGTCATGGAACACCACCACATCTTCGGGTGACAGCTTGTGGAACCGCATCGCCTCGCCGACGGATTGCCCCGAAAGGTTCATGAACGTCTGCGGTTTCAAAAGGATGACCTTTTCCCGCCCGAGACGGCCTTCGCTCATCTCGCCTTGGAACTTCGATCGCCAAGGGGCAAAGCCGTGCTCTTCGGCAATACGGTCAACCGCCATAAAGCCGATGTTGTGACGCGTGCGGGCATATTTGCTGCCCGGATTTCCAAGTCCGACAAAGAGTTTCATATCAACATCTTACCTGCGGGAGACCGCGCTTTCCAGACCCTGCGTGCGCTGCGTTATATTGTTGTAAGTAATTGTTAATAAACAATAAATCTTCCCCGCGGGGAAGATTGTCCCCCAAATGCAAACGGGGCCCGAAGGCCCCGCGCAAATCCGTAGAAGGATGGGAAGAGACTTACTCTTCGCCTTCCTCTTCGTTGTCGGACGAACGAAGACCCGACGGAGCCGAGATGTTCGCAATAACGAAGTCACGCTCGATGGTCGGCTTGACGCCTTCGGGAAGGGTCACGTCCGAAATGTGGATCACGTCGCCGATATCGCGACCGGTGAGGTCAACAACGATCGACTCGGGGATGTCACCGGCAAGAACGTTGAGTTCGACTTCGGCGCGAACAACGGTCAGAACGCCGCCCTTCTTGATGCCGGGGGAAGCTTTGTCGTTGATGAAGTCAACGTGGACAAAGAGGTTCACGCGGCTGGTGCGCTTGAGGCGCATAAGATCGACGTGGGTCGGAAGGTCCTTCACAACGTGACGCTGCACGCCGCGGCAGATGACGCGAACGTCGTCGTGGCCTTCGACTTTGAGGTTGAAGAGCGTCGACATAAAGCGGCCAGCGCGAAGTCTGGTCAGCAGCTTGTTGAAGTCGAGGTTGATCGGAAGCGGATCTGCGCCACCACCGTAAACAACGCCCGGTACCATTCCATCACGACGAGCTTGACGAGCGGCCCCCTTGCCTGTCCCCGAACGTTCCGTGGCGATAAGATCAGGAATCTCACGTGCCATTTGTATTCTCCATAAATAATGGGGCCGCCCTCCAAGGGTGTGCGGCCCGATGAAGCCGTGCCTATACGACCGATTCTGCGTTTTGGAAAGGGTAAAATCGCCCTCAAGCCCAATAAAACAAGGGCAGCCCCCTCTGGTGCTGCCCTGATTTGTCTCGCGTTTCGGGGCGGGGCTTACTGCCAGCGGCCCTCGAAATCTTCGGGCACGAGAAGCACGTCACGCCCAAGATCTTTGACGTCCCGTTTGCCGCAAAGCGCCATCGAGATATCAAGCTCTTTCTGGAGCACCTGAAGCGCGGTGGTCACGCCCTTTTCGCCCATCGCGCCAAGTCCATAGACATAGGCGCGCCCGATCATCGTGCCCTTGGCCCCGAGCGCCAGCGCCTTGAGAATGTCCTGACCCGAACGGATACCGCTGTCGAGCCAGACCTCGGTCTGGTCGCCCACAGCCGCCACGATAGACGGAAGAACGCGGATCGACGAGAGCGCCCCGTCAAGCTGACGTCCGCCGTGGTTCGACACGATGATCGCATCGGCCCCGACCTCGACGCATTTCTTGGCGTCCTCGACGTCGAGCACGCCCTTGAGGATCACCTTGCCGCCCCATTTCTCGTTGAGACGGGCAATCATCGACCAGTCGAGACGCGGCTCGAACTGCTCAGCGGTCCATGACGACAGGCTCGACATATCGGTCGCGCTCTTGGCATGGCCGACGATGTTGCGGAAGGTGCGGCGCTTGGTCCCGAGCATCTCGAGCCCCCAAGCCCATTTGGTCGAAAGGTCGATCATGGTCTTGAGCGTCGGCTTGGGCGGTGCCGAAAGCCCGTTCTTGAGGTCCTTGTGCCGCTGCCCGAGGATCTGGAGGTCAAGCGTGATGACCAGTGCATCCACACCCGCGTTCTTGGCCCGCGCGATGATGTTGTCCACGAACTCCTCGTCCCGCATCACATAGAGCTGGAACCAGAACGGCGCTTTGGTGTGCTCGCGCACATCCTCGATCGAACAGATCGACATGGTGGAAAGCGTATAGGGCACCCCGAACTTCTCGGCGGCCTTTGCCGATTTGATCTCGCCGTCCGCGTTCTGCATCCCGAGGAGCCCGACAGGGGCCAGCGCCACAGGAAGCGACACCTCGCGCCCGATCATGGTCGAAGCCGTGGTGCGGTTCGACATATCCACCGCCACCCGCTGTCGCAGTCGGATCTTTTCAAAGTCCGAGACGTTCTCGCGGAAGGTCTGCTCGGTCCACGACCCCGACTCCGCATAGTCATAGAACATCTTGGGCGCACGGCGCTTATGAAGCCGCTTGAGGTCGTCGATACAGGTGATGACTGGCATGATAAAACCGCAAATTATCTAAATTGGTAGTGAACCCTTACCAATCCGTGCGGTATTGCGCAACAAAACTCTGGGCTTTCCGCTTGCCTTCTCCCGCATTTACAGAGAGCTTTCCCCAGAAATTCTGGGGACAGTGATGGATACCATTCTTCACGGCACGCTCGGCGGTGTCGTTGCTTTTCTTGCGACCACCCTCGGCGCTGCCTTTGTTCTTGTGGGCAAACCGCTCTCGCAGCGGGCGAGCGATACCATGCTCGGCTTTGCGGCGGGGGTCATGCTCTCGGCCTCCTACTTCTCGCTCATTATACCCGGCATCGCCGTGGCCGAAGACATCTGGAACAGCACCGCAATCGCAGCCCTGATCGCGGCGGTCGGTATCGCGCTCGGGGCGGGCTTTGTGGCGTGGCTCAACTCCACGCTCCCGCACGAGCACTTCGAGATGGGGCAAGAGAACGCGGACTCCACCTCGCTGGCGCGTATCTGGCTCTTTGTGATCGCGATCACGATCCACAACTTTCCCGAAGGCATGTCGATCGGCGTCTCCTTCGGCGGCGACGACATCACGCGCGGGCTTTCCGTCATGACGGGCATTTCGCTTCAGGATCTTCCCGAAGGTCTCGCCGTTGCGGTCGCTTTGATGAGCCGCGGCTACGGCAAGTGGAAGTCCTTTGCCACCGCCGCCCTGACAGGCGCGGTCGAGCCCTTGGGCGCTTTGATCGGCGCAAGCGCCGTTTCGCTCTCGACAACGATCCTGCCCCTTGGCCTTACCTTCTCGGCGGGTGCGATGCTCTATATCATCAGCCACGAGATCGTCCCCGAAACCCACCGCTCGGGCCACCAGAACCGCGCCACCACAGGCCTCATCTTCGGCCTGATCCTGATGATGTTCCTTGATGTGACTCTGGGGTGACTTGCTAGCGCCATTGAAAACAAAAAGCCGCCCGAGAGGCGGCTTTATCTATGGGCAGGTCAAAGGGCCTTAGGCCGAGTGTGCGCCGTCGGCCAAGGTTTTTACAAAGGCGAGCACGTCCGCGACGCTTTCGCCGTCACCGATCTTGCCGACGATGGCCGAACCGACGACTGCGCCGTCCGCGATGGCGGCGATATCGCGCGAGGCTTCGGGGGTACGGATACCAAAGCCGACGATGATCGGAAGATCGGTCTTGGCCTTGATGCGGGCGACCTCGGGGCCGACCTCGCCTGCGACGGCGGCGGCGGCACCGGTGATGCCCGTCACCGACACGTAGTAGACGAAACCGGAGGTGTTCTGGAGCACTTTGGGGAGGCGCTTGTCATCGGTGGTCGGGGTCGCGAGACGGATGAAGTTGATCCCTGCGGCCTGCGCGGGGATGCAAAGCTCGCTGTCCTCTTCGGGGGGAAGGTCCACGATGATAAGACCGTCGATCCCTGCCTCTTTGGCGTCCACAAGGAACTTGTCCACGCCATGACTGTAGATCGGGTTGTAATAGCCCATGAGCACGATCGGGGTGGTCTGATCGGTCTCGCGCAGGGCGCGGGCGACGTCGAGCGTCTTGTTCAAGGTCATGCCGCCGTCAAGCGCACGCTGGCCCGCGAGCTGGATGGTCGAGCCGTCTGCCATCGGATCGGTAAAGGGAAGGCCGAGCTCGATGATGTCGACGCCTGCCGCGGGCAAGCCTTTGACGATTTCGATCGAGGTCTCGAGGTCGGGATCGCCCGCCATGACATAGGCGACAAAGGCCTTCTTACCTGCGGCTTTGAGTTCGGCAAATTTCGCGTCGATCCGAGTCATCGGGACCCCCCTCACAATAGTTCCAAAGGGGTTTCGCCCAAAAGACGCGCCGTTGCAATGGGGCAGGGGCCTCGGCGGGCAAGGATTGCTTGAATATGTGCCTCTTGCGTCCTAGAAGCGCCCAAGAGTTTTCAGGAGGGTCCTATGGGCTTCAAGATGGGTATCGTTGGTCTGCCGAACGTCGGCAAGTCCACCCTGTTCAATGCATTGACCAAAACCGCTGCGGCGCAGGCGGCGAACTTTCCGTTCTGCACCATCGAGCCGAACGTGGGCGAAGTGGCCGTGCCCGATGCGCGTCTGGACAAGCTGGCCGCGATCGCAGGCTCCAAGCAGATCATCCCGACCCGTATGACGTTCGTGGACATCGCGGGTCTGGTCAAGGGCGCGTCCAAGGGCGAAGGCCTCGGGAACCAGTTCCTTGCCAACATCCGCGAGTGTGACGCCATCGCCCATGTGCTGCGCTGTTTCGAGGATGACGACATCACCCACGTCGAAGGCCGCGTGGACCCCGTGTCGGACGCCGAGACCATCGAGATGGAGCTGATGCTGGCGGACCTCGAGTCCATCGAGCGCCGTCTGCAGAACATCGTGCGCAAGGTGCGCGGCGGCGATAAGGAAGCCATCGATCAGGAGCGCCTCCTCAACCTTGCCAAAGCGGCGATCGAGGACGGCAAGCCTGCCCGCACGGTCGACGTGGCAGAGGACGACAAGAAGGCGTGGAAGATGCTCCAGCTTCTGTCGACCAAGCCCGTGCTCTATGTCTGCAACGTGGAAGAGGAGGCCTCGGCCACGGGCAACAGCCAGTCGGCCCGCGTGGCGGAAATGGCGGCGGCGCAGGGCAACAGCCATGTGGTGATCTCGGCACGCATCGAGGAAGAGATCAGCCAGCTCGACGCCGAAGAGGCCGAGATGTTCCTCTCGGAAATGGGGCTGGAGGAGGCAGGTCTCGACCGTCTTATCCGCGCAGGCTACCAGCTTTTGCACCTTCAGACCTATTTCACCGTCGGTCCCAAAGAGGCCCGCGCCTGGACCATCAAGGAAGGCACTGCCGCACCGCAGGCCGCAGGGGTCATCCACGGCGACTTCGAACGCGGCTTCATCCGCGCCGAGACCATCGCCTATGAGGACTATGTCACCTTGGGTGGCGAGACGGGCGCCAAGGAAGCGGGCAAGATGCGCGCCGAGGGCAAGACCTATATCGTCAAGGACGGGGACGTCATGCACTTCCTGTTTAATACTTGATTTTACAGGAAAATTTTAGGGAAAGCGCCGCTCCTGATGGGGGCGGCGTTTTTGTTTTTTTGGGGGGGGAGAAGATCTGCAATTTATGGTGGATAAGATGGTTATTCATGCTATTTTTTGGTGATTTGCATTTGGTTTTGTTTAGTTCGGGGGTTCGAAGATGAAAGGTAGAGATAGGAACGCTCGCTGTTGGTGTGGTTCAGAACTCAAGTATAAGAAATGTCATTTGGCGCGAGACGCACAAAAACCAGAAAACCTGTGGAATGCTGTTTCAGCTAACAAGAAAGCATTTTCTGAGCGAACTTGTTTTGCCCGTGATGTTGGATTGGGCCCCTGTGAAGGTAAGATCATTAGGGCTCATAGCGTCTCACGTGGACCTAATTTGAATAGAATAGCAGTCGATGGGCACGTGCTGACTTATCAGGTCGATCCACGGCTCAAGAGGACCAACGGATCTCTAATTAACATCAAAGAAGTTGGCATAAATCAGGCTTCTGCTTTTTATGGGTTCTGTGGTTTACATGATCGCGTCCTTTTCTCGTGTCTTGAGAACGAGATATTTGCGGCGACCCCGTTGCAGTGCCTTACAGTTGCTTATCGAACTATAAGTCGGGAACTCTATGGCAAAGACGCCTCGGCACACTTGAGAACAACCTTGCACGGTGCCGATAAAGGTCGGTCACTTTCAGATCAGTTCCTTTTCCAAGCGAAGCTAAGCGAAATAAGTCTAGGAAATGAGGCAGCCCGTCGCGAGTTAAGAGCGACCTTCGACTGTTTGACTTCGGCGCTTGTCCATCGACAGGTTAATTTGATTAGCTCCATGATCATTGAATTCGACGGTCAATTACCCTTTATGTTCGCGGGAGCTTGGTCACCATTAACCGACTTCTATGGCAGGCAACTTCAGGACGTTTGTTCTGATCAGCTTTTGGAGCAGATTATAGTCTCTTCTTTTGCGGCAGAAAGTCGAGCGATCGTTTGTATATCTTGGCGGGAAATTGAAGGTGCCCCAGGAAGGATAGTTGCTGAGCAGATTTCAATGTTGCCTTCTGAGGAACAGGCTTCCGCGGTTTTACAGTTTGTTGTCAAACACATTGAGAATATTTTCTTCAATCCGGACTGGTATCGTGATCTTGAAGAAACTCATAAGAAACATTTGCAATACTTAGCTGAGGACGGGTTGGATTTCATGGGTAGTCCGCCGTCCGCATTAATTCGTCGCGAAATTGGGTTTGATCTCCCGCCTAGTCTATCCGTTACTTGGCAATAGGTATTGCCCTCAAGCCCAAAGCCCCCAAAAACAAAAACCGCCCCCGAAGGGGCGGCTTGCGTTGCTCTAGGAGTGGTCCGAAGGGTCGCTTAGTGCTCTTCCGCGAGGAAGCGTTCGGCGTCTAGGGCGGCCATGCAGCCCATGCCTGCGGAGGTGATGGCTTGGCGGTATTTGTGGTCGGTGAGGTCGCCTGCAGCAAAGACGCCGGGGATCGAGGTTTCGGTCGAGCCGGGTTTCACCGAGACATAGCCGCCGTTGTGCAATTCGAGCTGGTCCTTGACGAGTTCGCTCGCGGGGGCGTGGCCGATGGCGATAAAGACGCCCTTGGCGGGAATGTCCGTGATTTCGCCCGTTTTGGTGTGCTTGACCTTGACGCCTTCGACGCCGAGCGGGCTGTCTGTGCCGTAGACCTCGTGGATTTCGTGGAACCAGAGGGTCTCGATCTTGGGGTTCTTGGTGAGACGGTCGATGAGGATCTTTTCGGCGCGCAGCTCGTCGCGGCGGTGGATCAGCGTCACTTTGGAAGCGAAGTTGGTGAGGAAGAGCGCCTCTTCCACTGCGGTGTTGCCGCCGCCGACCACGACGATTTCCTGACCGCGATAGAAGAAGCCGTCACAGGTCGCACAGGCCGACACGCCGAAGCCGCGGAATTTCTCTTCGGTGGGAAGGCCGAGCCATTTGGCCTTGGCCCCTGTGGCGAGGATCACGGCATCGGCGGTGTAGGTGGTGCCGCTGTCGCCCTTGGCGGTGAAGGGACGCTTGGACAGGTCCAGATCGGTGATGATGTCCATGATGATCTCGCAGCCCATGGCCTTGGCGTGGGCTTCCATGTTGACCATCAGTTCGGGGCCTTGGATTTCATTGACGCCCGGCCAGTTCTCGACCTCGGTCGTGGTGGTGAGCTGGCCGCCCGGCTCCATCCCCTGCACGAGGATCGGGGAGAGCATGGCGCGGCTGGCGTAAACGCCTGCGGTATACCCTGCGGGGCCGGAGCCGATGATCAGAACTTTGGTGTGGCGCGAGTCAGACATGTCAGCCCCCTTTTCATTATCAATCCGTCCCGATATAGCGCCGCCGCGACCCAAGTGAAAGGGCCGCCCATCGTCACAATAGATGCAAATCGCCGCAACTCTTCGAAAGGAAGTTGCGCGTTTGTGAAATATTGTTGCGCTCCCGAGGGCGTTGACGTAAAGAACATTGAAAAACTACGAGGTGGCAAATGCCCGGCACGAAGCTTGATGAAATTGACCGTATGATCCTTGCCGAACTTCAGGCGGACGGGCGGATGACGAATGTCGAGCTGGCAAAGCGCGTGGGGATTTCCGCGCCGCCCTGTCTGCGCCGTGTGCGCACGCTTGAAGAGCAGGGGTATATTCGCGGCTATCACGCGGATGTGGATGCGCGCGAGCTGGGCTTTGAGGTTCAGGTCTTTGCGATGGTCGGGCTTCAGAGTCAGGCCGAGGTCGATCTTTCGGCTTTTGAGGGGCGCTGTCAGGAATGGCCGCTTGTGCGCGAGTGTCACATGCTCAACGGCGAGGTGGATTTCATCCTCAAATGCGTGGCTCCCGATCTTCGGACGTTCCAGCGGTTCTTGACAGAGGATCTTCTCAAGGCGCCGAATGTGTCGAGCGTGAAGACGTCGCTCGTCATTCGCGGGGCCAAGGACCAGCCCGGCGTCCCGTTCGACGTGCTCGAAGAGCGGCTGGCCCGCGACGCCTGATCAGGCGGCGCTGAACAGATCCAGATCCCTGAGACTCACCCGAGGCCGCGAAAGCGGTCCGAAGTCGCTCAGCTCTTTGATATGCGGGAACATCGACAGGAACAGGTCGAGCATATTGCCGCGAATGGAGACGAGATGCTCGGGTCCGGGGTGGTAGCTTTCCAACTCGATGCCGCCGACGTTCAGGATTTCGTGACGGTCGAAGGCGATGTGGAAGACCTGAACAGGAGCGATGGGACGCATTTCGGTGATCGTGACGCCGTCGCTGAATTCGGTGGCCAGCGTGAGGGCTTTGTCCTGACCTGTGAGCTGTTTGACGCCCGAGGCGCGGTGGAGAATGCGGGCCGAGGGGCCGAGCACGACGTCCATCTGGGGCCGCATCATGCCCAAGGCATCCGCACCGATCCGCACGAGCGGCGTGTCGTTGCCCGCGTTCGGGACGATGAGCATCGTGCCTTTCCAGCGCAGTTCGGTCAGACCGTTGGCGGTTTCGATACGATCGCCGGGGAGAAGGTCTTCTACCGCGCGGGGGCCCATGTCGGTGCGTAGGATCGCGCCACGGGCAAAGGCCGAAAAGGCGCTCTCGAAAAGCGGCGTGGACGGCGCGAGGCGGGTGGTTTCGACGATGTCCCCGCGTTGATCGAGATGTATCGTTTCGAACCTTCGCAGGCTCGGTGCACGCCGCTTGACGTCGGAAATGGCGGTTTGTGTGGCGCGGTCAGCAGCCACATTGGGGGTGTCTTTCATGCAATGCCCTTGCGGTTATTGCACCGTTCGTCGGCCCCCACCGACAACGTGCGGCGCACGTAAATCTCAACGCAGGGTTAAAGCAAAACGCGTTGCCGTCAAATTTTAGCGGATTTTGGGAGGCTGGTGGCGGTCAATCCTGCGGGGTCGGGCGGGACTGTTCCTTGATCCGCAACTATGGCGAGAATCGGGGACACATTCTGGAGGGTTTGTTCTGGAATGAATCAACTAAAAAAGGCGACCCCGGGAGGAAGGGCCGCCGTTTTAGGTGGAGTGTCAAACACTCGAGGGGAGGTAATAGGGTCAGGCCGCTGCTTTGGCTTGGGCTGTTTCGGCGGCTTTGCGGCGGGCGATCATTTCCTGACGGCGTGCTCCGCGTGCCCAAGGCATTTGGGTGTCGCATTTGGCAACTTCGGCCATGAGATTGGTCATCCAGCGCTTTTCAATGGTCTTTGTCATGATCTGCCTTCTTTCGTTGTCCTGTTGCCGCTTTCGGCCTTGGGATCACTTTCACCCAGCATCACGGCAAGAGTTGGGCCAAAGCGCAAAAAATGCGGCTATTGTTTCCAGTTTTTCACAAGGCATTGAAAATATTTGGAAATTTTCGGAATAGCGATACGGTAACGCCGCAATTCGGGGCTTTGTTTCCGAAAAATCGGGCAGGAATGCGGCAGGATAGGCGGCCTAAAGGCGGATCGCTGCGATGAGTCGACCGTAGTCGGCCTCTTGTTTGTGGACGCTTCTGCGGAAGCTGAAGAATCGCTCTGCGTCCCCATAGGTGCAGTGGCGCGTCCATTCGGCATCCTTGATGCCCGCTTCACGCAGGCGATAGAGGCCAAAGGCAGGCAGGTCGAAGAGCGAACGATCGGCGTTCCCGTTGGCAAAGAAGCGGGCGTAGCCGTGGTCTTCATCCAGAAACTGTTCGACGAACTCGGGGCCGACTTCATAGGCGCGTTGGCTGATCGTGGGGCCGATGGCGGCGGTGATCTCGGAGCGTTCCGCGCCGATCTCGATCATGGCGTCGACCGTGGCTTCGAGAATGCCCGAGATTGCGCCTTTCCAGCCTGCATGGGCGGCACCGATCACGCCGTTTTTTGTGTCGGCAAAAAGAACGGGTTGGCAGTCGGCGGTCAGAACCGAGATGGCAATGCCTTGGGTCGCGGTGACGAGCGCATCGGCTTTGCCTGTGTCTTGTCCTGCTTGGGTGACATGCACGACATCGGCGGAATGGGTCTGGTGCACTCCGACGAGGGCTGCGTGGTCGACGTCGAGCGCCTCGGCCACGCGGGCGCGATTGATCGAGACGATCTCGTGCTGGTCCGAGCTTCCGAAGCCGCAATTCAGCCCTTGGAAGATACCCGAAGAGGCACCGCCGCGCCGCGCAAAGAACCCGTGTTGCACGGGGCCGAGGAGGTCGGAAGTGATAATGTCGAGTGTCATGCTTGAAGACCCGGTGGCGGGGTGGCGGTCGAGGGATAGAGTCCCATCACTTTGAACAAGTCTCCCATTTCCGCGGGATGGGTCAAGCGTCTATGCGCGGCAATGTGGGATTCGAGTGCCTCTCCGCCGAGACGGGTGGCGAGCGCTTGGGCCCGCTCGGTAATGCCGAGCCGCTCCAAAAAGACGCCTTGGGGGGTGAGGCGGGTGAATTTGGCGGGCGCGGCGGCGCGTGCCACGGCTTCGAAATCCACATGGGCGGTCAGATCGGCGGTGCCCGGCGCGGCGAGCGGGTCGGTCTTTTCGTGGGCACGAAGGGCCTGAAGCGTGTCGCCCAGAGAGCGCCAGTCGCCATAGTCGATGAAGATCGCCGCGCCGCCCTTGGTTTCGATCCGTGCGCCGATCTCGCCGATAAAGGCGGGAAGAGCGGGGCAGGTTTCGACAAGGTCGCCGTCTTGGGTGTCTTCGAGCCTGTGGGTCAATGCGGTGATGGGGGCGGGCGCCGAGAGGCCGAAGGTCAGCCCGCCCTGATCCATGCCGACCATCCGTTCGCGCCATGCGGTGCCGTCCCGCACGAATTGGCGGATGGGGAGCGCGTCGAGGAATTCATTGGCGACGAGGTAGACCGGCAGATCGGGGAGATCCGACAGGCGGTCGATCCAGCGCGCATCGGGAACGCGCTTGGCCTGTTCGGCGCGAAGGGTGGGCGAGGCTTCGAGGAAATAGACCTCGGCGGCGGCATGGAAATTCGGCACGGCGCGGGTGGCACGGAGAATATCGGCCATCAGCGTGCCGCGACCGGGACCGGGTTCGACAAGGGCGAAGCGGGACGGCGCGCCTTGGTCGAGCCACGTCTGTGCAAGGCAAAGGCCCAGCAGCTCGCCGAACATCTGGCTTATTTCGGGGGCGGTGATGAAATCCCCAGCGGCTCCGAGGGGGTCGCGGGTCGCGTAATAGCCGTGCTCGGGATGCAAGAGCGCCTCGGACATGTAATCGGCCAGCGAAATCGGGCCCGTCGCGGCGATCCGCGCGGTCAGGATATCGAGAAGTGCAGTCATTTGGAGCGGGTCGAATACAGGACGAAGACAAGACCGAGAAGGAGCATCGGAAGGCTCAGGATCTGGCCCATGGTAAGGCCATAGTCGCCGAACTGGACCGCAAGGCCGAGCGGGTTCGTCGGGGTAACGAATTGGGCATCGGGCTGGCGGACGAATTCGACGATAAAACGCGAGAGGCCGTAGCCGGCAAGAAAGACGCCCGTGGCGCGCCACGGGGCTTTGAACGCATTGGCGCGGAAGACCAGAAAAAGGAGGACCGTGCCGAGGATGAGACCTTCGAGAAGGGCCTCATAGAGTTGCGAGGGGTGGCGGGCACAATAGAGCTGAAGCGTCATGCAGTTCTGGGCGGCTTCCCCCGGAAAGACGACGCCCCAAGGAAGATCGGTCGGACGGCCCCAGAGCTCGGCATTGATGAAGTTGGCGATACGGCCGAAGAAAAGCCCGATGGGGGCCGCGATGGCCATCATGTCGAAGAGTTTGCCAAGCTCGATCCCGTGGCGTTTGGCAAAGACGGCCGAGCCGATGGCCACCCCGAGGAAGCCGCCGTGGAACGACATCCCGCCGAGCCAGACCATGGGGATTTCCATCGGATGGGCGAGGTAATAGGCGGGCTGATAGAAGAGCACATAGCCCAGACGCCCGCCGATGATCACACCGAGGATGATCCATGTCAGAAGGTCTTCGAGCATCTGTTTGCCGAGCGGTGGGGTGTCGTTGCGCCACAGGGTCGGACGGTTCAAGGTCGCGACCGCCAGACGCCAGCCCAGCAAGATCCCGACGATATAGGCCAGAGCATACCAGCGGAGCGAAAAATCGCTGCCGAAGAGGTGGATGGTGAAAATCTCGGGGGAGATATCGGGGAAAAAGATGGGTCCGGTCATGGCAAAAGGTCTGCTGTGCGCCACGCGCGTTGTCAACAGGTCTTGGCCTTGCGATTTCGGGCCTCAAAGCCCATATAACGGTTAAGCACCGAACTGGAGGGCCTTATGCAAACCCGTAACAAGATTCTCGACGATCTTTCGCAGCTTATGACCAACGCGATGGGCGTCGCACAGGGCGCCAAGACCGAAGCCGACAATGCGTTCAAGTCGCTGCTTGATCGCTGGCTGGCCGAACGCGACTTTGTCACCCGCGAAGAATTCGACGCGGTGCGCGCGATGGCCCAGAAGGCCCGCGAGGAAAACGAAGCGCTCAAAGCGCGGCTCGACGCTCTCGAATCCAAGTAAAATCAGGCGGTCCTTTGGGGCCGCTTTTTCTATGGCCACACATGCGGTGTGGCCGTTTTGCGTTCAGCCAAGGGGACCACATGGCCGACACCAATTGCTCGAAATCCGTTGCGAGCTATTTTACCTATGCTATCGGCTTTACCGTTGTCGGGCTTGGGCTGAGTGCGTGGCTTGGATGGGAGACGCATCACACGATCGGCGGGATGCTCAACATCCTCTTTATCGCGAGCGTTCTGGCGGTTCTCGAAATTTCGCTTTCGTTCGATAATGCGATTGTGAATGCGAACAAGCTTCGCACCATGACGCCCGAATGGCAGCACAGGTTCCTGACTTGGGGTATTCTGATCGCCGTGTTCGGGATGCGGATCGTTTTTCCTCTGGCGATTGTCGTGGTGGCCGCCGATCTTGGACCCATCGAAGCGCTTCGTCTGGCGTCTAATGATCCCCAGGGCTATGCCGAGATCATCGAAGGCGCGGGGCTGTCGATCAGCGCGTTCGGGGGCACGTTCCTGATGATGGTCGCGCTCGATTTCTTTTGCGACGACCAAAAGCATGTTCATTGGCTGGGCGGGGTCGAGCGGATGGTGTCGCGCGTGTCGGGGGCAAAGTTCCTGACCGTTGCCATTGTGCTCGGGGTTGTCGCTCTCATTGCGGGATCATTCGAAGGACGCGAGGCATTCACCTTTCTGACGGCGTCGGTCTGGGGGCTTTTGACGTTTCTCGTCGTGGATGTGGTGAGCGATTACCTAGAAGGGGACTCCTCGACAGCCACGGCGCAGGTCGGGCTGAGCGGGTTTCTCTATCTCGAGGTGCTCGATGCCTCGTTCAGTTTCGACGGGGTGATCGGGGCTTTTGCGCTGACGCAGAACCTTTATGTGATCGCGATCGGGCTTGGGATCGGGGCGATGTTCGTGCGCTCTATGACGATCCTTTTGGTGGATCGCGGCACGCTCACCGAATACCGCTTTCTGGAGCATGGGGCGTTTTACTCGATCCTTGTTCTGTCGCTGATCATGTTCACCCATGTGCATCTTCATGTGCCTGAAGTCGTCACGGGGTTGATCGGTGCAGCCCTGATCGGTGCGTCGTTCTATAGCTCGCTCCGCTATAAGCGGCTGCACGGATGATGGCTTAGGCCAGACCCAGATCGCAAAGCGCAAAGGCTTCGGCCCACGGGCTTTGTTCGGTGAGAATGGCGATATGTGTCGAGGACGCGAGCGCCTCTTCCTCGGGCAACTGCGGGAGCGGGATGAAGCGTTCCCCGTCGCGGGTGCCGAAGACCAAGCCGCTTTGATCCTGTGACGCGACCCTGAGCATTTGGGGGCGAAGCGTGACGTTCTCGCCGCCGAGACTTCGGACCAAGGGGCCGAGCACCAGACCGAGAAAGAGCGCATCGCTCCCACCGCTTTCGGGCAGGATCACGAGCGGCGTGCCCTTCCACAGGATCACCCTCAGCGGGGCGAGGGGCGGCTTGGTGAAGGCGATTTCAAAGAGCGGTTCGTCTGTAAGAAGCGGTTCGAGGGCAGGCACGCCTTGGGTGGGACGGCAGATGACGAGATCATGTTCGAGCGCCAAGGCGGTCAGGCGGGCCTTGATCCTGCTGGCGGTCGGGGGCAGCGCCGCGCATTGGCCGATGCGGGCATGATTGGCGCCGAGCACATGGCCCAGCAGCGCGTCCGAAGGCCCCGCGATAGCAACGCATAGCGGGGCAAAGGTCGGGGTGGCCCCAAGACCCGCGCGGATCAAGAGCGGCAGGGCCTTGGGCGGCACACGGGTCTTGGCCTTGAGCGATCCGGCAGAGAGGTCCTGCGCCAGAACGCGGCCGATGAGGTCGGTTGCGGCGGTTTTCTCGACTTTCGGACGGGGAAGGTCCAGCGCGGCGATGGCAGAGGGCAAATCCGTCAGGGGAATGCGCCGCGCCTTGGGGGCGCTCTTGGGCGCGGGCGCTTTGGGGAGCGCGGCGCGCAGGAGGTGGCCCTGACCTGCGCCGAGTATCGCACCATCGGTGGGCACGCCCTCCATCAATCCCGCAAGGCGGCCCGTCGATGAGAGGTGAAAGAGTGCCTTGGACAGAAGCGCGACCTGTAGCTGGTCGGGCACGCTGTCCTTGTCGGTCGCGGCGCGGACCTCTTCGGCGATGAGGCTGGGATAGACTTCGGCAACGGTGATCAGGTCCGGCGCTTCAAAGGGCCAGACTTTGATCTCGGGCTGCACCGCCTTGAGCCGCGAGAGCATGGCCATGCCAGTGAGCGACTGGGCTCCGACCGCGCCTGCGCCTGCCAGCTGCCAGAGGGTCTTGGGCATTGCGCCTTCGTGGCGGGCAATGACTTCGGTCCTGCGATAGGTCTCGATCCCTTGGGGGAGCGGCGGTTTTGTGCGGGGCAGGCCGAGGATGTCCTGACATGTGGTGTTGCCCCAAAAGGGGCCGTCCTCGTCAAAGGCGGCGTTCATCTCTGCCGCTACATCACGGTAGTTGGTGAAATTGTCGGGGCCTTCGATGATCCGCTCGCGCAAAAAGGACCAAAGCGCAAAGGGGTGGGCCGCGCCTGTCACCCTCTCGGTAAAGCCCTTGGGGGCGGAGAGCGCGAAATCCACACCGATCAAGAGCCGTTTGCCCGTGTTCAGGCACTCCTCGATGAGCTGCGAGAGCGCGCTTTCGGCAAGAAGGCGCGTGGGAATATTCTCGGTTTCAGTGCCGAAGGCGTCGGTGATCCCGAGCCAGATCGAGTCCCGCCCTGTTTTGGGTTTTCCTGCGGCGGACCAGTCCAGAATAGCGATGCGGTCGAACTGCATTGGGACATTCATCGCTTGAGCAAAGACTTGGGTGATTTGATCATGCACGGGAGTTTGCAGCGCCGATGCACGGCGTTGCAAGCCGGATTTCACCATCCCCCGAATTGGGCGATGGTGCGCTGATCAGACGATGCCACCCGCAATGAAACGCTGGGCCAATTGGCGGAAGCTTTGCGCCTGCGGGCTGTCGGGCTTGGCGACGACCACGGGGGCACCGCTGTCCGAGGTGGTGCGGATGTCGATATGCAGCGGAATCTCGGCCAGAAGCGGAGTGCCGAGCGCCTCGGCTTCGGCGGCGACACCGCCGTGACCGAAGATATGCTCGGCATGGCCGCAGTTCGAGCAGACGTGCACGGACATATTCTCGATCAGACCAAAGAGCGGCACGTTGAATTTGCGGAACATGTCGATGCCTTTGCGGGCGTCGAGAAGGGCGATGTCCTGCGGGGTGGAGACGACGATTGCGCCGTCCACAAAGGTTTTCTGCGCAAGGGTCATCTGAACGTCACCGGTTCCGGGCGGAAGGTCGACGATGAGGGCGTCAAGCTCGCCCCACTGCACCTGAAACAGCATTTGTTGCAGGGCGCCCATGAGCATCGGGCCGCGCCAGACGACCGCTTCGCCGTCCTTGGTCATCATGCCCATCGACATAAGGGTCACGCCGTGGTTCGACACGGGGATGATCATCTTGCCGTCGCCCGTTGCGGGGCGTTTGGTGATGTTGAACATGCGGTGCTGAGAGGGGCCGTAGACGTCGGCATCAAGTAGGCCGACCTTTTTGCCTTCGAGCGCGAGCGCGGCGGCAAGGTTCGCGGAGACGGTGGATTTGCCAACGCCGCCTTTGCCCGAAGCCACGGCGATGATTTTCTTGACGCCCGGCACGCGCTCGGGGCCAGCGGGGGCGGGGCGTGCTGCGGGTTTGAGGTCGGGGGCCTTGGGCGTGGAATGCGCGGTCATCACGACCGAGATGGAGGCCGCGCCGAGCGCTTTGATTTTGGCCTCGGCCTGTGATTTGGCGGCGGTCATCGCCTCGGCCATCGCGGGGTCGATTTCCAGCACGAAGCGCACGGTATCGCCGTCCACCGTCACCGCGCGGGCCTGACCCGTGAGGTCGCCGCCCGCAGGCGAGGGGATCGATTTGAGGACGTCGAGAACGGTTTCGCGGGTGAGGGACATGACTTGGCCTTTGTCAGAGAGTTGGCCCATAGGTCTGACTTTGGGCCGCAAAGGTCAAGGGGCAGTGCCGCTCAAACCGTGTGCAAGTAGAGATCGAAGTCCACATCCGCGACCGTGCGGGCGACACGCGCATATTCCGCCGCTTTGATCGCGGTAAAGGTGCGGTGCATGTCCTCGCCCAAAGCGTCCTTGAGGAAGGTGCTTTTCTGGGCGGCGCGGATCGCTTCGTGCCAGTCGGTCGGGAAATTGTGATCGCCCGCGTCGTCATAGCCGTTGCCTGTGGTTTCGGGGCCTGGGTCGATGCGGTTCTCGATCCCGTGGCGGAGTGCGGCAAGGACGGTCGCCCCGACGAGATAGGGGTTGGCGTCCACCCCTGCGGGGCGGTGCTCGATGCGACGGGCCTTGATCGAGCCTGCGGGAATACGGAGCGCAACGGAGCGGTTGTTGACGCCCCAAGTCGGCGAGACGGGCGCATAGCTCTGGTTGGAAAAGCGCCGCCAGCTGTTGGCATGGGGCGCAAAGACAAGCATCGCTTCGGCCATTGTGGTGCTCATCCCGCCGATGGCGTGGCGGATGAGGTCGTTCCAGTCGCCTTCGGTCTCTTCGATAAAGACGTTCTTGCCGTTTTCATCGCAGAGGCTCACGTGGAAATGCATCCCCGAGCCTGCATAGGCTTCGATCGGCTTGGCCATGAAACAGGCGGTGACGCCGTGGGCGCGGGCTTGGGCGCGGACGATCCGCTTGAGCCGCATGAGATCGTCTGCGGCCTGCATCACATCGGTGCGATAGTCGAGGGTGAGCTCGTATTGGCCCGGTGCATATTCCGAGATCATCGTTTCGGCACGGATGCCCGCAAGCTCGGCGCCTTTGTAGATGTCGTTGAAGAGCGGGAGCATGCCGTGGAGGTGGTCCACCGAATAGACCTCGGTCTTGGACGAAGGACGCCCATCAAGCACATCGCGGGCGGGACGGGCTTTGCCGTATTCGTCGCGGTCCTTGTCGAGGAGGAAGAATTCCAGCTCGAAAGCACCTGCGGGGTGATAGCCCATCTCGGCCAGTGCGTTGACCTGACGCTGGAGCGCGTGGCGCGGGTCCGACGTCATCGGGTTCCCGTCCAGATCATAGAGCGACATGAACACTTCGGCGCGGGGCGGTGTCGTGTTGTGCAAGGGAACAAGCGTTCCGGGGATCGGCCATGCGCGCAGGTCGCCGTCGCCCTGATCCCAGATGAGACCCGTTTCGTGCACATCCTCGCCGCAGATGTCGAGCCCGAGGATCGAGATCGGCATATGGCGGCCCGAGGAATAGAGCGCCAAGAGCTCGTGCCGACGGATGATCTTGCCGCGACCGATGCCGTTGGCGTCATGGAGCACGATGTCCACGGCTTCAATTTCGGGATGGGCGGCGAGAAAGGCTTCGGCCTCGGAGGGCGTCGCGCCAGAGGGGCAGGAGGTCATTGGGTCAGGTCTTTCGTAACGTCGGTAAAGGCCGCGACAAGGCGGTCGATCTGGGCATCCGTGGTAACGGGGGACACCAGCATCATGTTGTGGAAGGGCGCGATGAGAACGCCCCTGTTCAAAAGGGCCGCGTGAACGGCGGCTTCGAGTTCGGAGGCGTGGGCCTCGGCCGCTTCGGCGCCGTTGCGGAGAGGTTCGGGCGCACAGATGAACTCTACACGCGCCCCCACGCGGACGGCATGCCACGGAAGACCTGCGGCGGTGATTGCCCGCGAGAGGCCATCGACGAGCCGCGCTGCTCCGCGCTCCATATGAGCGTAATTGGCGGGGGTCATCACCTCGGAGAGGGTGGCGCGCAGGCAGGCGAACTGCATCGGGTTGGCCGAGAGCGTGGTGCCCATGCCCGAATGTCCCGCATCACGGGTTTTCTCGGTTTCGGCAAAGGCGTGGGCGACATGGGGGGCAAGGCCCCAAACGGCGGTGGGCATACCGCCCGCGACGCATTTGCCGACCACAAAGATATCGGGATCAAGGCCATGCACACGGGTATAGCCGCCCAAACCCGAAGAAATCGTATGGGTTTCGTCTATGATCAAAAGCGCGCCAAAGCGGGTGGCAAGCTCGCGCAGACCTTCGTGGAAGCCCGCATCGGGAAGGACCATACAGGAATTGGTCATCACGGGTTCGGTCAGAATGGCGGCAATGTCGCCTTGGGCCAGAGCCTCTTCGACCATGGCGAGATCGTTGAACTCGCAAGAGACGGCGGTTTGCGAGAGGTCGTTGACCTGACCCACGAGGCCGGGACGGTTGACGGTTTTCCCGTCTGTGCGGACCACCATCGCGTCGTCGATCGTGCCGTGATAGCAACCGTTGAACACGAGGACCTTGGCCCGTCCCGTCACGGCGCGAGCGACGCGCAGGGCAAAGCGGTTGGCATCGGTGGCGGTCGTTGCGATCTGCCAGCGCATGTCGCCGAAGGTGCGGGACAAGAGGTCCCCCACTTCGAGAGCGGCGACGGTCGGGAGCATATAGGTCAGGCCGTTGGTTGCCTGTTCCATGATCGCACGGGCAACGGGTTCGGGCGAGTGGCCGAACATGGAGCCGGTATCCCCCAGACAGAAATCGTCGAGCGTAATGCCGTCGATGTCGGTGAGGTTTGCGCCTTGGGCCTTCGCGACGAGCATGGGAAAGGGCTGGGGCCAGTCCTTCATCCAGTGCATCGGCACACCGTCAAGGAAATGCGTTCCCTGTTCCAAGGCTGCCCGCGTTTTGGGGCGGGCCTTGGTATAGATTTCGGTTTCGCGTTCCCGAAGGGCCGCGATCTGCGCTGGGGAGACGCCGGTCATGCTGAAGCCTCTGCCGCTTTTTCGTCGCGCAGGCGCTGGGCGACTTGACGTTTGTTAAGGAGCGAAAAGCCGATCACGCCGATCGTCACGATGCCGATCATGATGGTCGAGAGCGCGTTGATCTCGGGCGAAACGCCGAGGCGCACAGCCGAGAAGATCTTGATCGGGAGGGTGGTCGCGCCCGGACCTGTGGTGAAGCTCGCGATGACGAGATCATCGAGCGACAGGGTAAAGGCAAGAAGCCAGCCCGACACCACAGCGGGGGCGATGTTGGGGAGCGTCACCGATTTGAACGCGTCAAAGGGCGTCGCGCCGAGATCGAGCGCCGCTTCTTCGAGCGATTTGTCAAAGGAGACAAGGCGCGAGGAGACCACGACCGACACATAGCACATGGTAAAGGTCGTATGGGCGAGGATCACGGTCATCATGCCTGCCGAGGAGAACATCACCTTGAACAGGAGGAGAAGCGACAGGCCGAGGATCACATCGGGCATAACCAGCGGTGCAACGACCATGCCCGAGAAGAGCGTGCGGCCGAAGAAGCGCCCGCCGCGGATCATCACATAGGCCGCAAGCGTTCCGAGGATCGTGGCAAGGGTCGCCGTGGCAAGGGCCACGCGGATCGTCACCCAAGCGGCGTTGAGGAAGTCCTCGTTCGAGAGCAATTCGCCATACCATTTGGTCGAAAAGCCCGCCCAGACGGTCACAAGGCGACCCCCGTTGAACGAATAGATCACGAGGATGATCATCGGGATGTAGAGAAAGGCAAACCCGAGGGTCAGCGAAGTGATGTTGAACCAGCTGAAGCGTCTCATTGGTCGGCCTCCAATTGCTTTTGCTGGTTGCGCTGGAACAGGATGATCGGGATCACGAGGATCAGCAGCAGCACAACCGCCACCGCCGAGGCCACGGGCCAGTCGCGGTTCGAGAAGAACTCTTCATAGAGCACTTTGCCGATCATCAGCGTATCCGAGCCGCCAAGGAGCGAGGGGATCACGAATTCGCCGAGTGCGGGGATGAAGACGAGGAAGCAGCCTGCCACCACACCCGGTCGCGAGAGGGGGAGGGTCACGCTCCAGAAGGCCGACGTGCGGGTGCAGCCGAGGTCTTCTGCGGCTTCGAGAAGGCTGTCGTCGAGCTTTTCCAGCGTCGCGTAGATCGGCAGGATCATGAACGGCAGATAAGTGTAGACGATGCCGATATAGACGGCGGTATTGGTGTTCAGGATCGTCAGGGGCTCGTCGATGAGGCCAAGCCAGAGCAGCGCGGCGTTGAGAAAGCCTTCTTTGCCGAGGATACCCATCCACGAATAGACGCGGATCAGGAACGAGGTCCAGAAGGGCAGGATCACCAGCATCATCAGGGTTGCACGCCATTCCTCGGGGGCGCGGGCCATGCCGTAGGCCATGGGATAGGCCACAAGAAGGGTCAGCGCGGTCGAGATGAACGCGATCTGGAGCGAGGACCAATAGGCTTTGACGTAAAGCGGGTCGGTCGTCAGGAAGGTGAAATTGTCGATGTCGAGCTGGGCGAAAAAGCTCTTGATCCCTTGCCAACCTTCGGAAAGTTCGAGGGTCGGGGTATAGGGCGGGATCGCAAGGGCGATGTCCGAGAGCGAGATCTTGATCACGATCACGAAGGGCACAAGGAAGAACACCAAGAGCCAAGCGTAGGGAATCCCGATCAGAAAAAAGCGGCGCAGGTTCATCAGGCCGCCCTCACTCGGTGAGGATGACGCCGGCCGTGTCTGTCCATGACAGCCACACCTCGTCTTCCCAAGTGAAATCGCGCCGTGCGAGGCGGCGGGAGTTGGTCATCTGTGCCGACATCATCTGGCCCGAGGGCAGGCGCACGTGATAGGTCGAAACGTTGCCGAGATAGGCGATGTCGATGATCTTGCCGCGTGCATGGTTGGCGCGGTCGGCCATCGGTTCGGTCGAAACGGCGATCTTTTCGGGACGGATGGCGAATGAAATCGACTGGCCTTCGGTCACGGTCGCATCGGTGGTTGCCTTGATCGGCTCTGCGCCTTCGGCGTAATGCAATTCGAGCGTGCCGCTTGCGACCTTGGCCGCTTTGCCTTCGATGATGTTCACGTCCCCGATGAAGTCGGCGACATAGACAGACGAGGGGTTTTCATAGATGCCGGCGGGGGTATCCACCTGAATCATTTTGCCGTGGTCCATGACGGCCACGCGGGACGCGACGGTCATCGCCTCTTCCTGATCGTGGGTGACGATCACAAAGGTGGTGCCCGTCTTTTCCTGAATATCCATCAGCTCGAACTGGGTCTCGTTGCGCAGCTTTTTGTCGAGCGCGCCGAGGGGTTCGTCGAGAAGGAGCAGTTTGGGCGCTTTGGCGAGCGAGCGGGCGAGGGCCACGCGCTGACGCTGGCCGCCCGAAATCTGGTGGGGTTTGCGCTTGGCGAATTTGTCGAGACGGGTCAGGCGCAGCATCTCGGCGACGCGGTCCCCGATCTGGTCCTTGGGCATATCCGAGCGCTTGAGGCCGAAGGCGATGTTGTCCCAGACCGAAAGATGCGGAAAGAGCGCATAGCTCTGGAACATCATGTTCACGGGGCGCTTGTTCGGGGGAACAGGAACGATGTCCTTGCCGCCCAGAAGGATCTGGCCTTCGCTCGGGTTTTCGAAACCTGCAAGCATCCGCATGAGCGTGGTCTTGCCGCAGCCCGAGGGGCCGAGAAGGGCGAAGAACTCGCGCTCGTAAATGTCGATAGTGAGATTATCGATCGCGACAAAATCCCCGAAGCGCTTGGTCACATTCTTGAACTGGATCAGCGGTTGGGCATTCGGGTCGTTCCACGGGGCAAAGGCCGTGGCCGCATGGGAGAACGAATTGCGTGGGGATTGCGCCATCGAAAAGGGCTCCGTCAAATAGAGTGCCCCGCGCCAAAGCATATGGCGCGGGGCATTGAGGTTTGATTACTGGCCGGACTTCACTTTGGTCCAAAGACGGGTCACGGTCCGCTGCACCCCAGCGTCAAACGGGGTCACGGTGTAGAGGTTCGCCAGAGTGGCTTCGTCGGGATAGATCGCGGTGTCGCCGATCACATCCTCGATGAGGAACTCTTGCGAGGCCTTGTTGCCGTTGGCGTAGTAAACATAGTTCGACGCAGCCGCCATGTTGTTCGCATCCATGATGAAGTTCAGGAACGCATGGGCGCCTTCGACGTTCGGAGCATCGACGGGAACGGCCATCTGGTCGAACCACATCAGAGCGCCTTCGGTCGGAGCGTTGTAGGCCACTTCGACGCCGTTGTCGGCTTCGGCGGCGCGGTCACGTGCCTGAAGGATGTCGCCCGACCAGCCGAAAGCAACGCAGATCTCGCCGTTGGCAAGCGCGTTGATGTATTCGGAGGAGTGGAACTTCTGGATGTAGGGACGAACCGCCATCAGAGCTTCTTCGGCTTTGGCGAGGACTTCGGGGTCCTTGGAGTCGGGATCTTCACCGATATAGGCCAGAGCGGCGGGGATGATCTCGGTCGGAGCGTCGAGGAAGTGCACGCCGCAAGAGGCCAGCTTTTCCATGTTGGCAGGATCGAACACGAGCGCGAGCGAGTTGATCGGAGCGTCAGCGCCCAGAACTTCGGCGACTTTGCCGACGTTCACACCGATCCCCGTGGTGCCCCACATGTAGTTGATCGAATAGGCATTGTCGGGGTCATACTGGGCGGTGCGGTCCTTGATCACGTCCCAAAGGTTGCCTGAGTTCGGCAGTTTGGAATAGTCGAGGGGCTGGAAGGCACCAGCCTGAATCTGGCGCTGGAGGAAGGTTCCCGTCGGCACGACGACGTCGTAGCCCGAACCACCTGCAAGAAGTTTGGTTTCGAGGACTTCGTTCGAGTCGAACACGTCATAGACAAGATCATAGCCGGTTTCGGCTTCGAACTTGGCGAGGAGCTCTTCGTCGATATAGTCCGACCAGTTGTAGACGCGGACTTCTTCAGCAGAAGCGGCAACCGCGCCAAAGGCGAGTAGAGCGGCCATTGGCAGCCAGGACTGTTTCATGTTTTTCTCCCGTGTTGGTCCAGGGCGAGGCCCCGACCCTTAGAATTTGATCAAAAGTTGCGACTAAAGCAACGTTTTCGCGCCCAGTGCTGCAAATATCCCCACATAGGCAACAGGAAAAAACAAGGGGGAGCGTGAAAAAAACGCGTGAGACGAAGAGACTAGCCGCAATGAAGGGGGAAATGGAGCATTTGCTGCGCGTTTCCACAACAGTTTTGAAATCACAGTGCGCAGACGGTGTTGGCTCGGGGGCAGGTGTCGAATCATGCAGGGTTTGTGATGCGGCCGAGTCCGAGTCGAGACGCGGCGAAACGAGGGGTGGAGGAGGCGCCACCCGCAGTTGCTCAAAGCGGGTTTCGAGAGGTGCTTGAATGGGGCGATAAAATTTGATCAAATATATTGACACCGCTTCGTTGCCCCATATCCTTGGGCCAAATCCACGGCCCGAAGGTCGGGCGCGGACCGTTTCCGAATTTGCCAGCCGTCCCAGAAGGAATGTGCGATGAAAAAGATCACGAACAACACCCCCACCGCCGAGCTTCAGGCTCTTGATGCGGCGCACCACATGCACCCGTTCACGGCGGCTGCGGCTCTTGCCAAAAAGGGCGCGCGCGTCATCACCCGCGCCGAGGGCGTGTGGCTCACCGATAGCGAGGGGCACCGCATTCTTGACGCCATGTCGGGTCTTTGGTGTGTGAACATCGGCTATGGCCGCGACACGCTGGCGGATGTCGCCGCGCAGCAGATCCGCGAGCTTCCCTATTACAACACGTTCTTCCAGACCTCGCATGTGCCCGCGATTGCGCTTGCCGCCAAGCTGGCCGAGATGGCGCCCGGTGATCTCAACCACGTGTTCTTTGCGGGGTCGGGGTCGGAAGCGAACGACACGAACCTGCGTCTTGTGCGCCAGTATTGGCACGCCAAGGGCAAGCCCACAAAACAGATCGTGATCAGCCGCAAGAACGCCTATCACGGCTCGACCATGGCGGGCATGAGCCTTGGCGGGATGGCGGGGATGCATGCGCAGGGCGGCATCATTCCGGGTATCCACCACATCAACCAGCCGAACTGGTGGGTCGAGGGTGGCGATATGGACCCCGAAGAGTTCGGCGTCGCCCGTGCACAAGAGCTTGAAGCCGCGATCCTTGAACTCGGCGAAGAGAACGTGGCCGCCTTTATCGGTGAACCCGTGATGGGTGCGGGCGGTGTGATCGTCGCGCCCGACAGCTATTGGCCCGAAATCCAGCGCATCTGCGACAAATACGAAATCCTTCTGATCGCGGACGAGGTGATCTGCGGGTTCGGACGCACAGGCAATATGTTCGGAAGCCAGACGGTCGGCATCCGTCCCCATATCATGACCATCGCCAAGGGGCTTTCGTCGGGCTATGCGCCGATCGGTGCTTCGCTTGTCTGTGACGAGGTGGCGAATGTGGTCGGTGAGGCAGGTGACTTCAACCACGGCTATACCTATTCGGGTCACCCCGTGGCGGCGGCTGTCGCTTTGGAAAACCTGCGTATTCTCGAAGAAGAGAATATCGTCGATCACGTCAAGAACGACATCGGGCCGTATCTGGCCGAGCTGTGGCACAGCCTTGGTGATCACCCGATGGTGGGCGAGACCAAGATCGTCGGTCTTATGGCCTCGCTTGCTCTGACCCCGAACAAGGCGACCCGCGCACCGTTCAAGACTGCGCCCGGTGTTGTGGGGTATCGCTGCCGCGAGAAATGTTTCGGCAACGATCTTATCATGCGCCATGTGGGCGACCGTATGATCATCGCTCCGCCGCTCGTTCTTACCCGTGCGGAAGCGGACGAGTTGATCAAGCGTGCCCGCAAGTCGCTTGATGAATGCTATGCCGATCTCGTCAAGGACGGGATGTTCGAGGCTCCGTAATGGACCTTTTGACGGCCAACGACCGGCTCGGCGCTTATCCGTCGAGCTGGTATGCCGCGAGCGCGGATTTGCCCGAGGTGGAGCCGCAGCTTGCGGGTGACCTCACCTGTGACGTTTGTGTTGTGGGCGGCGGCTTTACGGGGCTGTCTTCGGCGCTCCATCTGGCCGAGATGGGCTATGATGTGGTGCTGATCGAAGCGCAGCGCGTGGGCTTCGGCGCGTCCGGTCGCAACGGCGGTCAGGTCTCGGGCGGTCAGCGGCTCGAGCAGGACGAGCTTGAAGCGATGATGGGCAAGGCCGATGCGCGCGCCCTTTGGGATCTGTCTCAGGCTTCGGTGACGTTGATCCACGATCTCGCGGCGCGCTACGGCATCGATTACGAATGGGTCGCCGGTGTGATCCATGCGGATCATCGTGCGCGGTTCGTCAAACATAGCCATGCAGCGGTCGACAAGCTCCGCGAGGAATATGGCTATACGCAGGCCGAAAAGCTGTCGCGCGATGACATCCGCGCCCGTGTCGGGTCGGATTTCTACCATGGGGGCAGCGTGGATTACGGCTCGGGGCATATCCACCCGCTGAAATTCGCTCTGGGATTGGCGCGGGCTGCCAAGTCCAAAGGCGTGCGGATTTTCGAGCAAAGCCGCGTGACCGAGGTTGTGCGAGGGGACCCAGCGACCGTCAGAACGGAACAGGGTTCGGTCAAGGCGCGCTTTGTCGTTCTTGGGGCGAATGGATACCTTGGAGGGCTTGAGCCCAAGGTTGCGGCGCGGGTGATGCCGATCAACAATTACATCGTTGCGACCGCGCCGTTGACCGATGCGCAGCTTGGCCAAGTGCTCCCGATGAAAGAGGCCGTTGCGGATTCCAAGTTCGTGATCAACTACTTCCGTCTTTCGGCGGACAATCGCATGCTTTTCGGCGGCGGCGAGACCTATGGCTATCGGTTCCCTGCGCGGATCGACGCCTTGGTGCGGCCGTGCATGGCCGAAGTCTATCCGCAGCTTGCCGATGTTCCGATCGATTACGCATGGGGCGGCACGTTGGCGATCACGCTGAACCGTATGCCGCATTTCGAGCGGCTGGCGGGGAATATCCTGTCGATGTCGGGCTATTCGGGGCATGGTGTGGCGATGGCGACGCTCGCAGGGCAGCTTGCCTCGGAGGCGATTGCGGGTCAGGCCGAGCGGTTCGATCTCATGGCCAAAGTGCCCACGCCCGCGTTTCCGGGAGGGGCGTTGCTGCGCGCGCCTTTGCTGGTGCTCGGGATGCTCTGGTTCTCGCTCAGAGACCGTTTGTAGCTTCGAGCAGCGAGGCGCGGACCTGATCGATGCCTTGTTCAAGGTCGGCTTTGATGGCGTCCATCACCGCTTGGGCATCGCCGCGCTTCATCGCCGAAATCGCCCCCGCATGCATGTCGGGAAGGTTCGTCGTGCCGTAGCGCCCGCAAATCACCCGAAGGCTTGGCCCCATGCGGAGCCAGAGGGAATCCGCAATGGAGACAAGGATATTCGCGCCCGACACCGCATAAAGTTGGGCGTGGAACTGGTAGTTGAAGTAGAGATAATCGCGCACATCGCCGCGCGCGATGGCCTTGTTCAGATCCTGATCGATCTGTTCCAACTGGCCGATCTGGGGCACGGTGAGCTTGGAAGCCGCCCAATAGGCGAGCTTGGGTTCGATGGCGAGCCGCGCAAAGGCGAGTTCGTTGACTTCATCGAGCGTCAGCACGGGAACGCTCACGCGGCGATTGCCCTGAAAGACCAGAGCGCTTTCGGCGGTGAGGCGGCGGATCGCTTCGCGCACGGGGGTCATGCCCGCTTCGAGATGGGAGACAAGCCCCTGGATCGTGACGGCCTGACCCGGCTCCAGCTCGCCGCACAGGATCATGTCACGGATCTGGCGATAGACCAACTCGTGGGTCGGAATCTTGGCCATGTGTTCGTTCAATTTCTGACCCTCATGCGGTTTCATGATCCTTTTAGCCCAAGTTCTCGGACATGATCAAATTCAAAGACCATGGGTGCCGTATTTGAGGATCACAGGCACGATGAGATCTTCCTCGTCGGTGAGATGGCGGTCGATGAAACCCGTCAGGCGCACGACATCGCGGCGGAAATTTTCGGCAGCGGGCAAAAGGGCGTTCTTGTCGTCGAGTTTGGTCAGCGCGGCGTTGGCGCTGCCTACAAAGTCGTTCAAAAGCCCGTCGAGCGCATGGTGATCCTTGTCCAGAATGTCGAAGCCGCGCTTGAGGCGGATGTCGCGTGCCGAGAGCACGGGGAAATAGTGGTGATCCTCGATCTGGTGGTGGCCGTGGAGCTGTTCCACAAAGATGCCGCCATAGCGCGAGATGCGCCCCGCAAAGCGCCGCTCGTCGGATTTCTTGTCCAGCAAGCTCATGGTTTCATTCGTCATTTCGTCCAAAAGCCGACGAAAGGTCAGATGCCGTTCCAGCCAGAAGCTGATGAGGCCGTTGTATCCGGGATCGTTTTGCCAGTCTTCACGGGGGAAGGTTTCCAAGAGGACACGGAGCGCATCGGGAAGCCCTTTGCGTTCGGTGAGGTCAAGCAGGTCCATCGGCGGCTCTTTCGGTTGGGTTCGGTCGTTTCGCCGCACTATGGCGCAAAAAACAGCAGACCTAAAGGAACTTGGTGCTCGGTAAGCTGTTGAACAGGTGACGCAACGGAAAGATCGCTAATCCCGCTTGCGTTTTTGATCAAAGAGTAAAAAAGTTTTGATCAGAGGTCCACGGTTGTGGGCATCGTTTAAACAAGAGTGCGGGTTCGAACTCGCTCCAGTCAGGGAGATTATTCATGACACTGAAAAATACGTTGAAAGCGACTACTGCGGCGGCTCTCGTTCTGATCGGGACGGCTGTCTATGCCGAGGGCCATGGCGCCACGCACCCCGTGACCGGCGAGGCTTTGGCCGCCGAACAGGTGTTCACCTATTCCACCATCGACGAAATTCCCTCCATTGATCCGGGTCTTGTCGAGGATGTCGAAGGCTCTGCCGTTGTGCGCGATCTCTTCGAAGGTCTGTTGAACCAGGACCCCGACGGCAACCCCGTTCCCGGTGTTGCGACGGGGTATGAGGTATCCGAAGACCAGATGACCTATACCTTCACGCTGCGCGACAATGCGGTGTGGTCGGACGGCACGCCCGTCACCGCCGGTGATTTCGTCTATGCATGGCAGCGTGCGGCGAACCCCGAGACCGCCTCGCCCTATTCGTGGTATATCGAGCTGATGAGCATCGAGAATGCCGCCGCCGTGATCGCGGGTGAAAAGCCTGTGACCGAGCTTGGCGTCAAAGCGATCGACGACAAGACGCTCGAAGTCCGCATCACCCAGCCGCTTCCTTATTTCCCGCAGATGGTGACGCATGGCACCACATTCCCCGTGCCGCAGCATGTGGTTGAAGAGTTCGGCAACGACTGGGTCACGCCCGAGCATTTCGTCGGCAACGGTGCTTATGTCCTCACCGAGCGCGTTCTTCAGGAGCGTCTTGTCCGCGAAAAGAGCCCGACCTATTGGGATGCGGACAATGTGCTGATCGACAAGGTCGTGATGCTGATCATCAACGACTCGACCCAAGCGCTGACCCGTTGGCAGGCAGGCGAGATCGACAAGACCGCCCAAGGGCTCCCGCCGGGGCAATACCCGAGCCTCGTTCAGGAGTATCCGAACGAAGCCATCGCGGTGCCGAGCCTTTGCTCCTATTACTACAACATGAACATGCGTGACACCGCGCCCGAGTGGGCCAAGGATGTGCGCGTGCGTCAGGCTCTGAGCCTTGCCATCGACCGCGACATCATCGTCGAGGACGTTCTGGCCGCAGGTCAGTTCCCCGCCTATACCTTTACCCCCGGCGCGACTGCGGGCTTCGAGGTGCCGATGGTGGAAGCCGCAGGCATGACCCAAGACGAGCGCAACGAAAAGGCCAAGGCTCTGCTTGCCGAGGCAGGCTATGGCTCGGATAACCCGATCAGCCTTGAAATCCTCTATAACACCTCGGAAGCGCACAAGTCGGTCGCTATCGCCGTAAGCCAGATGTGGAAGCAGACGCTCGGCGTTGAAACCACGCTAGCGAACATGGAATGGCAGACCTTCCTTGAAGAGCGGGGCAACGGCAACTTCGACGTTTCGCGTGCGGGCTGGTGTGGCGACTATAACGAAGCCTCGACCTTCCTCGATCTGATGAACTCGAGCTCGGGCTATAACGACGCCGGCTATAACAACCCCGAAGTCGATGCGCTTTTGGCCGAGTCCAAGACCCTTGCCGATCCGAGCGCGAATTACACCAAGGTGGAAGAGATCATCGCGGCTGATGTTCCGATCATCCCGATCTATCACTACACCGAAAACTTCATGCTGAACGATGCGATCAAGGGCTGGCCCTTGGAGAACGTCCAGCAGACCTGGTATTCCCGCGAACTCTACAAAGTCGCCGAATAAAGCGACGTTTGCTTAACGGTTCCGCGCCCCTGTCATGGGGGCGCGGGCCTTTGGCATTTCTGCAAGAGGTTTCGAGATGCTGTCTTTTATCGCCCGCAGATTTGCGGTCGCCATTCCGACGATCCTTGTGCTGATCGTCATTTCCTTTGTTCTGATGTTCGCCGCGCCCGGTGGTCCGTTCAACGCAGAGCGTCCTTTGCCGCCGCAAGTGCTTGCCAATATCGAGGCGAAATACGGGCTTGATCAGCCTTATTGGAAACAGATCTTCGACTATGTCTGGAACGTCGTGGTGCATTTCGATTTCGGCCCGTCGTTCAAATACAAGGACCGCAGCGTCAACGACATCATCGCTCAGGGGTTCCCCGTCACGCTTACCTATGGCTTCTGGTCGTTCGTTTTAGCCGTGATCGTCGGTGTGACCTTGGGCGTTGTGGCCGCCATCCGCCACAATACGTGGCTTGATTATCTTGCCGTCGGGATTTCCATCGGCGCGCAGTCGCTTCCGAACTTTGTCATGGCCCCGATGCTGGTGATTGTCTTTACGCTCTGGCTTGGTTGGCTCCCCGGTGGGGGATGGAACGGCGGGCAGCTCCAGTATCTCATCCTGCCTGTGATCGCGCTCTCGACCTCCTATATGGCGTCGATCGCGAGGATCACCCGCTCTTCGATGCTCGAGGTGCTCAATAGCGGGTTCATCCGCACCGCGCGGGCCAAGGGGCTTTCGGATCGGCGGATCATTCTGCGCCACGCCCTCAAGCCTGCGATGCTGCCTGTGCTTTCCTACCTCGGGCCCGCCTTTGTTCTTATGGTGACGGGGTCCGTGATTGTGGACAGCTATTTCTCGACCGGCGGGATCGGCGTCTATTTCGTCAACGCCGCCTTTAACCGTGACTATTCGGTGATGATGGGGATCACGATCCTCATGGGGGCGCTGACCATTCTCTTCAACCTGATTGTCGACCTGCTCTATGCGTGGATCGACCCCAAAATCCGTTACTGAGGGGGCAGCATGTTCAGTCGCACTACAGCAGACCAGCTCGCGGGTGTTGCCAATGCCCAAGCGATCAAGGGGCGGAGCCTCTGGCATGATGCCTTTCGCCGCTTTGTCCGCAATCGCGCCGCTTTGATCAGCCTTGTTCTTCTCGGCTTTGTTCTCGTTTTCGCATTCTTCGGCCAGTATCTGAGCCCACATGAACCCGATTTCGTGGACTTCTCGCTTCGCCGCGATATCAAGAACCTTGGCGCTCCGAGTATCGAGAACGCGCATTTCTTCGGGCTCGAACAGGAGGGGCGGGATCTTTATACCCGCGTCGTTCAGGGCACGCGGATTTCGATCCTCGTCGGTGTGATCGGCAGCCTTGTCGCCGTTGTCGTCGGCACGCTCTATGGTGCCTTTGCAGGCTATATGGGCGGGCGGATCGACAGCGTGATGATGCGGATCGTCGATATCCTTATCGCCATTCCGTTCATGTTCGTGATCATTCTGCTGCTTGTGGTCTTTGGCCGCTCGATGGTGATGCTCTTTGTCGGGGTCGGGCTGATTTCATGGCTTGATATGGCGCGCATCGCGCGGGGACAGACGCTGACCATCAAGAACAAGGAGTTCGTCGAGGCGGCCGTCGCAACCGGGGTGAAACCCTTTACCGTGATCCTGCGTCACATCGTTCCGAACCTTGCGGGGATCGTGATCGTTTACGCAACGCTCCTCATTCCGCAGCTGATCATCACGGAAAGCTTTATCAGCTTTCTCGGGCTCGGGATTCAGGAACCGATGACCTCGCTCGGGGCGCTGATTTCCGCCGGTGCGAGCCAGCTCGGCTTCGGCACGCCGTGGATGATCGGTTTCCCGCTCTTCTTCTTTCTCATCACGCTTTATGCCTTCTTCTTTGTGGGCGATGGCCTTCGTGATGCACTTGATCCCAAGGACCGCTGACCCATGAGCCTTTTGCAGATCAAAGACCTTAGGGTCGAATTCCAGACCGGCGACGGCGCGGTCAATGCCGTCAACGGAGTGTCCTTCACCGTCGAAAAGGGCGAGACCCTTGCCATCGTAGGCGAGAGCGGATCGGGCAAGAGCCAGACCGCCTTTGCCGCGATGGGCCTTTTGGCGCGGAACGGCAAGGCCACGGGGCAGGCGCTCTATGAAGGCAAAGACCTGCTCACCATGTCGCGCAAAGAGCTGAACCGCATTCGAAGCAACGAAGTGGCGATGATCTTTCAGGACCCGATGACTTCGCTCAATCCCTATATGCGGATTTCGGACCAGATGGCCGAGGTGCTCCAGCTTCATAAGGGGATGAGCAAACGTGATGCGGTGGCCGAGGCGGCCAAGATGCTCGACGCGGTGCGCATTCCCGATGCCAAGGCGCGCATCACCATGTATCCGCACGAGTTTTCGGGCGGGATGCGGCAGCGGATCATGATCGCCATGGCGCTTTTGTGTCAGCCCAAGCTGTTGATCGCGGACGAGCCGACGACGGCGCTCGACGTGACGGTGCAGGCGCAGATCATGGAGCTTTTCGGTGATATCCGTCAGGAGTTCGGCACGGCTGTGATCCTGATCACGCATGATCTCGGGGTCGTGGCGGGGTTTTGTGACCGCACGCTGGTTCTCTATGGCGGACAGGTGATGGAGGAGGCCGCGACCGAAGCTCTTTTCGCGCGTCCGAGCCATCCCTATACGCGCGGGCTCTTGCGGGCTGTGCCGCGGTTCGACCGCAAGGACGAGGCTTTGCTCGCCATCGCGGGTGAGCCACCGGATATGTCCCGACTGCCCGAGGGCTGTCCCTTTGCGCCGCGCTGCGCCGAAGTGCGGGATGTTTGCCAGAGTGCAAAGCCCGTCATTGCAGGCGAGGCGCATCGCCGTGCCTGTCACGTTCCGACAGAGGAGCTGAGCCATGTCTGATCCCATTCTTTCGGTGCGTGACCTTCGGGTGACTTTCGACATCAAACCTTCGGGAGCTTGGCCGTGGACGCCGCACAAGTCGCTTCAGGCGGTCGGCGGCATGAGCTTTGACGTGCAGCCCGGTGAATGTCTTGGTGTCGTTGGTGAAAGCGGGTCGGGTAAATCCACGATTGCCCGTGCGATCTGCGGCCTTGCGCCTGTCACGGGCGGGGACGTGCTTTTCGAGGGTGAGAGCCTTTTGAGCATGGCGCCCGAGGCGCGTCGGCATCATCGGCGCTATGTGCAGATGGTGTTTCAGGACCCGCTTGCCGCGCTTAATCCGCGCATGACCGTGGGCGAGATTATCGCCGAACCTCTGATCACGCATGAGCCCAAGCTGCCCAAGGCCGAAGTGCGCAAGCGCGTTCAGGACCTCATGGAGCGGGTCGGGCTGTTGCCGAACCTTGTGAACCGCTATCCGCATGAATTCTCGGGCGGGCAGTGCCAGCGGATCGGGATTGCGCGCGCGCTGATCCTCAAACCCAAGCTGCTCATCTGTGATGAGCCTGTCTCGGCGCTCGATGTGTCGGTGCAGGCGCAGGTGGTGAACCTTCTCAAGGAGCTGCAAAAAGACCTCGGGCTTACGATGATTTTCATCGCCCATGATCTGAGCGTGGTAAAGCACATCTCGGACCGCATCGCGGTGATGTATCTTGGACGGATGATGGAGGTCGCGGGGGCCGAGGCTTTGACCGGCAATCCGCGCCATCCCTATACGCGGGGGCTTATTTCATCGGTGCCCGTGCCCGATCCTGTTCTGGAAAAGTCGCGTCCGCGTGCGGTGATCTCGGGCGAGCTTCCGTCGCCTCTCGATCCGCCGTCGGGCTGTGTGTTCCGCACGCGGTGTCCCATCGCGCGAGAGGCCTGTGCAGGCGAGAGGCCCGCAGTCGCCCAAGTGGCCGAGGGGCATCTGGTGTCCTGCCCCTATCACGAGGACAATGCCTTTGGCGAAGTGGTCGGGACGGTATGACGAAAGGGCGGGGTTTCCCGCCCTTTTTGCTTAGTAGTCTTTCTCGAAGAAGATACCGAGGCTGGTTTCCCCGTCCGAGGTCGCGCTTCCTCTTGCGGTGAAGCTGTCGGTCAGATCGAGGTTGAGATCGATCGCGGTGGTGCCGTCGCTGCTCACGGTGACATCGGTATAGATGTTGTCCGAGATGTATTTGCCCGCACGCACGGCGGCATTGCCGTTGTCGTCCGAGGTGACGTCGATATCGTCAAGACCGATCCCCGCGCGAAGGTTGTCGACAACCCCAGTGCCGCCCCGTCCCGCGAGGGTCCCGACGGCGGCGGCGAGTTGCACGGCTTGGAACGGGGTGATCGAGGCGAGATCACGTCCGAAGATAAGCTGCGAGAGGACTTCGTCCTGCGGCAGATCGGGTGTCGAGGTAAAGCGCACCTCGGGTTCGTCTGCGGGACCTTCGACGATGATCCTGACCGTGGTGCCCGTCCGCGCCTTGGAGGTGGCGACAAGACGCATAAAGGGCACGAAGCCGCCCTGAAGCGAGACCGCGCCCTCGTCGAGATCAAAGCGTTGTTGCAGGATATTGAGGCGACCACGGACAAGATCGAATTGGCCGACGGGAATGACGTTTGCAGTGGTCCCGCCGATGGTCAGTCGTCCGCCGAGTTCAGCGTCAAGCCCGCGCCCGCGCACGAAAATCTTGGACGGTGCGTTGATCGCGAGATCGAGACCGAACGGGCGGGAAGAGCCGCCGCTTGCGGCTTGGCCGATTTCAACGCCGCCGAGTGTGAGACCCGCGCGGCCCAGCGTTGCCGCGACATCCGAAGGGGCATTCACATGGGCGACTTGGGGCAGATCGCCCAAGGCACTCACCGAAGAGGAGGGCACGCGGATTTCCGCAGCGCCGAGGTTGAGCGTCCCCGCAATCATTGCGCCGCCTGCAAGATTGCCGTTGATCGCAACCGAGCCGTTGACGGTGGTTTGATAGAGTTCGGGATCGCGCAGCACCACCTCGTTCAGGTCGATGGTCAGCGCCGAAGGCAGTCCTGTGCCGAACCCGATCGAGCCACGGCCCGCGATAGCGCCGCCGCTTTCAAGAGCGCCGTTCAGGGTGAGCCGCGCCTGATTGCCGCCCAAGGTCACATCAAAGCCCAGATCGTTGACCGATTGCCCCAGCGTCGGAGCGCTCAGGCGTGCGCCCGTGGCCGAGACGCTGCCGCTGAGGGACGAAAGTGCGGCAGGACCCGCGAGACGCAGGTTGAAGTCGGCGGTCCCCTGAATGCGGCGTGGTTCGATAAAGCTGTTGGCAAGGCCGAGCGCTGCGACGCCCCGCGCCGCGATGTCGAGACGGCCCGTGGTGCCGACACGGCCGTTGACGTTGGCGCTCGTGCCGCCTGGTCCGCTGGCGTCGATGTCGATCAACCAAGCGCCGTCGGTGCCTTGGCGGGCGGTGCCGTCAAGGGTGGCTGCACCGCTGATGTCGGGCGTAATGACGGCGATATCGGGGAAGCGCGCGTTGAAGGTGGCGCGAGAGGAGCCGCCGCCAAGTGTCACATTCGCCGCCGCTGAGACGTTGGGGGCCGCAAAATCGGCATCGGTGATCGCGATGGTGCCGCCTGCGTCGCGGGTGATCTTGGCGGCGAGGGTGGAGCCGCCGCGCAGGAGCGTATCGGCGGCATCGATCCCCAATGCGAGGTTCTGGCCCCGCGTGGTCAGATCAAGGTCAAAAGTGCTCGCGTCCGTGGCAAGGGTGCCTTGGGCCTCGATGCCGAGGCCGCCGCTCAGGCTTTGATCGAAGGCGCGGGCATAGTCCGCGATCTGCGCGATCTGCGCGGCGAGGGTCACGTCGAAGGGCGCGCCTTGGGTCATATCGGGCGTTTGCGCGGCAAGGCGGATGGTGTCCGAGCCGCGCGTCAGCTCTGCGGTCAGGTCGACTTGGGCCTCTGCGCTGCGCGTGCCTTTGGCGGTCAGGGTGGCCGCGCCCGAAAGACCGTCGCGGATACGTCCGAGATCGGCAATCGCGAGCGTGAGATCCCCCGAACTCGCCCCCGAAGTGATTGCGGCGCTTGCGTCGAGATTTGCGCCTTGGGTGCGGATGGCGAGCCGCGGAAGGCGGGTGCCGTTTTCGTCGCGCTCCGCTTCGAGCGAAAGCGTGCCTTGGCCCGCAATAAGGCCGTCGAGTTCATTGATCCCGAGCGCGAGATCCTGCGTTCGGCCATCGACGGTGAAGTCGAACGCACCCGAAAGCGGCGCGATGTCCCCTGCAACAGCCAGAGAAGCGCTGCCGCCCAAGGTTTGCCCGAGCAGGGTGTTGAACCGTTCGAGCGCCTGAGCCTCGACCAGAAGGTCGGTGGTGACGGCAAGGGTGTCACGGGTGTCGATGGACGCGGTGCCTTGGACGTTAAGGCCCGCCCCGTTCAGGGTCAGCGTGTCGATGCTGATCGGAGTGCCTTCGCCATAGCGGAGGGCGAGACGTCCCGCGATGGTATCCCCTAAAGCATCGGACATGCCGAGGTCATCCAGAGCGATGCCTTGCGCCGCATAGTCGAGGTCGGCGGTGATCTGTCCAAGCCCGTTCAGGTCGCCGCGCCGGATGATGCCGCCGCCGCTCAGGTCAAGGGACGGAATACCGAGCCCCGGTCGTTCGAAGTTCGTGGCGCTGATATTCGCGGTCCAAGCCTCGCCTGAGGTGGCGTCAAATGAAACCGCAATCTCTGCGCTTTCGATTTGGGTGACGGGGCCTGCGAGGGGCAGCACCACGGCGCTTTGATCCGCCGCGCCGATGTTGCCCGTGAGGCTGAAGCTTTCGGGCCAGCCTTGGGCGTCGATCGCGGCGGAGCCTTGGAGGGTGATGCTTTGCGCCGCAAGATCGAGGGTGTCGAGCGTCAACCCGCCTTGGGCGAATTGGGTGCCGCTCGCCCTGAGAGAGATGTCGGGACCAAAGAAGTCGCGATATTGCGGCAGAAAGAGCGCAGTGACATCCCCGCCGAGATCGAGCGAATAGGTGCGATCAAAGCGGCCTTCGACATCGGTCGGGACCGCGCCGAGGGCAAAGTTGCCTGCGAGCCTTTGGATCTCGTCGGTGGCGAGGGTCAGCTCTGCGGAAAAGTCTGTAAGGGGGCCTGTGCCTTTGAGCGCGAGATCGACGCTTGGCTGATCGGGCAGGTCAAGAAGACGCGCCGCAATCCCCGCTTCTCCTTCGGTCAGGATCAGGTCGAGGTCGAGAAACCGCGTTTCGTTGATGAAGCTGCCTGTGAGGCCGAGCCGTCCTTCGGCGCCGTCGAGCCGCGCGGCGTTGAGGGTCGCGTTTCCTTCACCGTCCGAGAGCGAGGCAGTGCCGTTTAGGGTCAGCGCAATCTCTTCGCCCAAGAGGGAGGGACCCAGCGTAACGCGGCCGATCTCGAGCGTTCCAAGGTCGATGGACACGGGAAGATCAGGGAGTGCAAAGGGCGTGGCCTCGGGCGTTGGTGCGCTTTCGCCAGCGACGGGCGCGCGGTGCACGATCAGTTCGGCGGCGGAAAACTCTTCAACGCTGATTGCGCCACGAAGGAGGGCCGCGCGGTTCCAATCGAGCGTAAGGCCCCGCGCATCAAGCCAGATCCCGTCGGCATCGGCGATGGTCAGGCGCTCGACCGTTGCCTTGGAGCTGAGCGCCCCTGCAAAGCCAGAGATGATGACCTGCCGTCCCGATCCCGAAAGCGCGTTTTCGATAAGTCCCGCGAGATAGCCACGGTCGGCCTCTTGCTGGCTTGTATCCTGAGCGAGAAGCGGGGTCGCAACGAGGGCGATGGAACAAAGGGTCAGATAGCGCATCAGAAGGATTGTCCTATCCCGACGTAAACGCTCAGCGCTTTGGCAAAGCGTCCGCCGTTGGCAGGCGTGGCAAGGTCAAGGCGGATCGGCCCGATGCCTGTGTCATACCGAAGGCCGAGGCCCGTGCCTGCGTGCCAGTTGCCGTTGCGCAGAGGGACCGCGTCGGCACCGACATAACCGATGTCGAAGAAGCCGACCGCGCCGATTTTTTCGGTCACGTCATAGCGTGCTTCGAGCGAGGCGGCGGCAAGGGAGAGGCCGCCGATCTTGACCCCGTTGTTGAGAGTGGTGCCCAAGGATTGATAGCTTTGCCCGCGCACGGTGTCGCTTCCGCCCGAGTAGAAAAGGTAATCTGCGGGCGTGCGCTCTGCGGTCGGGCCTGCGATGGCGCCAAGCTGGCCGCGCGCGGCGAGGGTCAGGCGGTCGCTTTCACCAAAGCTGCGATAGGCGCGGGCATCCACCTCGGCGCGAAGGCCGCTGTCGACGGCCCCGATCCCGAAGAACGGCATTGCGGTCGATTTCAGGTAATAGCCCGAGCTTGCGTCAAGCGGTGTATCGCGTCTGTCCCATTCCAAGCTGAAGGGGGCATTGACCACCGAATAGCGCCGCGTGCCGAGATCGTCGCGCACTTCGGCAGAGGAGAAGCCGACACCGCCCGAAAGGGTGAGGGTGTCGAAGAGGCGCGTAAAGCCTGCCTCGGCGCGCACCTGCTTGAGGAAATAGCCGGGATCGTTGAGCACTTCGATGGCACCGTTGGAATAAAAGTCGGTGCGGAAGGGGCCAGTCTGGGGGCGCAGGAAGTCATAGCTCAGCCTATAGTCGAGCGTGGACGTGCCCTTGGTGCTGATGCCTGAAATCTCGCCTTCGATCCGAAAGCTCTCGGCCCCGCCGAGGAAATTGCGGTGGAGCCAATAGCCGTTGAGCACGAGCCCGTCCGAAGAGGAAAGTTCGGCGCCCACACCGAAACGGCGGGGGGTGGCTTCGTCCACCTGAATGAGGGTGGCGAGGGTGTCGTTCGGCCCGATCGCTTCGTCTTCGGTGATGGCGACCGAGCTGAAAGCGCCGCTGCGCCGCAAACGGCTGGCCGCGTCCGACAGCGCTTTGGGCGAAAAGGTTTCGCCTTCGGGGATGCCGGCGATGTCGCGGATACGGTCGGCCCGTATCCCGTTGTTGCCCTCGACCGCGACGGTGCCGAAGGTCAGGCGTGGACCCGTTCCGACGGTCAGGGCGGCGTCGAGCGTTTCGGTGGAGTGATTGGCGCGGATGCTTTGGGCGCTGATGTCGGCTTTGGCATAGCCGTCGTCCCGCCATCCCTCGACAGCGGCTTTTGCGGCGTCGCGGATCAGACCGCTTTCGGCGATTTCGCCCGTTGCAAAGCCCGAGGGAAGGTCGGTCCCTTCGGCCATCGGTTGGACCGAGGCGGTGCCGAACCGAAAACTCGGGCCCGGCGTGACCGTGATGTCGACGCGATTGACGGAAGAGACGCGGGTCAGGGGGGACATTCCTGCGGCCTCGACCCCGTCGATCCTGATCGAAACGGTCGCACCGTAGTGGCCCGAGGCATAAAGCGCCGTGAGGATGCGGCGGTAATCGGCACGGGCGGCGGCGATGTAATCTTGCGGCAGCGTTCCCTCTTCCTGACCGAGCGAGAGGGTGAGGGAGGCACTCTGGATCGCGGGGGCGAGATCGGCAAATTCATCCGCCAAGCGAAGTTCGACCTCTTGCGCGGTCGCAGAAGTCACCACGGCGAGAAAAGCCGCAGTCGTCAAAGTTCGGTTCAGTTTGCCCAAGGCGCGCTCCGTCTGTTCCGATGGGTTAACGTTCATCGGTATTCTTGGGTTCCGTGTATCGGAAAAATTACCCCAAGTGAATCCGTTGCGGGCTATCGGCGAGGCTTTGCCTAGATTTGCGGGAAAGGATCGTCGGGGTAGCCGACCCCCGACAGGTAGAGACCTTCGGGCGGGCAAACAGGGCCGCACGCGGCGCGGTCTTTGGCTTCGAGCGCACGGGTCACGTCATCGGGGGTCCAAGCGCCCGATCCGACACGTTCCAGCGTGCCTACAAAGCTTCTTACCTGATTGTGGAGGAAAGAGCGTGCGCGGACGTGAAAACGGAACTCTTGTCCGTCCGGGCGGGCGATCTCTTCGACACGGAGTTCGTCGAGCGTGCGCACGGGGCTGTCCGCCTGACAGATCGACGAGCGGAAGGTTGTGAAATCGTGCCGCCCCAAAAGCCGATCCGCCCCCGCCTGCATCTGCGTGCCGTCGAGCGGATGTTTGACCTGCCAGACAAGGCCTGCCTCGTGCACGAGGGGGGCGCGGCGACACACCAGCCGAAAGGTATAGCGGCGCTCGACCGCAGAAAAGCGGGCGTGCCAGTCATCGGCAACCCGCGCGGCGCGGACGATGGCGACAGGTGCGGGCTTGAGGTGGAAGTTGAGCGCTTCGGACAGACGAAACGGGTCCCAGTCGCGTTCCATATCGCAATGGGCGACCTGATGCGTCGCATGGACGCCCGCATCGGTGCGGCCCGCTGCGGCAATGGTATGGGCGCGCGGTTCGAGTTTCGACAGCGCGTGTTCGATCGCGCCCTGAACCGAGGGCTGATCGGCCTGCCTTTGCCAACCTGCAAAGGGGGCGCCGTGATATTCGACCTGAAGCGCATAACGGGGCATGTGTCGCGCTTAGGTCCAAACCCTTTGGAAATCAATCCCTACACAGCGGGTTGCGAAGTGCCTATCTATGGTGCGCAAAGCGAGAAAGGAACGCCGTTGCGCATTGATGATATTGCCCGCGAACTCGGGCGCAGCATTGAAACGGTCGGAGAAACCTTGGTCGCTCCGTTTTCCGATCCCGTGATCCGTATCGGCGTTACGGGGCTTTCCCGTGCAGGCAAGACGGTGTTCATCACCTCGCTTGTCGCGAATTTGCTGGACCGTGGACGTATGCCGCAGCTTCTTGCGGCGGGTGAGGGGCGGATATTGTCGGCCTATCTTCAGCCGCAACCCGACGACACGATCCCGCGGTTTCCCTATGAGGACCATCTTGCCGCGATCACCTCGGACAATCCGCATTGGCCCGAAGGCACGCGGCGAGTGAGCGAGCTTCGCCTGTCGCTCAAGGTCGCGCAGCGCGGGCTTTTGGCGGGGATGTCGGGGCCGCGGACGGTGCACATCGATATTGTCGACTATCCCGGTGAATGGCTTCTTGATCTGGGGCTTTTGGACAAGAGCTATGCCGAATGGTCCGCCGAGGCGCTGGGCCGTTTGACCAAGCGCGAGGCGGGGAGCGATTACGCCGCCACCGTCGCCAATGTCCAAGGGGATGCGCCGCTTGACGAAGAGCGCGCCCGTAGCCTTGCCCTCGCGTATCGCGCCTATCTCGAGACGGCGCGCAAAGAGGGATTTTCCGATCTGACGCCGGGACGGTTCCTGTTGCCCGGTGATCTTGAAGGGTCGCCCGTTTTGACCTTTGCGCCGCTGCACAGGCCAGAGGGTGCGGCCAAGGGATCGCTTTATCAGGAGTTCGAGCGCCGCTTCGAGAGTTACAAGCGCAACGTCGTCAAACCGTTCTATCGCGAGCATTTTGCGCGGATCGATCGACAGGTGGTGCTTGTCGATGTTCTTGGGGCGCTGAGTGCAGGGCCGCAGGCCTTTGAGGATTTGCGGCAGACGATGGCCGATATCCTGATGGCGTTTCGTCCCGGTAGGAACAATTTCCTGAGCCGAATCCTGACGGGTCACAAGGTGGAAAAGCTGTTGTTCGCAGCGACCAAGGCGGATCATCTGCATCACACCCAACACGCGGCGTTGACCGCATTGGCCGAGGCGCTGCTCCGTGATGCCAAGGACCGCGCCGATTTCGCAGGGGCTGCGACTTCGGCCATGTCGATTGCGGCCTTGCGGACAACGACCGAGGACACCGTGACCCATAGCGGCAAAGAGGTCGACGTCGTCAAAGGACGAAGGCTTGATACAGGGTCGAATGCCGCCTCGTTTCCTGGGACCCTGCCGATCGATCCCTCGCATGTTCTTGCGCCTGCGCGGTCGGGCGCGCGCGACTGGAGCAGTGGCGGGTATCGGGTGATGGAATTCGCGCCCGCCCCTTTGACGCTTCGCGCGGGCGAGGGGCCGCCGCATATCCGTCTTGATCGGGCGGCACAGTATTTGATCGGAGACAGGCTATGAGCCAGACATCAGGCCCCCTTCATATCGATCTTGACGATCGGATCGAAAGCCCCGCCGACGCGCCGCAGATCATCGACGAGCCGACCTATGCGCAGCCTGTGGCGATGACCACTGTTGCCAATGTCATGGGCCGACGCGGATCGTCGCTTGCCAAATGGTTTTGGGGGCTGCTCCTGTCGCTGACGGGTTTCGTGGTTTCACTTGCGGCATGGGATTATGTGACGGGTCTTTTGACACGCAATCCCGTTCTGGGCGGCATCGTCACGGTTTTGTTCCTCGGCTTTGTCCTTGTGCTCTTGATCATCGCGCTGCGCGAAGTCGCATCGTTCCGCCGTCTCAAGCGGCTTGACGGTATTGCGCGGCGTGCCTCTGGGGCTGCGGCCTCGGGCGATATCAAGGCGGCGCGGGGGGTTCTCAAGGAAATCGGCGCACTCTACGCAGGGCGGCCCGAGCTCGCGGCTGGTTTGGCCAAGGTCAAATCGCGCGAGGGCGAGGTTTTCGACGCCGACGGACTTTTGGGGATCGCCGAGGCAGAAGTGCTCCGCTCTCTGGACGAGCAGGCCGCGGCAGAGGTTCGGGCCGCCGCCCGACAGGTGGCCACCGTGACGGCGATTGTGCCGCTTGCGCTGGCGGATGTGGTGACGGCACTCACCGCGAACCTTCGAATGATCCGCCGCGTTGCCGAGATATATGGCGGACGTTCGGGAACTTTGGGGAATTGGCGGCTTGCCAGATCGGTCTTTGCGCATCTGGTGGCGACGGGGGCCGTCGCGGTCGGGGACGATCTCATCGGCTCGATTGCGGGGGGCGGCGTGCTCTCCAAGGTCTCGCGCCGCTTTGGCGAGGGCGTGATCAACGGGGCGCTGACCGCTCGGGTCGGGGTCGCCGCGATCGAGGTCTGTCGTCCGCTGCCCTTTGTGGTCGGCAAAAAGCCGCAGGTCCACGACCTTGTGGGGCGTGCACTGGCGGGGCTTTTCGGCAAAAGCACCTAGAAGGTCGGCGGGGCGTCCACAGGGCGCTTCGCCTCTTCCACTCCAAGACGCAGCCCTCGGCCGATGCGATGCGCAAGGATCGACCAGGCATGGGCCGAGATCGGCGGCAATTCACGCCGCAGAACCGAGTCGAACAGCCCGAGCCAAACATCGAAGTGCTGGGCTTTGACGTCGCGCGCTTCCATGTGGGCTTTCATCGGGTTGCCCGTATAGTTGCGTTCGAACATGATCGCATTGCGCCAAAACTCGATGATTTTGGCTTCGTGGGCGGTCCAATCCTTGACGTGACGATTGAACACCGGACCAAGTCCGGGGTGGGTGCGAACAACTGCGTAAAACTCGTGAACAACGCGGGCAATCTCTTCGTCGGAGATCGGAAATCTTGGTGTGATTTCTGCCATTTGTGTTCTCCTATATGAGATAGTTTCGCGCGATGTCCGCACAACGGCAAGTAGCCAAGCTGACGCAGGTCCAATGCCCCACTTTACCCTTGCCCTTCCGCGTCCTATAAGCCTGCGCATGATGGAACCGAACCTGATCATCATTCGAATTATTTCCCCGGCGCTCTGACGACCAGAGACGCCGGGCAAAGGTGTTTGAGAACTCGCACCGATATTCCCGAAATGACTGATGATCCGCCAAAAGGACGCTCCTATGTGCGCCGATACGCCTGACTACAAAGACACATTGAACCTTCCCGAAACCGACTTTCCGATGCGTGCGGGTTTGCCGCAGCGCGAGCCCGAGTGGCTTGCCCGTTGGAACGAGATCGGCATCTATGACCGTCTGCGCGAGAAGGAGGGACGCGAGCCCTTCATCCTGCACGATGGCCCTCCCTATGCGAACGGCCATCTGCACATCGGCCACGCGCTGAACAAGATCCTCAAGGACTTTATCGTCCGCTCGCAGCAGATGCTCGGCAAGGACGCGCGCTATGTTCCGGGCTGGGACTGTCACGGGCTTCCCATCGAATGGAAGATCGAGGAAAAATACCGCGCCGAGGGCAAGAACAAGGACGAGGTTCCCGTCGTCGATTTCCGTCAGGAATGCCGCAAGTTCGCCGAAGGCTGGATCGACATCCAGCGCGAAGAGTTCAAGCGTCTGGGGATCACGGGCAACTGGGCCGATCCGTATCTGACGATGAACTTCCACGCCGAGCGCGTCATCGCCGAAGAGTTCATGAAGCTGCTCATGAACGGCACGCTCTATCAAGGCTCCAAGCCCGTGATGTGGTCGCCGGTCGAGAAAACCGCACTGGCCGAGGCCGAGGTCGAATACCACGACCACACCAGCCATCAGGTCTGGGTGCGGTTCAAGCCTGTTGTCGGTGGCGAGAAAGTTTCGGGTGATGACTTTACGGTCGTGATCTGGACCACCACCCCGTGGACCATCCCGCAAAACCGCGCCGTGGCGTACGGTCCTTCGATCGAATACGGGCTTTACCGTATCACCGAAGTGCACGAGCATTCGTCGGCTGTGGTCGGCGAAGTCGTTCTGCTTGCCAATTCGCTGGCCGAAAGCGTCATGCAGGGCGTCCGCGTGACCGCGTTCGAAAAGGTCGGCGATGTCGCGGCCGACGCTCTTGAAGGCATGATCCTTGCCCATCCCTATCGCGGGATCGAGGGCGGCAACGGCGAGTGGGACTTTGATGTTCCGATGCTGCCGGGTGATCACGTCACCGAAGAGGCGGGCACGGGCTTTGTCCACACCGCGCCGTCGCACGGGGATGACGACTATCAACTCGGCCTGAAATTCGGGCTTCCGATGACCTATAACGTCACCGAAGATTCCAGCTATCGCAAGGACTTGCCGCTGTTTGCGGGGATGCATGTCATCCTTTCCGACGGCAAGGAAGGCCCCGCCAATGTCGCCAACATCAAGACAATGGCGGGTGCGGGCGGTCTTTTCGGCAAGGCCAAGCTCAAGCACTCTTACCCGCATTCTTGGCGGTCCAAAGCGCCTGTGATCTATCGCAACACGCCCCAGTGGTTTGCCGCGATCGACAAGGAGGTGAACGACGGTCAGGACACCTATGGCAAGACGATCCGCGAACGGGCGCTGACCTCGATCGACCAGCTGGTAACATGGACCCCGCAAACGGGCCGCAACCGTCTCTATTCGATGATCGAAGCGCGGCCTGACTGGGTTCTCTCGCGCCAGCGCGCGTGGGGCGTTCCGCTCACCGTCTTCGTCAAGAAAGGGGCTTTGCCGACCGACCCCGACTTCCTTTTGCGCAACGAGGCGATCAACGCCCGTATCGCCGAAGCCTTCGAAGCCGAGGGCGCGGATGCGTGGTATGTCGAAGGCTTCAAGGAAAAGGTCTTCGGCAACGAGGCCAACCCCGACGATTATGAGCAGGTCTATGACGTGCTCGACGTGTGGTTCGACTCGGGCTCGACCCATGCTTTCGTGCTGCGCGATCGTCCCGATGGGACGGCCGACGGTATCGCCGACCTCTACCTCGAAGGCACCGACCAGCATCGTGGCTGGTTCCATTCGTCGATGCTTCAGGCCTGTGGCACCAAGGGGCGTGCGCCTTACAAGGGCGTTCTGACCCACGGCTTCACGCTGGATGAAAAGGGCATGAAGATGTCCAAGTCCATCGGCAACACCGTGGCCCCCGAAGATGTCTGCAACGAATTCGGTGCGGATATCCTGCGTCTTTGGGTGGCGCAGTCGGATTACACCGTAGATCTTCGCATCGGGGACAAGATCATCAAGGGCGTTGCCGACAGCTATCGCCGTCTGCGCAACACCATGCGCTTTATGCTCGGCTCGCTTGCGGGCTTTGACGAGGGGCAGCGGGTCGATCCCAAGGATATGCCCGAGCTGGAGCGCTGGGTTCTGCACCGTCTTGCCGAACTCGACGAGGTCGTGCGCAAGGGCTATGCCGAATACGACTTCCAAGGCGTGTTCCAGTCGCTGTTCAACTTTGCGACGGTGGATTTGTCGGCCTATTACTTCGATATCCGCAAGGATGCTCTTTATTGCGATGGCGACACGCCGCGCCGCCGTGCGGCCCAAACGGTCATGGACATCCTGTTCAACCGCCTGACCACATGGCTTGCCCCGATCCTCGTGTTCACGATGGAAGAGGTCTGGCTCGAACGTCACAAGGAAGCGGGCGCATCGGTGCATCTCACCGATATTCCCGAAACGCCCGCCGCGTGGATGGACGAGGCACTGGCTGCGAAGTGGGCCAACATCCGCAAGGTGCGCCGCGTTGTCACCGCCGCGCTGGAAATCCAGCGGACCGCCAAGGTCATCGGTGCCAGCCTTGAGGCGGCCCCTGTGGTCCATGTCGAAGATCAAGACGTTCTGGATGCGCTCAAGACCGTCGCCTTTGACGATCTGTGCATCACCTCGGGGATCGTTCTGACCAGTGATCCTGCGCCTGAGGATGCATTCCGCATGGGCGATGTCGCAGGTGTGGCTGTGGTATTCCAAGAGGCAGAGGGCGAGAAGTGCCAACGTTGCTGGAAGATCCTGCCCGATGTCGGGACCCACAAACACGAGGGTGTCTGTGGCCGCTGTGACGCGGCGCTTGGATAAGGATCAGGGCGCCTTCGGGCGCCCTTTTCGCTTGGGACTTTCAAGGGGATGATATGATTACCGTTGTGTCCAGCACCGAGGACCGTCAGGCCTGTTACGCGATCCGCACCACTGTTTTCGTTGAGGAGCAGAAGGTGCCTGCGGAGCTTGAGCTTGATGATCTCGAGGATCGGTGCGTCCATTTTCTGGCGCGGGAGAACGGTGTCCCTTCGGGCACCGCGCGTCTGCTTGATCGAGGCTATGCCAAGGTGCAACGCGTCGCCGTGGTCAAGGCCGCGCGGGGCACGGGGCTTGGTCGGCGTCTGATGGAGGCGGTGCTTGATCACGCCAAAGCCGCAGGGTTTACCGAGGCGCGGCTTAGTGCGCAGGTCTCGGCGATTGCCTTTTACGAGCGGCTCGGGTTCGTGGCCGAGGGGCCGGAGTTCGACGATGCGGGGATCGCGCATCGCCTTATGACAAAGGCGCTCTAGCCGTCTTTGCCGTAGCGGATTTGCTGCAGGGCCCCTGCGCTGATCAGATAGATCGAGGTGACGACCAGCCCGAAATGCGCCCAGCTTTCGGGATGGAAGCCGACCCATGCGGCCCAGCCTGCGAACCCTGTCCAAGCGAGCGCCATGGGCAGGGTGACGATGCGCCAGCGCTCGGTGCGCACGGGATGCACGAATTTGATCGGCAGGAACATGGCGACGGCCAATACGACGACAAGCGCGAGGATCACCCAGAAGTTGGGGTGCAGCGCAAAGAGCACCAGAACCACCATGTTCCAACATCCAGGAAAGCCCGAGAAGCTGTAATCCTTGGTCTTCATGCGGGTATCGGCAAAGTAGAGCGCCGATGCAAAGGTGATCACGATGATCGCAATCCAGCCCGTCCACCCCGGCAGCAGCCCCGATTTGAAGAGCGCATAGGCGGGGACGAAGACATAGGTCAGATAGTCGATGATCAGATCCAGAAGCACGCCGTCGAACACGGGGGCGTTGAGCTTGACCTGATAGCGGCGCGCGAGAGGGCCATCGATTCCGTCCACGAAGAAGGCGACGACGAGCCACATGAACATTTCGTCCCAGAGCCCGTCGACCGCTGCGAGCATGGCGAGCATCGCAAAGACCGCGCCTGTGGCGGTAAAAAGATGGACGAGGAGGGCTTTGCGTTCGATCGACATTGGGGTCTCAGTTCGATTGGGCGTGGGGATGGGCGCGGTTGTAGACGTCCATCAGGCGGGCCGTATCGACGGCGGTGTAGGCTTGGGTCGTAGAGAGAGACGCGTGTCCGAGCAACTCTTGAATGGTGCGCAGATCGCCACCAGCGTTCAAAAGATGGGTCGCGAAAGAGTGACGCATCGCATGGGGCGTGGCCGAAGAGGGCAGCCCGAGCTGAAGACGGGCCTGTTCCATGACTTTTTGAATGGCGCGCGGGCTGAGGGGGCCGCCGCGGGCACCCCGAAACAGCGGCCCCGACGGCGCGAGATCGAAGGGGCAGGCGCGGACATAGTCGGCGACCGCGGATCGGGCGACAGGCAGGACGGGAACGAGACGCTCTTTTCCGCCTTTGCCGATGATGCGCAGCACGTCCTTGAGCGGAAAGGCAGCACCCGTGAGGCCGAGCGCCTCGGAGATCCGCAGCCCGCAGGCATAGAGCAAAGTAACCACAGCCACGTCCCGCGCAGCGATCCACGGCTCGCCGGATTGGAGATCGATGGTGGAAAGCATATCGGTTGCCGCATCGGGCGCGAGCGGGCGGGGCAGTTTCTTCTGGAACTTGGGCGCACGGGTGGAAAGAACGGCGGTCGGCTCGAAGTCTTCGCGTTCGGAGAGCCAGCGGTAGAATGTCTTGACGGCAGAAAGCGCGCGCGCGAGGGACCGCGCAGAGACGCCGCGCCCGCGTTCATGGGCCATCCAAGCGCGCATATCGCTTACCGTAAGGCGTGAAATCGGGCCGAGCCCTTGTTGGTCGCCATGGTGCTGCGCCATAAACCCGAGAAAGCCGAGAACGTCGGCCTGATAGGCTTTGAGCGTATTGTCCGATGCACCGTCGATTGCGCGTGCGTGGGCCAGCCAGTCGTCAAGGGACCTTGTGAGTGCGGGGGACAGCACCGATCAGCCAAGCCAGCGCCGCATGGCGCGCTCGAACACTCCGCCGAAAAAGGCGAGAAGATCGGTGCCTTGGGCCTGATTGAATTGATGCGGGTCTTCGGAGCCCATGAGGAGCATTCCCGGAAGCCGCCCCTCGCCGAAATCGAGCACGAGACACGCCTCGGAGCGGATGAAATCCGACTTGTCGCCGAAGAGCGAGTCCTTGGCGGGTTGCACCTGTCGGAGTGTGACTTGGCGAAGCGGTGTATTGCGCCCTTGGGTGACATAAGTTTCCACATATCCCGGCTCTGCCACGGCGAGCACGTCGCCCAGTTTGCGCAGCGCGGGGTCCTCGGCCTTGGAGACCGATTCGAGCACGAGACGGATCGAGTCGACGCGCAGGATATCGGCGACATCGCCGCCGAGGTCCTTGAGGAAATCTTCGAACTTGGTGGGTTCCATCATGCGCAGAACCGCGCGGTGGATCTGGTTCGTGCCAGCGAGGTTGTCATAGGCCGCTGCAATGACCGAACGATGGGTATCCTCGAGCCTGTCCAGACGCGACTCGAGCCGTTCCATCGCGATTCCGCGAAGATCGACGATATTGCCGCCCATCGTGCGTTCGTTTGCGGCGACCAGAGCACGCATGATGTCTGTGTCATCCAGCAGCGCTTCGGGCGCGGCCATGATGGTTTCGCGGATTTTCTCGTCGATCATCGCGCCTTGGCTCATTGGACTACTCGTTATTCTTGGCGAACTTTGGGTAACCTTATAAGGGTTTATGCAAGGTTTTTGCAATCTTTTGGTTGAAAAATGCAAAGGCGGTGTGGGGGCTTCGGGGTTGGCGAAGGTCGATCAAAGCTATACCTCCCCATAAATGGACAGAACGGGGACCCAAGTGCAGGTGAAGGAATTCTTTGAAGAGGGCGAGCTTGTCGGCGTGTTGACCGCACAGCCCCTTGACCGGATTCTGGATTACAAAGCCCCCGAAGGCGGCTGCTGGCGCGGCGCTTTCGTCGAGGTGCCGCTTGGTCCGCGCAAGGTTCTCGGCGTCGTCTGGGGCGAGGGCAAGGGCGATTTCGACTATGCCAAGGTGCGGTCGATCCTACGTGTGCTCAATGTTGCGCCCATGCGCGAAGAAATGCGCAGTTTCCTTTTGAAAGCAGGGGATTACACGCTCACGCCGATGAGCGCTATGCTACGGCTTGCGACCCGTGCGCCCGGACTTGGTGATGCGCCTTCGATGCGCAAGGTCTATCGTCTGGGGGAAGGCGTGCCCGAGCGTCTTACCGAGGCGCGTGCGCGGGTGATCGAGGTTTTGCGCGACTATGGCGGGTTGTCTTTCACTCTTGGCGAACTGGCCGAAATGGCGGGGGTCGGCACCTCTGTCGTCAAGGGGCTGGTCAAGATGGGGGCCGTGCGCGAAGAAGATACGCCGCGCGATACGCCCTATATGCGGCTTGATCCAAGCTATGGCGGTAAAACGCTCACCGAGGATCAGGCGGCCTGCGCCGAAGTGATCACCCAAGGGATGCGGGAGGGCAAATACGCCACGACCTTGCTCAAGGGGGTGACGGGGTCGGGCAAGACCGAGGTTTACCTTGAAGCGGTGGCCGAATGTCTTCGGCTGGGTCGTCAGGCCTTGGTGTTGCTCCCTGAAATCGCGCTCACGTCGGAATTCATCACGCGGGTTGAAGCGCGTTTCGGGGCGAAGCCTGCCGAATGGCACTCGGGCGTGACCATGACCGAGCGTCGGCGCTGTTGGAAAATGGTGGGTCAGGGCGAGGCCCAGATGGTTGTCGGTGCACGCTCGGCTCTCTTTCTGCCGTTCCGCGATCTTGGTCTGATCGTCGTCGATGAAGAGCATGACACCTCTTACAAGCAAGAGGACGGGGCGCTTTATAACGCGCGGGATATGGCGGTGCTGCGGGCGTCTCTGAACGATGCGCAGGTGGTTCTTGCCTCGGCGACGCCGAGCCTTGAAAGCTGGGCGAATGCGGATGCGGGCAAGTATCGGCGGCTCGATCTCGTCTCGCGGTTCGGCGAGGCGGTGATGCCCAAGATAAGTGCGATCGACATGCGCAGCGAGGATGTCCCCTCGGGGCGATGGATTTCGCCCAGCTTGCAGTCGGGGATCACGCGGCGGATCGAAAAGGGCGAGCAGTCGCTCGTGTTCCTGAACCGTCGTGGCTATGCGCCCGTTACCATTTGCCGTGCGTGCGGCCATCAGATCGCTTGTGATCATTGTGATGCGCGCATGGTGGAACACCGATTCCTCAAACGGCTCATGTGCCATCAGTGCGGCGAAACAAAGCCGATGCCCGAGGCTTGCCCCTCGTGTCAGGTCGAAGGAAAACTTGCGCCCGTCGGGCCTGGCGTCGAGCGGATTTCCGAGGAGGTCGAAGCGCTTTTCCCCTATGCGCGGACCGTGATCCTTTCGTCCGATCTGTTCGGATCGGCGCGGGCGCTCAAGGAACGGATCGAGCAGATCGCAGCGGGCGAGGCCGACATTATCATCGGCACCCAGATCGTAGCCAAGGGGCATAACTTTCCGCTGCTCACTCTGGTGGGGGTGATCGACGCGGACCTCGGACTTCAGGGGTCGGATCTTCGCGCAGCGGAACGGACGTTCCAGCTCATGCGGCAAGTGGCGGGCCGCGCGGGACGGGCTGCGGCACAGGGCGAAGCAGTGCTCCAGACCTATCAGCCCGAACATCCCGTGATCCGTGCGATCCTTTCGGGCGACGAAGAGGATTTCTGGGCCGCCGAAGCCGAGCAGCGCCGCATGGCGGGCGTGCCGCCCTATGGGCGTATGGCGGGGATTGTGCTGTCTTCGCCATCGGTTCAAGAGGTGTTCGATCTCGGGTCCGAGCTTGCCAAGCGGGACGGCCCGCTCCGACAGATCGGGGCGCAGGTCTATGGTCCCGCGCCCGCGCCGATTGCGCGGATCAGGGGGCGTCACCGCGTGCGGCTCTTGGTCAAGGCAGCCAAGGGCGCGCCCATTCAACAGGCTTTGGCCGCATGGGTCGCTCAAGTGCGGGTGCCGGGTTCGGTGCGGCTTTCCATCGACATTGATCCGCAGAGTTTCTACTAGCGGCGTGCTTTAACTAAACTGGCATATCTGTTGCGCGTTTCCCTCTCGCCATCGGGCGGCTTTCGGCGTATCGAGCGGATATGGCTAGAATTGTAAAATTGTCCGATGCGCAGACTCTGCCGTTTTGGCGGCGACCGATCTCGCTTCTTTTTCTCATGGCGATGGGAATGCCGGTGGCCTTTAACGTGTGGTCGGCGCTCCTCAATAACTTTGTGGTCGAGGTCGCCAATTTCGACGGCGGCGATATCGGGCTTTTGCACACCGTGCGCGAAATTCCGGGGTTCCTCGCTATTGGTGTGATCCTTGTGATCATGGTCCTTCGTGAACAGGTGCTTGGAGTTCTTTCGCTTTTCCTTCTGGGGGTGGCGACGGCGGTGACGGCCTATTTTCCGACGTTGGGCGGGATTCTGACCATCACGCTCCTGTCGTCGATCGGTTTCCATTACTACGAGACGGTGAACCAGTCGCTGCAGCTCCAGTGGATCGACAAGCAAAAAGCGCCGCAAACGCTCGGCTGGCTTCTGGCCGCGGGATCGGCGGCGACCTTTGTGGCCTATGGGTCGATCGTCGTGACGTGGAAGGCCTTTGATCTGAGCTATAATCTTGTTTACCTCGTCGGTGGCGGGATTACGGCCGTGATTGCGGTGTTCTGCTACTTTGCCTATCCGCAATTCGAGTCGCCCAATCCGCAGGTCAAAAAGATGATCCTGCGCAAACGCTATTGGCTCTACTATGCGCTCCAGTTCATGGCCGGCGCACGGCGCCAGATTTTCGTGGTTTTCGCGGGCTTCATGATGGTCGAGAAATTCGGCTTCGAAGTGCACGAAGTGACGGGGCTCTTCCTGATCAACCTGATCGCCAATATGGTGCTTGCCCCCGTGATCGGGCGCGTTGTCTCCGACTTTGGCGAGCGGCGCGCGCTCCTCATCGAATACGCAGGGCTTGTGACGGTCTTTTTGGCCTATGGCGGGGTCTATTGGTTCGGCTGGGGTGTCGTCGTGGCCTCGGCCCTTTACGTGGTGGACCACATTTTCTTTGCCATGGCGCTCGCGCTCAAAACCTATTTCCAGAAGATCGCCGATCCGGGTGATATCGCCCCGACCGCAGCGGTGGCTTTTACGATCAACCACATTGCAGCGGTGTTTCTGCCTGTTGTTCTTGGGGTTCTTTGGCTCTATTCGCCGCTCTTGGTGTTTGTTCTTGCCGCAGGAATGGCCTCGGTGTCTTTCCTTCTTGCACTTTTGATCCCGCGCCACCCGATGCCCGGGAACGAGACAATCTTTGCCCGCCCTGTCGCGGCTCCTGCTGAATGAGACTTTTATGACGACCTATAGCGCCATCACCACGATCAACGGTCAACTTGCTGCAGAGGCTCTGGCCGAGAAATGCGAGAACCTCTTCCCCGAGCCCACGGGCGTCGGCACGTTCGAGGTCGAGGACGACTCGGGACTGTGGGAGGTTGCGGTCTATTTCACCGAAGAACCCGATCAGGCGGGGCTTGCCCTGCTTGCCGCGATGCACGAGGCGAACGGGTTCGTTGTCTCGGAGATTCCCGATCAGGACTGGGTCGCCAAGGTTCGCCGCGAGCTTGCGCCCGTCGAAGCGGGACGCTTTTTCGTTTACGGGAGCCATGACGCCGACAAGGTGCCTTCGGGCCGTGTTCCGCTCTTGATCGATGCGGCGATGGCCTTTGGCACGGGCCATCATGGCACGACGCTGGGCTGCCTCAAGGCGTTCGATGCGCTGCTCGATGACGGGCTTGCAGCAGGCAAGGTTGCGGATATCGGCTGCGGCACGGCCGTGCTTGCCATGGCGGCGGCGCGGGTTTGGGACGGCGTTCCGATCCTTGCCTCCGACATCGACCGCGTGGCTGTTGATGTGGCCGAGGCGAATGTCGTCGCGAACGGGCTTGTCGGCAAGGTGACCTGTGTCGAAGCGGCAGGGTTCGACACTCCCGCATTGGCCGAGGTCGCACCCTTTGATTTGATCTTTGCGAACATCCTCAAGGGTCCGCTGATCGCTCTTGCGCCCGAGATGTCGGCGCACCTCGTAAGCGGTGGTTTCATCATCCTCTCGGGCATTCTGAACGAGCAAGCCGATTCGGTGGAAGAGACCTATCGGGCAAACGGTTTCGGCTCTTACAAGCGATCGAGCATCGGAGACTGGACAACGCTTACCATGCGCAAGGATTGATCGCGCTCTGGCGACAGTGACATGATTTCGCCCGACTTATGCCAGTGGACCGCCACACATTTGGCATATAGCTTGGGTAGATTAGGTCCCGAGTTGAGTAATGTCACAGTCACGTCAAAACCCAGTCCAATGGCACGAGCCGTCGTTCGAAGATCGTATGAAAGCGATCTACGGCGTCGATTTCAATGTGGGACAGCGCCCCGTGCTGCGACCGCGCCAAATCGACGTGCGCTTTCCGTTTGCGGCGCTGTTTGTTGTCGTGGGGCTGTTTTTCGTGCTCAAGACGATTGCGGTCACAAGCATCGGTGCCGACCACTTTGAAGAGCAACGTCTTGCGATGGCTCAGGGGACCTTGCCCGAGCAAATAGGGGCCGCTCTTCTCAAGATCGACCCCTTAACCTCTCGGATAGCGACGTTCGTTTCCGCCGACTGATCAGATTTTGTCGATCATCGAGCGCGTGAGGCCGATATCGGCAAGCTCGTGGTCGCTGAGCGCTTCGAGTTCGCGCTTGGTCTTGTGGCGGGCATAGGCTTGCTTGACCGCATCAATGGCATCAAGGCAGGCGACATAGGCGATATAGAACGCGCGAGGGCTGAGGGCGCGGGACTGGTTTACTTCGATCATCGGACAATCTCCTGTGGGTCAAACGCTGACCAAAATTCGTTTCGAGCGGCAGATAAACTTTGCTGCAGCGCAGCACTAGAAGGTGTTTTTGCATAGTTCTTATGCATTCACAGCATGCCTCATTTCGTGCAAATCGCCTTTGTTTTGCTTGGTTTTCGGGCAAACCCGAGACTGGGTGTCGTATGCCGTTTTCGAAGGGTCGCGAATAGGCGATGGACAAAGGGCTTGGCGGGTGTTCTTGTTTTGTGCTAGTCCTTGTTCCAGAACAAAAACAAGGGGCAGAGCATGCGGGTGATCGGAATCGATCCGGGTCTTCGCAACATGGGATGGGGAATCATCGACGTTGATGGCTCTCGTTTGACCCATGTGGCGAATGGTATCTGCAAATCCGACGGGGCTGCGGCGCTGTCGGAACGGCTTTTGTCCCTTCATCGCCAATTGACCGAAGTGTTCCGGACCTATGCGCCGACTGCTGCCGCCGTGGAACAGACCTTTGTGAACAAGGACGCTGTGGCCACGCTCAAATTGGGGCAGGCGCGCGGGGTGGCTTTGCTCGTGCCTGCGCAAGCGGGGCTCGAGGTTGGGGAGTATCTCCCGAACGCTGTGAAAAAGGCCGTGGTCGGTGTGGGGCACGCGGACAAGCGGCAGATCGACCATATGGTCAAGCTCCAGCTTCCCGGGGTCAAGATCGCGGGCGCGGATGCGGCGGATGCTTTGGCCATCGCGATTTGCCATTCCCACCATTGCCAGTCTGCGGGGCATCTCCAGCGGGCCATTCTGAAAGCGGGCGCATGATCGGAAAACTTTCGGGCCGTATCGATTACAAGGGCAGCGACCATATCCTGATCGATGTTCGTGGGGTCGGGTATATCGTCTATGTCTCGGACCGGGTCATGGCGTCGCTTCCGCCCAAGGGCGAGGCGGTGGCGCTTTATACCGATTTGCTCGTGCGCGAGGATCTGCTTCAGCTTTTCGGGTTCACGACGCTGGTTGAAAAGGAATGGCATCGCTTGTTGATGTCGGTCCAAGGGATCGGGGCCAAGGCCTCTATGGCGATCCTTGGGGCGCTTGGCGCGGACGGGGTAAGCCGTGCGATCGCGTTGGGCGACTGGAGCGCTGTGGCCAAGGCCAAGGGCGTCGGCCCCAAGACCGCGCAGCGTGTGGTCATCGAACTCAAGGACAAAGCCCCGAGTGTGATGGCGATGTCGGGCGGCACGGCCGAGGCCGTCGATGTGGAAGAGGTGATCGAAGACGCAGCGCCGAAGCCCCGCAAAGCGCCCCCCGTCCAGAACATGGCGCAGCCAGAGGCTCTTTCAGCGCTCGGTAACCTTGGCTATGGTCCGTCCGAGGCCGCGAGCGCTGTGGCTCAGGCTTTGGGCGAGACGCCTGATCTTGATACAAACGGGCTTATCCGTGCGGCGCTCAAGCTGCTTGCTCCAAAGTAAGGCCGTGTAATGACCGAACCTGATCCGACATTGCGCCCCGAGAGGCAGCCAGAAGACCGCGATCGCGCTTTGCGCCCGCAGGGACTTGAAGAGTTTATCGGTCAGGCCGAGGCCCGCGCCAACCTTCGCGTCTTTATCGAGAGCGCCAAGCAGCGGGGCGAAGCGATGGATCACACGCTTTTCCATGGTCCGCCCGGTTTGGGGAAAACCACGCTGGCGCAGATCATGTCGCGAGAGCTTGGGGTGAATTTCCGTATGACCTCGGGGCCGGTTCTGGCCAAGGCGGGGGATTTGGCGGCGATCCTGACAAACCTTGAGGCGCGGGACGTTCTTTTTATCGACGAGATCCACCGTCTGAACCCAGCGGTCGAAGAAGTGCTCTATCCCGCGATGGAAGATTATGAGCTTGATCTCGTCATCGGCGAGGGGCCTGCGGCGCGCACGGTGCGGATCGAATTGCAACCTTTTACGCTTGTGGGCGCGACCACGCGTTTGGGGCTTTTGACGACGCCGTTGCGGGATCGTTTCGGCATTCCGACGCGGCTCGAGTTCTATACGGTGCCCGAGCTTAACGAGATCGTGAAACGGGGAGCGCGGCTCCTTGGCGCACCTGCCGATGAGGACGGCGCTCTCGAGATTGCCCGCCGCGCGCGCGGCACACCGCGGATCGCGGGTCGTCTTTTGCGCCGAGTGGTGGATTTCGCGATTGTCGAAGGAGATGGGCGCGTGACCCGTGCTCTGGCGGATCGTGCCCTGACGCGGCTCGGGGTGGATCACCTTGGGCTCGACGGGGCAGACCGTCGCTATCTTCGGCTGATCGCAGAGAGCTATGGCGGCGGCCCAGTCGGTATCGAAACGCTTTCGGCGGCCTTGTCCGAAAGCCGCGATGCCTTGGAAGAAGTGATCGAACCCTATCTTCTGCAACAGGGATTGATCCAGCGCACCCCGCGTGGGCGGATGCTGGCGCAAGCGGCTTGGCGTCACCTCGGGCTTGATGCCCCCAAGGGTCAACAGGATCTCTTCGGGAAGTAAGCGCGACTTGGTTCTTGCGCCGAGATGTGCAAAGAGAGCGCCAAATGACCGAAGACGCGAGACTGTGCCGATGATGACACCCGACCAGATCGAGGCCCATTTCACCCGAGCCGATGGCGAATTCCTCTGTGCGCGTTGGGGGCGGCCGATTGTCCCCGTTGTCTTCGGGGTCGAAGATGCGACGCTTTCGACGATCAAGGGCGCGATTGAATTGGTGGTCGGCTTTGCTGGCCACAAGATGGCGGAAACCGATCCCGAGTTCGGCGCCAACCTGATGTTCTTTTTCTGCCGCGAGTGGAATGATCTTGTCGAAGTTCCGAACCTCGATCAGCTCGTTCCCGAACTGCGCCAAGTGGTCGAGCGGCTCGAGCGTGCCGAGGCCAATCAATACCGCATTTTCCGTTTTGACAGGGACGGCGCGATTTGCGCCTGTTTCGTGTTCTTGCGGATGGATGCCGAGATGTCCAAGCTTCCTGCCGAAACCATCGCCTTGGGGCAGGCGGTGCAAATGCTCGCGCTCTGGTCCGAGAGCGCTTTTGCGGAAACCTCGCCGCTTGCTCTGGCCAAGGGGGTCCCCGTGCTGCGTCCCGAAATCGGTGGCGTACTCAGGGCGGTTTATGATCCGATCCTGCCGGCGGTGGCCAAGGAAAAGACACACGCCCTACGGCTCTTTGCCCGCATGTCAAAGGAGACCCTGTCGTGATCCATACCTTTTCCTGCCGCGTCTATTACGAGGACACCGATCTTGCGGGGATCGTCTATTATGCGAATTACCTAAAGTTCATCGAGCGTGCGCGCACCGAATGGGTGCGCAGTCAGGGCGTGGATCAGGCGCGGCTCAAGGAGGAGCAAGGGATCGTCTTTGCGGTGCGCCGTGTGGAAGCCGATTACCTTCACCCCGCCAAATTCGACGACGAACTGACCATCGAAACGCGGGTCGAGTCGCTTACGGGTGCACGGATCGTTCTATCTCAGGATGTGCTTCGCGCTGGCGAAAAGCTCTTTTCGGCGCATGTGACACTTGTCGCCATCGGCGCGAATGGCGCGCCTGCACGGCTTCCGGCAATTCTCCGCCGACCATTGCACTGATTTCAGCGAAAAACAGAGCTGTGATCGCGGTTCTATTGGCTTTGTTCGCGTAAATGGGGTAAATCGGGTCCAAATAGGCCCGAACGGCCACTAAAAACGAGCAGATTTATGGAAGCAGCGACCGACTACACCATGTGGGCACTCTTTGCGCGTGCCACTTTTATGGTGAAATTTGTGATGATCATGCTGATCGGTGCCTCGATCTGGTGCTGGGCGGTCATCGTGGACAAGATGATCCAATACCGCAAGGCACGCGCCGAAGCGGCGATCTTTGATCGTTCGTTCTGGTCGGGCGAGCCGCTGGACGAGCTGTTCGATGCCATCGGCACCAAGCCGCGCGGTCAGTCGGAGCGGATTTTTGCGGCGGGTATGCTCGAATGGCGTCGCAGCCACCGTCAGGACGGCGGTCTGATCGCGGGGGCGCAGGCCCGTATCGATCGGTCTATGGATGTGGCCATCGCCAAAGAGGCAAGCGCCCTTCAAAAGGGGCTCCCCGTTCTGGCGACTGTCGGTTCGACCGCACCCTTCGTCGGGCTCTTCGGGACTGTTTGGGGGATCATGAATTCCTTCATCGAGATCGCCCAGCAACAGAACACCAACCTTGCCGTTGTGGCCCCCGGTATCGCCGAGGCGCTGTTGGCGACGGGACTTGGTCTTTTGGCTGCTATCCCCGCCGTTATCTTCTATAACAAGCTCTCGGCGGATAGCGACCGCATCCTCTCTGGCTACGAGGCCTTTGCCGACGAATTCGCGACGATCCTTTCGCGCCAGCTGGACAGCTGATCCATGGGCGCGGGTATCATGAAAAAGGCTTCGGGCGGAGGGCGGCGGCGACGTCGCGGCGGCGCCCAGCCGATGTCCGAGATCAACATCACGCCGTTTGTCGACGTGATGCTCGTGCTTTTGATCATCTTTATGGTCGCGGCCCCCTTGATGACGGTCGGTGTTCCTGTCGAGCTTCCCAAGACGCAAGCGAGTGCTTTGCCCGCCGACGAGGAAGAGCCGCTGACCGTGACGATCACCGCAGAGGGCGTCGTTATGATCCAGAATTCGGACACGAACGAAGCGGAACTTGTGGAGAAACTTCAGGCGATTGCAGCAGAGCGGACCTCTGACCGGATTTATCTCCGTGCGGACGGGTCCAACAATTGGGATCGTGTCGCTCAGGTTATGGGGCTGCTCAATGCGGGTGGCTTCTCGAATATCGGTCTTGTGACCGACATCGCAACAGCGCCTGGCGGGGCGCAGGAGTAAGGGCGCTATGCCCGTAAGTTACGGAACCTATGTCTCGGGCGCAGGCCATCTGGCTCTCCTTATCTGGCTTTTGGCCGGATGGGGATTGAGCAGTGATCCGCTCGAGTTCGAGATCACCGAAGTGACGGTCGTGTCGGGCGAGTCTTTTGAGGCGCTCGTTCGCGCGACCTCGCCGCAACCCACGACCGAGGTGCCGACGACACCCGTCGCACCTGTCGTGGAAGAAGCGCCCGCTCTCGAGGCTCCGCAAGAGGACCCCGCTCCCGAAGCCGTTCAGCCCGACGTGACCGAAGCCCCTGCCGAGGAAGCGCCGCCTCCTGCCCAGCCCGAGCCGCCGACACCGCCCGCCGAAGTGACGGATACAGCGCCCCAGCCGCCGCAACCCGAGGTGCTTGCCGGAGCGCCCGATTTGCCTGTCAGCGAGCGCCCGCAAGTGCGTCAAGCGGACCGCGTGGCCGATACGCCCGTTGCGCCGCCGCCCCCTGATGTAGAGACCGCCCCTGTCGAACAGGCCGCTGTCGAAGAGGATGCCGAGCAGCCTGCCGAACAGGAAACCGTGGTGCAGGAACAAGCTGCACCCGAAGAGACGACAACCGAGATCGTGACAGAGGCCGAGATACCTGCAGGCGCGCCCGATACATCGCCGCGTCCTGCCGTGCGCCCCTCGCGTCCGACCCCTGCGCCGCAAACCGAAACGGCACAGGCCGAGGAAACGCCCGCTGCGGACACGACGGATGCCGAAGCCGAAGAGCTTGCCGCGCTTTTGGCTGGAGGGAGCCAATCTTCGGCGCCTGCGACCGCCACGGCGTCGGGTCCCCCGCTGACAGGTTCGGAGCAAGAGGCCTTCCGTCTTGCGGTGAGCAGTTGTTGGTCGGTCGACCCCGGTGCCGAATGGGCGCGGGTCGTGGTGACGGTAGAGTTCGATCTTACCCCCGAAGGCAAGGTGGACGGGGACGTGCGCTTTGTCTCGGCGACGGGCGGGACGGATAACCTTGCTCAGACCGCATTCCAGACCGCACGGCGCGCGGTGATGATCTGCGGTGCGCGTGGGTTCAACCTCCCTGCCGACAAATACGACCACTGGAAACAGGTGGTTTTGACATTTGATCCTGCAACTATGCGTCTAAGATGAAACAATACATCACATCTTGGCGTATTCTTGCCGGTTCGAAAGATTATCAATTGCCCGAGTCATGCGCTAACACTAGCGCTATGGGTGTGCCGCCGATGTGCGGAGCAAATGAGGATGCATATGTTTAAGAAGTTCATGGCGCTGGTTCTGGCCCTTGTTCTTGCAGGACCCGTCGCGGCGCAAAACGGTCCGCTGCGCTTGACCATCACCAATGGTGTGATCGAGCCGCTGCCTTTTGCCATTCCGCAGTTTCAGGCGGAAACCGCGGGAAGCGAGGCACTGGCCGCGGATATCAGCCGCGTGGTGGCCGAAGATCTGACGGGCACGGGGTTGTTCCGCCAGATCCCGCCGTCCGCTTTCATCAGCCAGCACGCCAGCTTTAGCCAGCCTGTCGCCTATGCCGATTGGCGGGCCATCAATGCACAGGCTCTGGTGACGGGTGCCGTTTCCGTGCAGGGCCAACAGGTTTTCGTGAAATTCCGCCTTTATGACGTTTTCTCGGGCAACGAGATGGGCGAAGGGCTCCAATTTGCGGGCACCACCCAAGGTTGGCGTCGCATGTCCCACAAGGTGGCGGACGAGGTCTATGCCCGTATCACGGGCGAAGAGCGCTATTTCGACAGCCGTGTGATCTATGTCGCCGAAAGCGGGCCCAAGGACAACCGGTCCAAGGCAATCGCCATCATGGACTCTGACGGCGCGCCGAGCAGCATCCAGTATCTGACATCAGGCAACTCTCTGGTGCTTGCCCCGCGTTTCTCGCCGACAGGCGACCGTGTGCTTTATACCAGCTACGAAAGCGGCTCGCCGCGCATCAACGTTCTTGACGTGGCTTCGGCAGTTGCGCAGCCTGTCTCTACGGCGCCCGGTGAAATGTCGTTCTCGCCGCGCTTCTCGCGCGATGGCACGGCTGTGATCTATTCGCTGTCTTCCGGCGGAAACACCGATATCTGGCGCACGGATCTGCTCACGGGACAGCACACCCGCTTGACCAATGCGCCTTCGATCGAAACCGCGCCGAGCTATTCGCCCGACGGCAGCCAGATCGTGTTCGAGAGCGACCGCTCCGGTTCGCCCCAGCTTTACATCATGACTGCAAACGGGGGCGAGGCGCGTCGCATTTCCTTTGGCGAGGGGCGTTACGGCACGCCCGTCTGGTCGCCGCGCGGGGATCTCATCGCCTTTACCAAGCAGAACGCGGGTCGCTTCCATATCGGTGTGATGCGCACCGATGGTTCGGAAGAGCGTCTTTTGTCCTCGGCTTCGGGGAGCGCTCTGGACGAAGGTCCGACGTGGTCGCCGAACGGCCGCGTGGTGATGTTCTTCCGCGAGACGCTTGGCGCGAACGGCGGGCCGTCGCTCTATTCGGTCGATGTTTCGGGCCGCAACCTGCGCCAGATCGCAACGGGGGGATTTGCCTCTGACCCGTCATGGGGCCCCTTGCAGCGGTAACAAAATCAGGAGCGGATTCCCAAGGGGTCCGCTCCGTGCTATTCTAGCAGACAACGAGCACCAATAACCTATACAGGAACTTCCCATGCGCAGCCTTACCAAAGCCGCACTTATCCTCTTGGCCCTCTCGACGGCCGCGTGTACGCGTCCCGACCGCTTTGCCGATAACGGCAATTCGGTGGATCTCAATTCCGCAGGCGCGGGTTTCGGCGGTTCGGCCAGTGACCCGACCAGCCCCGCCTATTTCAGCCAGACCGTAGGCGATCGCGTGTTCTTCCTCGTGGACCAGTCCACTCTGACCGCCGAAGCGATGCAGGTTCTCGATGGTCAAGCCAGCTGGCTTTTGACCAACTCGGATTACCTTGCGCTCATCGAAGGCCATGCCGACGAGCAGGGCACCCGCGAATACAACCTCGCGCTTGGTGCACGCCGTTCGAACGCTGTGCGTGAATACCTTGTGTCCAAGGGCGTGCCCGATGCCCGCATCCGCACCATTTCTTATGGCAAAGAGCGCCCGACCGCTGTTTGCGCCGATGAGTCCTGCTATTCGGTCAACCGCCGCGCCGTGACCGTGATCTCGATCGGTAGCATCGGCTAAATCACCGCTTAACAAGGAGAGCTGCATGTTCCGACGTCTTGCATTCGCTGTTGCTATTGCTCTGTCCTCGCCCTTGGCGGCGAGTGCGCAGCAAACCGAAACGCTTGCAGATATCCGGCAGCAGCTCTCTTCACTTTATGTCGACGTGCAAAATCTCCGCTCCGAGCTTTCGGCAAGCGGCGGGCTGACGGCGACCACGGGTTCGGGGAGCACGCTTGATCGCTTGAATGCCATCGAGGCCGAGCTTCAGCGGCTTACGGCAAAATCCGAAGAGCTCGAGTTCAGGATCAACAGGATAACCGAGGACGGAACGCGCCGCATCACCGATCTCGAATTCCGTCTTTGCGAGCTGGAAGAGGGATGCGATCTTTCCCTCGTCGGCACGGGCACGACATTGGGCGGTGTGGACAGCGCCGCGTCGATCCCCGCGCCGCAAGAGCAATCCGCATCGACCCCAGAGCTTGCCGTAGGGGAAGAAGCCGATTTCGCTGCGGCCGAAGCCGCTCTCTCCGAAGGTGATTTCGAAACGGCGGTTCAGCTTTTTGCAACCTTTGTCGAAAGCTATCCTGGTGGGCCTTTGAACGCACAGGCGCATTATCTGCGCGGTGAGGCTCTCGAAAGCCTTGGAAATATGACGGATGCGGCGCGCGCCTATCTTGCAAGCTTCTCGGTGGATCAGTCGGGCGAAATTGCCCCTGATGCGCTTTTCAAGCTTGGGTATTCGCTCGGCACGATCGGACAGGTGCAGGACGCCTGTATCACCCTTGCCGAGGTCGTATCGCGCTTTCCCGACCTAGAGGCGGCAGCAGATGCCAAAGCCGCGATGCAGTCCTTGTCCTGCGGATAAGGTGCAGGACGCGTTTCACACCCATTTTCACGCTTTGCCCAAAGCGCTCGCCCTTGCTGTGTCGGGGGGGAGCGATAGCCTCGGCTTGCTTGTGCTCGCACGGGAGTGGGCGGCGCTACATGGCGTCGCGCTGAGTGTCGTCACAGTCGATCACGGATTGCGCCCCGAAGCCAAGGCCGAAGCCGCCTATGTGGGCGAACTTTGCCAAGGCTGGGGCCTTGGGCACCACATCCTTACATGGCGCGATCATCCGGCGACGGGCAATCTCATGGCCGAGGCGCGAAGCGCGCGGTATCGGTTGATGTCGGATTGGGCCGAAACCGAGGGGATCGGGGACATCGCGCTGGGGCATACCGCCGACGATAATGCCGAAACCTTTGTCATGGGCCTCATGCGGGGGGCGGGGCTTGACGGACTTTCGGGCATGAGGCCGCAGTTCGAGACCCATGGCATCAGGTTCCATCGTCCCGTTCTCGGGATTGAGCGCGGGGCGCTTCGGTCTTTGCTCGAGAGCCGTGGCATTTCTTGGGTCGATGATCCGACGAACGAGGACGACCATTATGATCGGGTCAGAGTCCGCAAAGCGCTCGCCTCGCTTGAAGGTCTCGGACTGGACTTCGGCAAAAGCATTGCGAACCTTCGGTCCACGCGCGGCGATCTGATGCAGGAGCTTTGGACGAGGATCGAAGGCGGCTTGGCTGTCACGCCCATTGATCTTCGGCTTGAGGAAGAGGTGTTTCTATCGCTCAGCCGCGATTTGCGGCGGCGGTATTTGAACATCGCGCTCCGCTATGTCGGCGGGGCCGATTATCCGCCCCGCGCCGACAAGGTTCAGCGACTTGTCGATGGCGCTTACCAAGAGACGGCTACGCTTGCTGGGGCGCTTGTCTACCTTCGCAAGGGGGTGATCCATATCGCCCGAGAGCCGGTCGCCGTTCAAAATATCGAGGCGGATGTCGGGGCGCTTTGGGATCGGCGGGTCATCGCACAGGGGCCCGAGCAGACCGCCAAAGTGCGCACCTTGGGGGAAAACGGACTGAGACAGATTGGCGCGATCTGGCGCGAAACGGGCCATCCAAGGCGCTCTTTGCTTGGCTCTCCTGCCGTTTGGTGCGGAGAAACGGTGATTTTTGCGCCATTTGCAGGTGTTTTCCATCCCGATTGGGCGTTTAATTGCAAATGGGATGTCACGAGTTTGCGCACATTCGTATTAACGCATTGAACAACCTTTTCTGATCCCTATTTTAAGAACACGGCAGGCGCGACTCTTGCGTCTCCGACGGATTTCAAAGGAGTTCCCCTTGGGTAACGCGCGCAATATCGTTTTCTGGGTCGTTCTGTTCCTGTTGATCGTCTCGCTGTTCAATATTTTCAGTGGTGGCAGCAACAGCCTTCAGGCCTCGAGCCGGAACTATTCCGAGTTTGTTTCTGCTGTGGACAACGGCACGGTGACCGAAGTCACGATAGACGGCGAAAAGCTGCTCTATACGGCTGCCGACGGCCGCAGCTATGTGTCGATCAAGCCGTCCGATGCAAACATCACCGATCTGCTTTTGGACAAGGGCATTCCGGTGCGCGCAGAAAGCCAGGAACAATCGACGTTCCAGGCCTTCCTCCTCAGCCTTTTGCCGTTCCTTCTGCTGATCGGTGTCTGGATCTATTTTATGAACCGGATGCAGGGCGGTGGCCGTGGCGGTGCGATGGGGTTTGGTAAGTCCAAGGCCAAACTGCTGACCGAAAAGCAGGGCCGCGTGACCTTTGACGACGTTGCAGGGATCGACGAAGCCAAAGAAGAGCTTGAAGAGATCGTTGAATTCCTTCGCAATCCCCAGAAATTCTCGCGCCTTGGCGGCAAGATCCCCAAAGGTGCGCTTCTCGTGGGCCCTCCGGGGACGGGTAAGACGCTTCTTGCGCGCGCTATCGCGGGTGAAGCAGGCGTTCCGTTCTTTACCATCTCGGGTTCCGACTTTGTGGAAATGTTCGTGGGTGTCGGTGCTTCGCGCGTGCGCGACATGTTCGAACAGGCCAAAAAGAACGCGCCTTGTATCGTCTTCATCGACGAAATCGACGCCGTGGGCCGTGCACGTGGTGCAGGCTATGGCGGCGGCAACGACGAACGCGAACAGACGCTCAACCAGCTTCTCGTCGAGATGGATGGTTTCGAAGCAAACGAAGGCGTGATCATCGTTGCGGCAACCAACCGTCGTGACGTGCTTGACCCCGCGCTTTTGCGTCCCGGTCGTTTCGACCGTCAGGTGACGGTTCCGAACCCCGATATCAAAGGCCGCGAAAAGATCCTTGCCGTTCATGCACGCAAGACCCCGCTTGGCCCTGATGTCGATCTTCGCATCATCGCGCGCGGCACCCCCGGTTTCTCGGGTGCGGACCTCATGAACCTTGTGAACGAAGCGGCATTAATGGCGGCGCGCGTGGGTCGTCGCTTTGTCACCATGGTCGATTTCGAAAATGCCAAGGACAAGGTGATGATGGGCGCAGAGCGCCGCTCGATGGTTCTCACCGCCGAGCAAAAGGAAAAGACCGCATATCACGAAGCAGGTCACGCGGTCGTCGGCCTTGCTCTTCCCAAGTGTGATCCCGTCTACAAGGCGACGATCATTCCCCGTGGCGGAGCGCTTGGTATGGTCGTGTCTCTTCCCGAGATCGACCGTCTGAACTGGCACCGCTCTGAATGCGAGCAGAAGCTTGCGATGACCATGGCAGGCAAGGCCGCCGAAGTTCTCAAGTATGGTGAGGACGAAGTGTCGAACGGCCCCGCAGGCGATATCCAGCAGGCCTCGCAGCTTGCGCGTGCGATGGTGCTTCGTTGGGGCATGTCGGACAAGGTCGGCAACATCGACTATGCCGAGGCGCACGAAGGTTATTCGGGCAATACTGCGGGCTTCTCTGTTTCGGCGAACACCAAAGAGCTCATCGAACAGGAAGTGAAGCGCTTTATCGACGAGGGTTACCAGAATGCTCTGCGTATCCTGAGGGAAAAGCATGACGAATGGGAGCGCCTTGCTCAGGGGCTCTTGGAATACGAAACTCTGACCGGCGAAGAGATCGAGCGCGTGATGCGCGGCGAGCCGCCACAATCGGGCGGAAACGGCGGCGAAGCAGCGGAAGAGACCTCTGCATCGGTGACCGAGCTTCCCAAGACGCGCAAGCCGCGCAAGCCCAAGGCGACCGATCTTTCGGGAGAGCCCGAACCGACCGCCTAAGCCTTATCAGGCCGAACAGCAGCCCCCGAAACTCTCCGAGTTTCGGGGGTTTGCATTTGTGGCGGGAGATATTTTTCGATAGCTGTCTTCGCGTCCACTGCTGCAAACATAGGTGTTCGACATGCCCGCTTTGAAACCGACCGACTTTTCCGGAACGATCGTGTGGCTCGGACTGATGCCCGAACGGTCGGGAAAACAGATCACGGCCCAGCGGCGCGAGGCGCTCGATCTGACTTTTGCGGGGGCGGTGGGCGACGCGCATTATGGGGAAACGCGACCGTCCTGTGTGCGGGTGACGGCCCAGTATCCCAAAGACACTCCTATTCGGAACACCCGCCAGATTTCGTTGGTCAGCGAGGAAGAGTTGGCGCAGATCGCGCTTCGGCTCGGGATGGAGCGGATCGATCCGCTCTGGCTCGGGGCGACGATTGTGGTGCGAGGCATCCCCGATTTCAGCTTCATTCCCCCGTCCTCGCGGCTCCAGTTCGAGAGCGGCGCGACGGTGACGGTCGACATGCAGAACCGCCCTTGCAGCGTTGTGCGCGATACGATTGCCGCCCATGAAAACGGGCAGGGCGCGGCGTTTGTCCAATCGGCACGCGGTCGCCGCGGTGTTACCGCTTGGGTCGAACGAGAGGGGAAAATCGCCGTCGGTGATGCGCTGCGGGTGCATGTTCCCGACCAGCGAGGATGGAAGCCCTAGGCCACAAAATGTTCCTATCGTGGAATTTGGTTTCCACCTTGGGCGATTCCGCCACCGAAAATGTCGGAATCGACCCCGTTCCTGTCTGGCGCTCCCGTTAGACACAGGACTAGAGAGCCGCGTGACATGTGCGGCGTTAGTTCTATGGAGGAGCAATGAGCTACAAGACCGATATCCAGATCGCACGCGAGGCCAAGAAAAAACCGATTCAGGAAATCGGCGCCAAGCTGGGGATCGCAAGCGAACATTTGCTTCCCTATGGTCATGACAAAGCCAAACTGTCGCAAGAGTTCATCAACGGCGTTCAGGGAAAGCCGAACGGCAAGCTCGTTCTCGTCACCGCAATCAACCCGACCCCCGCAGGTGAAGGCAAAACCACGACCACTGTCGGTCTGGGTGACGGCCTTAACCGCATCGGCAAGAAAGCCGCGATCTGTATCCGCGAAGCATCGCTCGGGCCGAACTTCGGGATGAAGGGTGGCGCTGCGGGTGGCGGTATGGCTCAGGTCGTTCCGATGGAAGACATGAACCTGCACTTTACGGGTGACTTCCACGCGATCACCTCTGCGCACAACCTTCTCGCTGCGATGATCGACAACCACATCTATTGGGGCAACACGCTCGATATCGATATCCGTCGCGTGGCTTGGCGCCGCGTGATGGATATGAACGACCGCGCTCTACGTCAGATCAACGTCTCGCTCGGCGGTGTGGCCAACGGTTTCCCGCGTGAAGCAGGTTTCGACATCACCGTTGCATCCGAAGTGATGGCGATCCTTTGCCTTGCAAAGGACCTCGAGGATCTGCAGCGCCGTCTTGGCGATATGATCGTTGCCTATCGCCGCGACAAGACCCCCGTCTATTGCCGCGATATCAAGGCCGATGGCGCAATGACCGTTCTTCTCAAGGACGCGATGCAGCCGAACCTTGTCCAGACGCTCGAAAACAACCCTGCCTTTGTGCACGGCGGACCCTTCGCCAACATCGCACACGGTTGTAACTCGGTCATCGCCACGACCACCGCTCTCAAGATCGCGGATTACGTTGTGACCGAAGCCGGTTTCGGTGCGGACCTTGGTGCGGAAAAGTTCTTTGACATCAAGTGCCGCAAGGCAGGTCTCAAGCCCGATGCGGCCGTGATCGTCGCCACCGTGCGCGCGATGAAGATGAACGGCGGCGTTGCCAAGGCCGACCTTGGTTCCGAGAACGTCGAAGCGGTCAAGAAAGGCTGTCCGAACCTTGGTCGCCACATCTCGAACGTCAAATCGTTCGGTGTGCCTGTTGTCGTCGCCATCAACCACTTTGTCACCGATACCGACGCCGAAGTTGAAGCCGTCAAAGCCTATGTTGCCGAAATGGGCGCAGAAGCGATCCTGTGTAAGCACTGGGCCAAAGGTTCGGAAGGTATCGAGGATCTCGCCAAGAAAGTCGTCCAGCTTGCAGAAAGTGGATCGTCGAGCTTTGCGCCGCTCTATCCCGACGATATGTCGCTCTTCCAGAAGATCGACACCATCGCCAAGCGTATCTACCACGCCGACGAAGTGATTGCGGACAAGAAAATCCGCGACCAGCTCAAGGAATGGGAAGCACAGGGCTATGGCAATCTGCCGATCTGTATGGCCAAGACGCAGTATTCTTTCTCGACCGATCCGAACCTGCGCGGCGCGCCGACGGGTCACTCGGTTCCGATCCGCGAAGTGCGTCTTTCGGCAGGTGCAGGGTTCGTTGTCGTGATCTGCGGCGAGATCATGACCATGCCCGGTCTGCCCAAGGTGCCTTCGGCGGAAAACATCTGTCTCAATGACGACGGCCAGATCGAAGGTCTGTTCTAAGGTTATTGAAATTCGAACACGGCGGGGGCAGGAAGCGTCAACTTCTGCCCCCGTCACATACCGCGGTTGCGGAAATTCTGAACTTTCGCCCCGAAACACCGGGCTTATGTTATTTTGGAGGTCGCCTGAATGGCTGCAAAAGTGATCGACGGCAAAGCCTTTGCCGCTACCGTCCGCGAGAAAGTCGCTTCGCATGTTACCCGTCTCAAGGAGGAGAACGGAATCACGCCCGGGCTCGCCGTGGTGCTGGTAGGCGAAGACCCTGCCTCTCAGGTCTATGTGCGCTCCAAGGGTAAGCAGACGGTCGAAGTCGGTATGAATTCCTATGAGCACAAGCTCGACGCCTCCACATCCGAGGCGGACCTTCTGGCTCTTATCGACAAGCTGAACAACGATCCCGCTGTTCACGGTATTCTCGTCCAGCTCCCGCTGCCCTCGCATCTCAATTCCGATCTGGTGATCAATTCCATCGATCCCGCCAAGGATGTCGATGGCTTCCATATTTCCAACGTGGGACTTCTCGGGACAGGCCAAAAGGCCATGGTGCCCTGCACCCCGCTTGGCTGTCTGATGATGCTGCGCGACTATCATGGGTCGCTCTCGGGCATGAATGCCGTTGTCATCGGGCGCTCCAACATCGTCGGCAAGCCGATGGCAAATCTTCTTCTCGGTGATAGCTGCACCGTCACGATCGCCCATTCGCGGACCAAGGATCTTGCCGCTGTTGTCCGTCAGGCCGATATCGTCGTTGCTGCTGTCGGTCGCCCCGAAATGGTGCATGGCGACTGGATCAAAGAGGGCGCGACCGTGATCGACGTTGGTATCAACCGCGTGGATGCCGGCGAGGGCAAAACCCGTCTGGTCGGCGATGTCCATTACGAGAGCGCGGCTGCGGTTGCCGGAGCGATCACGCCTGTTCCGGGAGGTGTCGGTCCGATGACGATCGCTTGCCTTCTGGCGAATACCCTGACCGCGTGCTGCCGCGCGAACGGACTTGCCGAGCCCGAGGGCCTTACGGCTTGAACAACGAACTGCAGAAAAACCCGCAATCAGGCGGGTTTTTTTGTGCCTTGCGCTTGGTTTTTGGATAAGCCTCTGTCAGGTCAGACGTGATTTGATAAGAATTTTATATGTTTCAAGGTTTCCACATTTTACCCGATAAGAGCAGTTTTCGGCGTTATGTGTCCATCTGGCTGATCGCGTGCTGTGTGCTCATGGTTTCGGCCCCCTTCGGCACGTCGTTTTTGTCCTTTGGCCAGAGGCTGCTGTACTGGCCGATCATGGTCGGTGCGGCCCTTGTTCTCTCTGGCATTCTCCGGTCCGTCATCCCGTCATTCGGCACCCTTACTGTCCTGCGGGACGCTGTGATAGGTGCGGTTTTTGCCCTTTGTTTCGTGCCCGTGATCTGGATCATGACGGAATTCGTGTTGCGCTTTTCGCCGCTGACGCGTGATGATCTAGTCGTCCTACTCAGGGATATTACGGTCTTTTCGATTGCGGTTTCGATTGTGCGTGGACGACTCGAGCGGCGTCGGGCTCCCCTGCCGACCGAAGAGGGTCCTGCCAGCGCTGAGAAGCCGCGGCTTTTCGAGCGATTGGAGGCCAGTGGCAACGTGCAGATCATGCGGCTTGTCGCGAACGATCACTATGTCGAGGTGGTGCTCGATAACGGAAATTCCGAGCGGCTGCTCCTTAGGCTAAGGGATGCCGTGGCCGAAATCGAACCGGTCGAGGGGCTTTATACCCATCGCTCGCATTGGGTGTGCCGCGCCTTCGTCGTCAGAGGTCGACGGATGGAAGGACGCGATTTCATCGAGATGGCCGATGGTGCCCTTGTGCCGGTTTCTCGGACTTTCAAAGCCAAAGTCATCGAAAACGGGATCACATTCTAAACCACACGCGTCACCAAGCCGCCCGCGTGGCGCTGGATCTGCCCTTCGAGTTCGAGCGAGACCAAGAGGGGCGAAATTTCTTTTGCCGTTGACGCAAGGTCGCGGATCAATTGATCCTCGGCGAGCGGGGAAGGGCCGAGTTTGTTGAGGATTTGACGGTGGAGCACCGCCGCCTCGCGAAGGGGAAGCTGTCGCTGGCTCGTCGGGACAGGGGCGGGTTCGCAGAGTTTTTGCTGTGGTTCCGTCCGCTGCAAGGCATCGATCACATCCTCGGCCGAGCGGATCAAGGTCGCCCCATCGCGGATCAGCGCATTACAGCCCCCCGCACGACCATCGAACGGGTGACCTGGGACGGCGAAGACCTCTCGCCCTTGGGAGAGCGCGCTTTGGGTGGTGATGAGGGTGCCCGAACGTGATGCGGCTTCGATGACGACGACGGCTTGGGCGATCCCCGATACGATTCGGTTGCGCGGCGGGAAATGGCGGGCTTGCGGGACAAGCCCCATGGGTTGCTCGGAAATCCGAAGGCCGTTTTCCACGATCTTTGCCGCCAGAGCTTCGTTTTCCTTGGGATAGGCCACATCCACGCCGCCGGCTTGGACAGCGATCGTTCCGACAGGAAGTGCGGCGTCATGCGCAGCGGTATCGATCCCGCGAGCAAGGCCCGAGACGACGCAAAACCCCGCCGCGCCAAGATCAACAGCAAGCTTTCGCGCCATGCGAAGACCAAGCGAAGAGGCATTACGCGCGCCCACAATCGCGATTGTCGGCTTTTCAAGGACGTCCGATGTGCCAAGCATCCACAGAAGTGGCGGCGCATCCGAGATCTGGGCAAGGAGATCGGGATATCCTGCTTCACCGATGGCGACGATACGGGCACGGGCCTTGCGACCTGCGTTCAATTCGGCGGCAATCACGCCCTCGGGGCAGGGGGTGTAGTCATTGACACCCGCAGCGCGTGCCACTTCGGGGAGGGCGGCCAAGGCGGCCTTGGCCGTGCCGAACTCGGCGAGCATCCGATAAAACGTTGAAATCCCGACACGGCGCGAGCGTAACAGGCGGAGCCAAGCGAAGCGTTCTTCTTCCGTGGTGGGTGGGAGTGGGGGGTGAGTGGAAGAGGCTGTGTCCTCGGTCATCCTTCGCTCCGTCCTGTTACAGGATCATGTATAGGAGCGAAGGGTTAACCCAAGATTAAGAGCGGAAAACTTTTATGCGCCGCTTCCACCAACCGTAAGGCCGCCGATCAGAAGCGAGGGTTGACCGACGCCTACGGGCACCCATTGACCCGCCTTGCCGCAATTTCCGATGCCCGGATCAAGCGCCATATCGTTGCCGATCCCGCGGATTTTTTTCATTGCGGCAGGACCATCGCCGATCAGGGTCGCGCCCTTGACCGGCGCGCCGATTTTGCCGTCTTTGACGCGGTAGGCTTCGGTGCAGGAAAACACGAATTTTCCGTTGGTGATATCGACTTGGCCCCCGCTGAACCCGACCGCATAGATTCCGTCCTTGAGTTCGGAGATCAGCTCGGCACGGGTCGCGTCCCCGCCGAGCATATAGGTGTTCGTCATGCGCGGCATGGGCATGTGCTCAAAGCTTTCGCGGCGACCGTTTCCGGTTGCGGGCACGCCCATCAGTCTGGCGTTCTGGCGGTCTTGCATATAGCCGACCAGAATCCCGTCTTCGATCAGAACGTTCTTGCCCGATGGGGTGCCTTCGTCGTCGACCGTGATGGAACCGCGACGTCCGGGAATCGTGCCGTCATCCAGAACGGTGACCCCCTTGGCCGCGACCTGCTGACCGACCAGCCCTGTGAAGGCGCTTGATCCCTTGCGGTTGAAGTCGCCTTCAAGCCCGTGACCGACAGCTTCGTGCAGCAAGACCCCGGGCCAGCCGTTCCCCAGCACGACATCCATAACGCCTGCAGGCGCGGCTTCGGCTTCGAGATTGACGAGCGCCACCCGAAGCGCTTCGCGCACGGCGGGTTCCCAGTTGTCGCGGCTGATCAGACCGATGAGGCCCTCTCGGCCACCTCCGCCGTGGCCGCCGCTTTCCCGACGGCCGTTTTCCTCGACGATGACCGAGACGTTTACACGGCTCATCGGGCGGGTATCGGTCACCATAGTGCCTTCGGGACGGAGAATCACCACTTCCTGAAGCGAGGCGGCTACGGTCGCCGAGACCTGAACGACGCGCGGGTCGAGGTCACGTGCAAACGCATCGATTTCCTTGAGGACGTCGATTTTGGCGGGAAAGGTCGCTTGGGCGATCGGGTCATCATCGGTGTAGAGCTTGACGTTGGTCGGACGCGGCGCCTGCGCCAAAGTGCCGCCACCTTCGCCGATGGCAAGGCGGGCGGTCGCAACAGCGCGCTTGATCGCGTTTTCGTCAATGGTAGTCGAATGGGCATAGCCCGCTGTTTCGCCGCGCACCGCACGAAGACCGAATCCCTCGGAGGCGTTGTAACTGGCTGTTTTGACGCGACCATCGTCGTAAGAGAGCACCTCGGAGCGGCGACGCTCCAGAAACAATTCGCCGTCATCCGCGCCCAGAGTCGCCTCTTGAAGCAGTTTCAGGGCCGAATCTTGGTCCAAATTGGTCTCGAAGGGGCGAAAAGCGTCTTGTGTCATGTCTCGTTTTCCCGCGGCAACGTTGATTTAGATCAAAAAGCGTCCGTTTGCCGCAATACCAGTTCTTGAGTTGTGCGTCAGGATATGGGATCAGCGACACCGGATACAACGGGATTCCGTCCAATTGATTTGTGCGGGGTTCTCACGGGGCTAGAATGCGCTCCATCAAGAACAGGGTATGACATGCGAATGACCAACTTTGTCACCAAGCTTGCGGCAGCTGCCGGGCTGATCCTTTCGGGCGCCGCAGCCTCCGCTCAAGCGGTAAACCAGAAACTGGAAATCATCGGCCAGCCGACCCCGGATGCAATGGGCTTCCAGCCTGCATCGACCGAGCTTGCTCGTGACCTTCAATGGCTCGACGGCCTGATCCTTTTCATCATCACGGGCATCGTGATCTTTGTGTGCGCGCTGCTCGTTTGGGTGATCGTGCGCTACAACCGCCGTTCGAACCCGAACCCCGCGACGTTTACGCACAACTCGCCGCTTGAAATCGCATGGACGATCATCCCGATCGCGATCCTTGTTTTCATCGGCTCGTTCTCGCTTCCGGTTCTGTTCAAGCAGCAGGAAATCCCGCAAGGCGACGTGACCATCAAGGTCACCGGCTACCAGTGGTATTGGGGTTATGAGTATGTTGACGAAGGTATCGCCTTTGACAGCTACATGATCGGTGCCGATGCGAACAACATGCTGACGCCCGAAGTTTCGGCCCAGCTTGCCGAAGCAGGTTACACCGACCAGCAGTTCCTTCTTGCCACCGATACCGCAGTGGTCGTCCCCGTCGGCAAGACCATCGTCATGCAGGTGACGGGTGCGGATGTGATCCACTCCTGGACCATCCCCGCGTTTGGCGTGAAGCAGGACGCCGTTCCCGGCCGTCTTGCCCAGCTTTGGTTCGCGGCAGAGAAAGAAGGCATCTACTTCGGCCAGTGCTCGGAACTTTGCGGTATCGCGCACGCCTATATGCCGATCACCGTCAAGGTGGTCAGCGAAGAAGCCTATGCCGAGTGGCTTGAAGCCGCCAAGGCAGAGAACGGCGTCTAAAGCGCCGCGCCGACACCTGATCAAGGTCGCGGCGATGTGAATGGGCGAAGGTAGGCTTCGGCTTACCTTCAACGCCATCGAAAACCGCAGATGGATTTGGACCGAATGACCGACGTGAATATGCAAGACACGACATACGAGGCAGGGATGGGCGACTACTTCGCGCTTCTCAAGCCGCGCGTCATGTCGCTTGTCGTGTTCACCGCTTTGGTGGGCCTCTTTGTGGCACCCGTTCCGGTGCATCCGTTCATCGCCTTTGTCGGCATCCTTTGTGTCGCTGTCGGCGCCGGTGCTTCGGGCGCGTTGAACATGTGGTGGGACGCGGACATCGACCGCATCATGCGCCGCACCGCCAAGCGCCCGATCCCCTCGGGCCGTGTGCAACCCGAAGAGGCTTTGGCCATCGGTCTTGCGCTCTCGGGTTTTTCGGTTGTGCTTCTGGCGTTGGCCACCAACTTTCTGGCGGCCTTCCTGCTTGCCTTTACCATTTTCTTCTATGCAGTCGTCTATTCGATGTGGCTCAAGCGCTCGACGCCGCAGAACATCGTGATCGGCGGACTTTCCGGCGCCTTGCCGCCCATGATCGGTTGGGCGATTGCCACGGGTTCGATCAGCGTTGAATCGGTCTTGATGACTGCCCTGATCTTTATGTGGACGCCGCCCCATTTCTGGGCGCTCGCGATTTTCGTGAAATCGGACTATGGCAATGCGGGTGTGCCGATGCTCACCGAAACCCATGGCCGCCGCGTAACGCGCAACCACATCATGGGCTATATGGTTGCTCTTGTGCCCGTTTCGCTTGCCATCGCGTTTACCTCGATCGGTGGCCCGATTTATCTTGCGGTTGCGCTGATCTGGAACGGCTGGTTCCTGAGCGCATGTTACAAGGTGTGGCGCCGCGATGAAGAGGTCGCCGAATCGGACGGCTTTGCGGCCGAGCGCGCAGCTTTCAAAGTATCGCTTGCCTATCTCTTCCTACACTTCGTAGCTTTGTTCGCCGAAGCCGCCCTTGCCCCCCTTGGATTTGGAGGCTGGTCATGGCTCTGAAGGTAGAACACGAGCTTCATGCACGCCGTAAGAACCGGAACTTCGGCGTTCTAGGCCTGCTTATTGTCTTTGTTGCGATCGTCTTCGGCTTGACCGTCGTCAAGGTTCTCCAGCTTGGAGACGCCAAGAAGTTCGAACGTTTCGACCATGTCGCCCGTCCCGCACTGGCTGCCGGTGCGCAGGAGGGTCAATCATCGGAGGGTGCCTCACAATGACGCTTTTCCCGAATATCAAAGGACCAAAGCGGACTGTTATCCAACTCGTAAGCGTCGTGTTCATCATGGGCGCTTTGGCCTGGGCCTCGGTCCCGTTCTACTCGTGGTTCTGCCGTGTCACCGGATTTGGCGGTGCGACCAATATCGCGACCTCGGAGAGCGATGTGATCCTCGATCAAGAGATCACGATCCGCTTCGATGCGTCGACCGATCGCGACATGCCTTGGCAGTTCACCCCGTCGCAGCGTGAAATGACCGTGAAGATCGGCCAGACCGCACTTGCGTTTTACGAAGCACATAACCCGACCGACAAGCCGGTTGCCGGTCAGGCCGCTTATAACGTGACCCCCTATGCAGCAGGCGGGTTCTTCGACAAGATCGAATGCTTCTGCTTTACCGAGCAGGTGCTTCAACCCGGCGAGACGGTGCAAATGCCCGTAAGCTTCTTTGTTGATCCCGCAATTGTCGAGGACCGCGAAGGAAAATACGTGCATACCATCACGCTGAGTTATACCTTTTACCAGATCGACCTGCCCGAGGAAGAACGGCAAGCTGCTCTGGACATCGAGGCGCCCGTCGCCACCACTGACCTGAATTAAGACCAAGCCGCAGGGAACACTGACATGGCTCATGAAAAGAACCACGATTACCATATCCTTCCGCCGTCGATCTGGCCCTTTGTCGGCGCTGTTTCGACCTTTGTTATGCTTTTCGGCGCCGTTATGTGGATGTCGGCAGATATGCCGTATTTCTTCCTGATCGGTCTCCTCGGCGTTCTCTACACCATGTATGCATGGTGGTCCGACGTTGTGGTCGAGAGCCATTCGGGCGACCATACCCCCGTCGTACGCATCGGTCTTCGCTATGGCGTGATCTTTTTCATCATGTCGGAAGTCATGTTCTTTGCCGCATGGTTCTGGTCGTTCTTCAAGCACGCCATGTATCCGATGGGCCCCGAATACCCGCTCGTTGACGGTGTTTGGCCGCCCGCAGGTATCGAAACCTTCGATCCTTGGCACCTTCCGCTGATCAACACGCTGATCCTTCTCTGCTCGGGTGCCGCTGCAACCTGGGCGCACCATGCGATCGCGCACGAGAACAACCGCAAGGACCTCAAGTCGGGCCTCTGGATCGCTGTTCTGCTCGGTCTGATCTTCACCGTGTTCCAGGCTTATGAATACAGCCACGCTGCCTTCGGGTTTGCCGGCAACATCTATGGCGCGAACTTCTTCATGGCGACCGGCTTCCACGGCTTCCACGTCATCATCGGCACGATCTTCCTTGCGATCTGCTTGATGCGTGCCTATCGCGGCCACTTCACCAAGGAACAGCACCTCGGCTTTGAAGCTGCCGCTTGGTACTGGCACTTTGTGGACGTTGTTTGGCTCTTCCTCTTTGCTGCTGTCTACATCTGGGGTCAGTAAGCCGAGTGTCGGTGGGTCTTGACCCATCCGAGCGAAAGCGACATTGAACAAAACGCGCGGGTCAACGCCCGCGCGTTTCTCTGTTGAACGAGGGGAGCCGATGCGCCGAATTCTCTTTCTTTTGACCTTTGGCCTCGGTGGGCTTGCGATCCTTCTCTGGCTCGGCTTCTGGCAGGTTCAGCGTCTGGATTGGAAACGCGACATTCTGGACCTCATCCAGAGCAGAATCGACGCGCCTGCCGTTTCGATCCCCGCCGATCCGAATGAAGACACGATGGAGTATGGCTCCGTTACTGCGGTCATTGATCCTTATGGCCCCGAGCTGCATGTCCTCTCTTCGGGGACGGGCGCCGGAACAGGGTATCGGGTGATCCGTGCCGCCAAGATCGAGGACGGCCGTTCCATCATGGTCGATTTCGGTGTGCTCCCGCTTGAAGCCAAGGAACTTCCGCCCTTTGACGGGCGGCAAGAGATCACAGGCAATCTGCTTTGGCCCGACGACAAGAATGATTCCACGCCCGCGCCCGATCTGGGACGCAATATCTGGTTTGCGCGCAATGTGACGGATATGGCGCAAGCGCTCGATACCTCGGAAATCATGGTTGTTCTGAGGAGTTCGAGCAACCCTGACCCGCGTCTCACGCCTGTGCCGGTTGACACTTCGGGGATCAAGAACGATCACCGTGAATATGCAATCACCTGGTTCTTGCTTGCCGCTGTTTGGGCTGTGATGACAGGTTTCTTTGTAAAACGCACCGCTGCGCGAAAGGACTGAGACATGCGCTATATTTCGACCCGTGGACAGGCTCCGATCCTCACGTTCGAAGAGGCGATGATGACCGGTCTTGCGCGCGACGGCGGTCTTTATGTGCCCGAAACGGTTCCGACGCTGAGCGCCGAAGAAATCGCGGCGATGGCTGGCAAATCCTATGAGGAAATCGCCTTTCAGGTCATGCGTCCCTATGTCGGCGATACCTTTACCGATGAGGAATTCGAGAGCCTGATCGACAAGGCCTATGCGGGCTTCGGCCATGCCGCCCGTGCGCCTTTGGTCCAGCTTGGGCCGAACCACTTCCTTCTCGAGCTGTTCCACGGCCCGACGCTTGCGTTCAAGGACTTTGCGATGCAGCTCATCGGCCAGATGATGCAATTCGCTCTTGGGCGTTCGGGCAAGCGGATCACCATCGTGGGCGCGACCTCGGGGGATACGGGGTCTGCGGCCATCGAGGCGTTCCGCGGGCTTTCGAATGTGGATGTTTTCATTCTCTTCCCGCATGGGCGCGTCTCCGAAGTTCAGCGTCGCCAGATGACGACCCCTTCCGAAGCCAACGTCCACGCCTTGGCCGTAGACGGTGATTTTGACGATTGTCAGGCCGCTCTCAAGGATATGTTCAACGACTTCGACTTCCGCGAGGAAGTCGCTCTTGCCGGTGTGAACTCGATCAACTGGGGCCGTGTTCTGGCTCAGGTGGTCTATTATTTCTCCTCTGCAGTGAGCCTTGGTGCGCCGCATCGCAAAGTCTCGTTCACCGTGCCCACGGGCAACTTTGGTGACATTTTTGCCGGCTACATCGCCAAGAAGATGGGCCTCCCCATCGAAAAGCTCGTTGTGGCAACGAACCAGAACGACATTCTGGACCGCACCTTGAAAACGGGCATCCAGAAGAAAGAGGGCGTTACCCCTTCGATCAGCCCATCGATGGATATTCAGGTGTCCTCGAACTTTGAACGTGCTCTGTTCGATGCCTATGGGCGTGACGGCGCAGTCGTGACGCAGCAGATGGAAGACCTCAAATCCAAAGGCGAGTTCACCATTTCGCAAGGCGCGTTCGATTTCCTCAAGGCAACCTTTGACTCGGGCCGTGCCTCGGAAGAGGAAACGTCGGCCACCATCACCGCGCAGCGCACTCTGACGGGGGAAATCCTGTGCCCGCATTCGGCTGTCGGGGTGAAGGTCGCAGAAGAGCATCTTTCCGATATTCCGATGATCACCCTTGCGACCGCGCACCCTGCAAAATTCCCCGCAGCGGTCGAGGCTGCAACGGGTATCTATCCGACCCTTCCTCCGCGCATGTCCGATCTTTTCGAGCGAGAAGAGCGCGTGACCCGCGTTGCAAATGATCTTTCGGCTCTTCAGAGCCTTATTCGGGAGCGCCGTTCGCGTTGACGATCCAACTTCACACCCTTTCCAACGGGTTCCGCGTCATTACCGAGCATATGCCGTCGCTGCAGACGGTTTCGGTCGGTGTCTGGGTTCTTGCAGGTGCGCGCCATGAGCGCATCGAGCAGAACGGTATTGCGCATTTCCTTGAGCATATGGCGTTCAAAGGCACGAAAACGCGCACGGCCCTACAAATCGCCGAACAGATCGAGGATGTGGGCGGCTATATCAACGCCTATACCAGCCGCGAAATGACGGCCTATTACGCCCGCGTTCTTGAACAGGACACGCCTTTGGGCATCGAACTTGTTGCCGATATCCTGCGCAACCCGATTTTCGATCCGAATGAAATCGAGGTCGAGCGCGGTGTCATCCTTCAGGAAATCGGGCAAGCGCTCGATACGCCCGACGATGTGATTTTCGACTGGCTCCAAGAGGTGTCCTATCCCGATCAGGCGCTTGGCCGCACCATCCTCGGACCTGCCGAGCGGGTCAAAGCCTTTGGTCGGTCCGATCTGTCGGGTTTTGTGAGCGAGCATTATCGCCCTGAGCAGATGATCCTTGTTGCGGCGGGCGCCGTCGATCACGAGGCAATCGTCAAACAGGCCGAGGCTTTGTTCGGGGATATGAAAGGTGGGGGCGGTCTCTCGCTCATCGAGCCTGCAAAGTTTGTCGGCGGCGAACGTCGTGAAACCAAGGCGCTCGAGCAGGTGCATTTCACGCTTGGCCTCGAAGGTCCCGATTATCGTGACGACGATATCTTTACCGCACAGGTCTATGCCATCGCGCTGGGGGGCGGCATGTCCTCTCGTCTGTTCCAAGAGGTGCGCGAGAAGCGCGGCCTTTGCTATACGATCTTCGCCCAGACGGGCGCCCATGAAGACACGGGCATGATGACGATCTATGCGGGCACCAGTGCCGAACAGATCAACGAGCTTTCGGCGATCACCATCGACGAGATGAAGCGCGCCGCAGAAGACATGACCGAAGCCGAAGTGGCCCGCGCCCGTGCACAGATGAAGGCAGGGCTTTTGATGGGTCTGGAAAGCCCGTCCAATCGCGCCGAGCGTCTCGTTCGTTCGCTCTCGATCTGGGAACGCGTACCCGACCTCAACGAGACCATCGCCAAGATCGACGCCGTTGATGTGGCAGGGGTCAAAGCCTTTGGCGAGAAGATGGTCGCCGACACAGGGGTCGCCATGGCGCTCTATGGTCCCAAAAGCGACGCCCCCGCGCTTGACGAGCTCAAGGGGAGACTTGCGGGCTGATGTTCGGACGGCGCAAGAAAGTCCAGCTCGAGACCGAGCGGCTGACCTTGCGGCCGCCCATCCACAGCGACTTTGTGCCTTGGGCCAATCTTCGCCTTGAAAGCCAAGCGTTTCTGACGCCGTGGGAACCGACCTGGTCGCAGGATCATCTCTCGCGCAAGGCATTTACCAATCGTGTGTATTGGGCGCAGCGTTCGATGGTGAACGGAACGGCTTATCCGTTCTTTCTCGTCCGCAGGAGCGACAATGCGTTGATCGGTGCGATCACGCTCGACAACATCCGCCGAGGCCCCGCCCAGTCCGCGACCACCGGCTATTGGACGGGCGAGCGTTTCACGCGGCAAGGCTATATGCGCGAGGCGATCAAAGCGGTTGTGCATTACGCGTTCAACACGCTGGATCTGAGCCGGATCGAAGCGGGCTGTTTGCCCGAGAATACACCTTCGCGGCGGCTTCTCGAAAGCTGCGGTTATAAATACGAGGGGGTGGCGCAGAGCTATCTCCAGATCAACGGGCGCTGGCGCAATCATGTGCTCTATGCCAACCTTCGAAACGACAGACGCGGCAAGACCGAAGTCGGTTTGGCCTGATACGGATATGACATGGCTTTGAATCCTGCGGACGATACTTTTGTTTCCTTGCTGAAGACACGTTTGCCCGCGGCGTGTTTCAAAGAAGACACCGCGCAATATTTCGAGGAACCGCGTGGCCGCTACGAGGGGCACGGGGTCGTTCTCGCCCCCGCCAGCACAGAAGAAGTGGCGATCATCGTCAAAGCCTGCCGCGATGCGCGCGTAGGCATCGTGCCCTATAGCGGCGGAACAGGGCTCGTTGGGGGGCAGATTATGCCCGATGGCGCACGTCCGATCGTTCTTTCAACGGAACGGATGAAGTCGATCAGGGCTGTCTATCCGACCGAAAACGTTCTCGTCGCGGATGCGGGGGTGATCCTTGCCGAAGTGCACCGCGCGGCCGAAGAGGTCGATCGTTTGTTCCCGCTCTCGCTCGCCTCGGAAGGGTCGGCGCGGATCGGCGGTTTGCTGGCGACCAATGCGGGCGGTGTCAATGTTCTGCGCTATGGGAATGCCCGTGCGCAGGTTCTCGGTCTTGAAGTTGTGACGGCAGACGGCGAGATATGGAACGGCCTCACTCGGCTTCGCAAGGACAACACGGGCTATGCCTTGCGCGATCTTTTCATCGGATCGGAAGGGTCCTTGGGGATCATCACCGCCGCCGCGCTCAAGCTTTTGCCGCGCCCTGCGCAATATGGAACCGCGCTCTTGGCGGTCCCTTCGCCCAAAGCCGCTCTGGATCTCTTGGCGCTTGCCGGTTCGCAGGTCGGTGAAAGCATCTCTGCTTTCGAGCTGATCCACCGCATGGGGCCGAGCTTTCTCGAAGAGACGGGCTTTGATGTGGCAAAGCCGTTCGACGAGTGGCCCGAATGGATGGTTCTCGTCGATCTTGGATTGCCTGCCTCGGTTGATGCGACAGAGGTCCTCGAAACCCTTTTCGTTGCCGCCGCAGAAGAGGGTTATGTGACCGACGGTGTCATCGCCTCGTCCGAGGCCCAGCGTCAGGCCTTTTGGAAAATCCGCGAGATGATCCCGCAGGGGAACAAGCGGATCGGGTCGGTGTCGTCGCATGACATTTCGCTACCGCTCTCGGCTATCCCCGAATTTATCGAGCGCGGACCCGGCGAGCTGGCAAAGCTCGGAGATATGCGGATCAACTGCTTCGGCCATCTCGGGGACGGGAATCTTCACTATAACCTGTTTCCTGCAAAGGGTCGCGACCGCAAGGAATACGACAACATCCGCAATGATGCCAAGAAATGCATCCATGACCTTGTCCATTCCTATGACGGTTCGGTGAGTGCAGAGCACGGCGTCGGGCGTCTCAAGGTCAAAGATGTCGAGACCTATTCCGACCCCGCCAAACTTGCCATGATGCGCGCGATCAAAACCTCGCTCGATCCGTTGGGCATCATGAATCCAGGGGTGGTTCTTCGGGCTGCGGACTGATCGGTCGAAAAACGACTTGGCCTTGAATTGAAAAGGGCGCCGTTCGGGGCGCCCTTTTGTTTTAGTGGGTTCCGAGAATGCCCGTCCGCACCCCGTAGTCGACCGCAATCTCATAGTCGGGATCGTCGTCGCTATCGACCATCAGATGGCCCGCTTTGGAGAGAAGACGGTGGCAATCGCGGCTCAGGTGGCGCAGCTGGATGCGTTTGCCCACCTCTTCGTATTTTGCGGCGACCGCTTCGATTGCCTGAAGCGCGGATTGATCGACGACGCGGCTGTCCTGAAAGTCGATGATCACCAAAGACGGATCGCTCTCGACTTGGAAGGTCTCCATGAAACCGTCGGTCGAACCGAAGAACAGCGGTCCCTGGATTTGATAGACCTTCGCGCCTTCGGGGGTTTCATAGGTCTTGGCGTGGATACGCTTGGCGTTGTTCCATGCATAAGAGAGTGCCGAGACGATCACGCCGACCACAACCGCAGTTGCGAGATCGGTCCAGACCGTCACAACGGTCACAAGGATGATCACAAAGGCATCGGTCAATGGGACACGGCGCAGGATCTTGAACGAGTTCCAGGCAAAAGTGCCGATCACCACCATGAACATCACACCGACAAGCGCAGCGAGCGGAATCTGCTCGATGAGTGGCGAGGCAACGACGATAAAGAGAAGCAGGAAGAGCGCGGCCGAGGTTGCGGCAACGCGGGTGCGCCCGCCCGATTTCACGTTGATCATCGACTGGCCGATCATCGCGCAGCCGCCCATACCGCCGAAGAAGCCTGTGACGGTGTTGGCGACGCCTTGCGCGATGCATTCCTGACTTGCGCCACCGCGTTTGCCCGTCATTTCACCAACAAGGTTGAGCGTCAGAAGGCTTTCGATCAGGCCGATCGCGGCAAGGATGAGGGAATAGGGCAGGATGACGTAGAATGTCTCGAGCGAGATCGGAACCATAGGAAGATGGAACGCAGGCAGCCCGCCTTCGATCGAGGCCATATCCCCGACGCGCGGCACGTCGATCCCGAAGACGATCACGATCAGCGCCGTGATCCCGATCCCTGCCAGCGGGGCGGGGATGGCCTTGGTGAAGCGCGGCAGCACATAGATGATCGCCATGGTCAAAGCGACGAGTGAAAGCATCATCACAAGGGGCATACCCGAGAGCCATTCGCCGCCGCCCATTCCATGGCCCGAGGCTTCGGCCGAGCCAGGCACCTTGAACTGCGACAACTGCGCCAGACCGATCACGATGGCCAGACCGTTGACGAAACCGAGCATCACGGGATGCGGCACGAGGCGAATGAACTTGCCCCAGCGCATGATGCCGACAAAAATCTGAATCAAACCCATGAGGACAACGGTCGCAAAGAGATATTCGACGCCGTGTTCTTTCACGAGGCTTACCATCACGACCGCCAGAGCGCCCGTCGCCCCCGAGATCATGCCGGGACGCCCCCCGAAAAGAGCGGTGATCAGACCGACGATAAAGGCCGCATAGAGACCGACGAGAGGGTGCACATTCGCCACAAAGGCAAAAGCCACGGCTTCGGGCACCAGAGCAAGTGCAACGGTCAGACCCGAGAGCAGGTCCGTTTTGATCTGCATCGGCGTGAGCTGGTTCTTGTCGGCAATGGTGAGGCGTTCGGCAAAGGCCGCCAGCGAGGCTTTGGGCATCGGCTTGTCCTGTCTATGTTCGCGTGGGGTCCGCCTAACCCAGAACGACCCTGAATTAAACCCGCGTGATCTCCCACCGCCAAGGTGTTGCCGATCTGCACGGCGGCCTTGCAGCCGAGTGACGATCCGCTAGGCTGCCCTTCGGGGGATTTGAAAGGCAAAAGATGAAAGCAAAGATCGGGATTATCGGCGGTTCGGGCGTTTATGAAATCGACGGGCTGATGGATGCGGCATGGATCACAGTCGACACGCCTTGGGGTAAACCTTCGGATCAGGTTTTGACGGGAACATTGGACGGCACCGAAATGGTGTTCTTGCCCCGTCACGGTCGAGGTCATGTGCATTCCCCGACCGAAGTGCCCTATCGTGCAAACATTGCAGCGCTCAAGTCGCTTGGCGTGACGGATGTCGTATCGGTGTCCGCTTGCGGCAGTTTCCGCGAAGACTATGCGCCGGGGGATTTTGTGATCGTCGATCAATTTATCGACCGCACCTTTGCGCGGGAAAAGAGCTTTTTCGGGACCGGATGCGTCGCGCATGTCGGCTTCGGTCATCCGACCTGTGCGCGGCTCATGGACCTTTGCGAGGACGCCGCGCGCGCTACAGGCGTGACCGTGCATCGCGGAGGGACCTATCTCGCGATGGAAGGGCCACAGTTTTCGACGCTCGCCGAGAGCAAGCTCTATCGCGAAGTATGGGGCTGCGATGTGGTCGGAATGACGAACATGCCCGAGGCCAAGCTCTGCCGCGAGGCCGAGATGTGTTATGCCACTGTCGCGATGGTGACGGATTACGACTGTTGGCACCCCGATCATGATGCCGTGGATGTGACGGCGGTGATCAAGACGCTTCAGGGGAACGCCGCGCATGCGAAAAAGACAGTCGCAGGGCTTCCGCTGCGGCTTGGCGGGGATCGCGCGGTTTGTCCTTGTGGCTGTGACCGCGCCCTTGAATTTGCCATCATGACCGCACCCGCCAAGCGCGATCCCGAAGTCGTGGAACGCCTCAAGGTCATTGCAGGGCGTGTTCTTTGAATGAGGTTGAACAATAGTCGCACTTGGGTGCATTGAAGCGCAGCGACGGGGGCTGTATCACCGCCCACGAAGGAGACCGACATGCCGCATTTTCTCGACACCAAAGACGCAGGTTTTGAAGAGGCGTTCACCGCACTTCTGGGAATGAAGCGCGAGGATAGCCCCGATGTGGACGCGGTTGTTGCTGGGATCATCGCCGATGTGCGCACGCGTGGTGATGCCGCCGTCATCGAGCTGACCGCCAAATTCGACCGAATGCAGCTGACGCCTGAAACCTTGCGGTTTTCGGAAGCCGAAATCGAGGCCGAATGCGCCAAGGTTTCCGCCGAGGATCGCGCGGCTCTGGAGCTCGCCGCTGCGCGTGTGCGCGCCTATCACGCGGCGCAAATGCCCGAGGATAAACGCTGGACCGATGAGGTCGGGGCGTCGCTCGGTTGGCGCTGGACGGCGGTGTCCGCGGCGGGTCTCTATGTTCCGGGCGGTCTCGCGTCCTATCCGTCGTCGGTCCTGATGAATGCGATCCCCGCGAAAGTGGCGGGCGTCGAGCGTCTTGCCATCGTGGTTCCGACACCTGATGGGGTAGCAAACCCGCTGGTGCTCTTGGCGGCGCGCATTGCGGGTGTGGACGAGGTTTACCGGATCGGTGGAGCGCAGGCGATTGCCGCGCTGGCCTATGGCACCCAAACCATTGCGCCCGTGGACAAGATCACGGGCCCCGGCAATGCCTTTGTCGCGGCAGCCAAGCGCCGCGTTTTCGGTAAGGTCGGGATCGATATGATCGCGGGTCCGTCTGAAATCCTCGTGATTGCGGACAAGGACAACGACCCCGACTGGATCGCTCTCGATCTTCTGTCGCAGGCCGAGCACGATGAAAGTGCCCAATCCATCCTCATCACCGATGATGCCGACTTTGGCCGCGCGGTCGCTGCTGCTGTCGACAAGCGGCTTGAAACACTGGAACGCCGCGCGATTGCGGGGGCAAGCTGGCGTGACTTTGGCGCGGTCATCACCGTGCGCGATATGGACGAGGCCGTGCGCCTGTCCGACCGTATTGCACCCGAGCATCTCGAGCTTTGCGTCGATGACGCGGATGCGCTCTGCGAGAAGATCCGTCACGCAGGTGCGATCTTTGTCGGCGCCTGGACGCCCGAAGCCATCGGCGACTATATCGGTGGACCCAACCACGTTCTGCCGACGGCGCGTTCGGCGCGGTTTTCGTCGGGTTTGTCGGTCATGGATTTTCTCAAGCGCACTACGCTTTCGCGCATGACACCCGAAGCCATCGCCGCAATAGGGCCGAGCGCAGAGCGTCTTGCACAGTCGGAAAGTCTTGAGGCCCACGGGCTGAGCGTTCGCGCTCGACTCGACAAGCTGAATGGATAAACTGCGCTTGGGTCGCATTGCCTCCGGGCGTGGAGCGGGCTAACTGAAAGTATAGATCAAGGACCGCTCCTCCCATGTCCAGAATTATACATATCGAACTCGACGACAGCGCCCTGCCGCCTCCGACACCGGAGATCGAACAGGAACGCCGTGTCGCCATTTTTGACCTTCTTGAGGCCAACAACATCATTCTTCCCGCACGTGATGAACGTCCCGTGCCCGAAGGTCCCTATAAACTTTCGCTTTCGATCCGTGATCGCCGTCTGGTTTTCGCTTTGACGACCGAAGCGGACGATCCCGCTGCCGAGTTCCATCTCAGCCTTGGGCCGTTCCGTCAGGTGGTGAAAGACTATTTCCAGATCTGCGAAAGCTATTTCGACGCGGTAAAGACCCTTCCGACGAACCAGATCGAAACGATCGACATGGCCCGTCGCGGAATTCACGACGAAGGTGCGCGCATTCTCCAAGAGCGGCTCGAGGGCAAGGCAGAGGTCGATTACGACACTGCACGCCGTCTTTTCACACTGATTTGCGTTCTGCATTTCGGAGGGTGAGCGCCGTGACGGACATCGACAAAAGCTTCGATCCTTTGCCACAGTCGGTGCTCTTTTGTTGTGACCATAATTCCGTCCGCTCCCCCATGGCCGAAGGGATCATGAAAAAGTTCTATGGGACCGAATGCTATATCCAATCCGTCGGTGTGAAGAACGATCTTGAAATCGACGGTTTCGCTGTGGCGGTGTGCCAAGAAATCGGGGTCGAGCTGTCCCGCCATCGTTCGCGCTCGTTCGACGAAATGCAGCAATGGGGCGACGATCTTTCGTCGTTCGACCTCGTGCTGGCTTTGTCGCCCGCAAGTCAACGCCGTGCGCTGGAACTCACCCGCGTTTTCCATCTCGATGTCGAGTATTGGCCCATCATGGACCCGACGGGTCTTGGAGAAGGGCGAGAAGCGCGGCTTGCCAGCTATCGGCAGACCCGTGACCAAATCATAGCCCGGCTAGAACAACGCTGGGGACCAGCAAGGGAAAATCCATGACGACCGATGCAAAATCCGTTCTGACGCGGTATTTCAGTGCTTTTAATGCAGGCGACAAAGCCGGCATGCTGGCCGAGCTGTCCGATGACATCGCACACCACGTGAACGAGGGACAGGTGCGCCGCGGCAAGGCGCTTTTTTCCGAGTTCTGTGACCACATGAGCCGCTGTTATCACGAGACGCTGACCGAGATCGTCGTTTTTGCAAATGAGGACGGGACGCGCGCCTCCGCCGAGTTTGTCGTCAACGGCAAATATCTTGTGACGGACAGCGGTTTGCCCGAAGCGCATGGCCAGACCTATGTTCTTCCTGCGGGCTCGTTCATGTCGCTCGAGAACGGCAAGATCACGCGCGTCACCACCTATTACAACCTTGCGGATTGGATACGTCAGGTTTCGCAATGACCTTGGACTTCCGGCGCTTGACGGGAGAGGCGCTCGAAGCCTCGCTCGAGGATGTGGCGCGGCTGCGCATGACGGTCTTTGCCGAGTGGCCCTATCTTTACGCGGGCACATTCGACTATGAACACCGCTATCTGCAAAGCTATCGTGATAATGCGGGCGCGGTTCTGGTCGGGGCCTTTGACGGCACACGGCTTGTCGGCGCGGCCACAGGCACCCCGATGGAGGACCACGCTTCGGATTTTGCCGAACCGTTCAAGAGCGTCGGCATCCCGCTCGAGCATATCTTCTATTGTGCTGAATCCGTCCTGTTGCCCGAGTATCGCGGGCAGGGCGCCGGGCATCGCTTCTTTGACCATCGAGAAGCCAAGGCGCGCGAGCTTGGGCGCAAATATTCCGCCTTTTGTGCTGTGATCCGTCCCCATGATCACCCTGCGCGGCCATCGGGCTACCGTCCTCTGGATGGATTCTGGCGCAAGCGCGGGTATGAAATGCTCGATGGTGCCGTTGCGCGGTTCAAATGGACCGATCACGGGCATGCCGAACAAACCGAAAAGCCGCTTCAATTCTGGATCAAAAAGCTATGAAAATCGCAGCCTCTGCATATCGCCCCGAATGGCATTCCGACTGGGCTTCGCTTGCAGCCAAGATCGAGGCTTGGGTCAGCGAGGCCGCCGAAGCAAAAGCCGAGCTTTTGCTCTTTCCCGAATACGGCGGCTGCGAGGCGGCATTGATCGGCCTGCAAGAGGACACTTCGGCCAAGGACTGGGCCGCGCGGATGGTCGCGGCGTCTGAGGCCTGGCTTGACCTTCATGTCGGTCTTGCGCGGAAATACGGGGTTCATATCCTTGCCGGATCGCTTTGTGCGGCGGACGGGGATCGGATCGTGAACCGCGCGTATCTGGCGGCACCGAACGGAACCCATACCTTTCAGGACAAATTGATCCTGACGCCCTATGAGCGCAACCAGATGGAAATCCAAGCAGGCCGCGAGATAAAGGTGTTCGACACCGCTCTCGGTAAAATCGGTATTCTCATCTGTTATGACAGCGAATTTCCTGTGCAGGCGCGTGCGATGACCGAGGCAGGGGCCGAGATGATCCTTGTCCCCTCGGCCACCGATTTTGCCGCTGGCCAGACGCGGGTGCGTCAATCCTGCCGTGCTCGTGCCATCGAAAACCAGTGTCTTATCATCCAGTCGCCCGTCCTTGGCCCTGTGCCTGACTGTGATGTGCTGGACCAAGGCACGGGCCGCGCGGGCTTTTTTTGCCCGCCCGATCATGGGCTTCCGTCCAACGGGATCATCGCTCAGGGTGATACGGACAAGGCCGCTTGGGTCTATGCCGAGGTCGACCCAAAGGCCATCAGCGCCCCGCGCCAAACGGGCCAAGTCGGCAATTTTGCCCATTGGATCGAGCAGGATGAACGCACTCTGCATGTGAAATCAGAGAACCTGCGCTGATTAACCCTTGAAAATATGTAAATCTGGGCGCATTTAGGCGCGGTCCGCAGACTCTGGCGGATCACACAACTATGGAGATCACATGGCCAAGGAAGAACTGCTCGAATTTCCCGGCGTCGTGAAGGAACTCCTGCCTAATGCGACATTTCGGGTCGAGCTGGAAAACGGCCACGAGATCATCGCACATACGGCAGGCAAGATGCGCAAGAACCGCATCCGTGTTCTGGCCGGCGACAAGGTGCAAGTCGAAATGACCCCCTACGATCTGACCAAGGGTCGGATCAACTATCGCTTCAAGTGACAGTGCTCCGGGCTACGCCTGGGCTCAAGCTTGTTCTCGGCTCCGGATCACCCCGGCGGCTGGAGCTGCTTGCGCAAATCGGCGTAACGCCGAGCGCCGTGCGCCCCCCAGACATCGACGAAGACCCGCACAAAGGCGAGGTCCCGCGTGATTATGTCCGCCGTATCGCTGCCGAAAAAGCTGCTGCGGTCGCCTGTGCCGACGACGAAGTCGTGCTCTGCGCGGATACGACCGTGGCGATGGGGCGGCGGATCATGGGCAAACCCCAAGACGAAAAAGAAGCCGCCGCATTCCTTCATGCTTTGTCGGGTCGGCGGCATCGCGTCATCACGGCGGTTGCCGTGAAGCGCGGGGATAAGGTCTGGCTCAAGGACGTTGTAACGACGGTCGCCATGAAGAGCCTGAGCAATCCCGAAGTGAATTCCTATCTCGCAAGCGGTGATTGGCGCGGCAAGGCTGGTGGATATGCGATCCAAGGCCCCGCAGGTGCGTTCATCCCGTGGATCAACGGCTCCTTCACCGGTGTCGTCGGTCTGCCGCTTGCTGAAACCGCAGGTCTTTTGACGGCTGCGGGTTACCCGCTCTATGGAGATACCGAATGAAGGGCCGCACGATCGTTCTCGACCACATTGGTGATGTCGAAGCCGCTGCTTTGATGGTGGATGGCAAGATCGACGATCTTTTGATCGACGATACGGATGCGCCGCGTCCGGGGGCGATTTTCCGTGCAATCTGCGATCGTCCGATCAAAGGGCAGGGCGGTATGATGCTTCGCCTTCCCGATGGGGACACCGCTTTCTTGCGTCAGAGCAAAGGGCTTCGTCCGGGGCAGTCGATGCTGGTTCAGGTCACCGGATATGCGGAGGGTGGCAAGGCTGTTCCTGTGACGGAGCGTGTTCTTTTCAAAAGCCGTTTCGCAATCATCACGCCTGGAAAACCCGGTATCAATGTAAGCCGTCAAATCGAGGACGAGGACGAGCGCAACCGCCTTCTTGAAATCGCGCATGGCGTCATGGAAACCGAACACGGTCTGATCCTGCGATCCGGCTGCGAGGGTGCAGATGAAGACGAGATCGCAGAAGACATCGCCGCTATGCAGGACCTTGCCGAAGCGGTGCTCGGCGATGCTGAAGGCACCGAGCCGGAGGCGCTGACCGAAGGCGACGGGCCGCATATCCTTGCTTGGCGCGAGTGGACATCGACCGCCGAAGTCGTCACCGAGGCGGGGTCCTTCGAGCATCTTGGCGTGATGGACCAGATCGAGGACATCAAAACCGCTCGTGTGGACATCGGCGAAGGCTATATGTTCGTCGAAGGCACACAGGCGCTTGTCGCTGTGGATGTGAACACGGGCGGCGATACCTCTGCAGGTGCTGCGCTCAAGGCCAACCTTGCCGCCGCGCGCGCCCTGCCGCGTGCGTTGCGCGTTCGGGGTCTGGGCGGTCAGATCGTGGTCGATTTCGCTCCCATGTCCAAGGCGCACCGCAAGCAGGTTGAACAATCGTTGCGCGCCTCGTTCAAGAATGACCCGATCGAAACCTCTTTGGTCGGTTGGACGCAAATGGGGCTTTTCGAACTCCAACGTAAGCGGGAACGCCTGCCATTGGTGCGGACGCTCAGGGGGCTTTGATGGCCTGTCCGATTTGCTCGAAAGTAACAGATCAGAAATATCGTCCGTTCTGTTCAAAGCGGTGCGCGGATATCGACTTGGCCAAGTGGCTGGGTGGGGGCTATTCAATCCCCGCGAGTGACGAGATTGATCCCGAAGACCTCCCAGAGGTTGAAGGCGACGATTCGCGGCTCATTAATTAACCGCGAACATTCGCAGATAAGGCTCTATTTCCGTGCAAAGTGGAATATCCTTATGGTTAATTTTCCCTAATCTTCCTGATGGAACAATTACCCTGTCACTTTGGATATATTTTTATTCCAAAGTCGATCACGTGTGTTCTTCAAGCCAGTATAAACATCTGGAAAGGGGTAACCAATTTACCTCGAATTCTCTAGATATCACCCAAAGGTATCCCGTCTATCCTGCTGATATAATTAAGTAATTCCGCCCCTCATTCTAGGTTGAAAACGTAGCGAGTGTCGCTGCCGGAGCATTTTTTCAAGCTCTGTGTTTTCAGCACCGGAGGCGGGTATTATGTCCGCACTTTCATTCAAATTCAGTTCTGCGAGCGTCACTTCAGACGCTATTTCGAATGACTTCTTCGGAATGAACACGCTGTTCACGCGCGATAATTTGGTCGAAGGCGGTGCTTATGATCAATTCATCGAAAAAATGGGCACGAGCTCGCTCCGGTTTCCCGGCGGCACGATCACCGAAGAGCTTTTCTCGCCCGACAACGAGGTAAGCGATAAATTTTGGTCGCGTCAGCCTTCGGTCGATGCCGAGCGCGGTTCGGACATTTTTACCAACGTTCCCCGCTTTATCGAATATGCCAATTCGATCAATGCCTCCGTTGATTGGGTCCTCCCGTCCGAGAGCCTCTTGTCGGACGAGCGGGATGCGGACGGGGATCGGATCGTATCGGACTATGCCGTCTATAATCTGCTGGACCGCGTCGATGCGCTGATCCGTGGCGCTTACGGCCAGATCGATATCAACACGTTCTCGATCGGAAACGAGTATTGGTATCAGGATCGCATGACCTCGAGCGAGTATGGCAAACTTGCCAATACGGTTGCAAAGGGTCTCCAGCGCGTCTTTGATACCTATCGCGACGAACTCGGCGAAAACGCAGAGTGGAATGAGCCTGATATCGCTATCCAGACCTCGCTTTCGTTCGACGCGGCTGGCGCGCAGGACATCATCGAGCAGCTTGATCTGGATGCACGCGATGCGATCGATACCGTCGAACAGCACTATTACGTCAAAGACTTTCAAGCCGCAGATACCTCGACCAAGCACTTCGACCGTATGGACGACTTTCAGAACGCCGAAGGCTTCGGGGATCTGAATTATTATGTTTCGGAATGGAACGTCCGTCTCGGCGACGAAGCCGATATGGGTATGCAAGCTGCCTCGACGTTGATCGAGATGACCCAGACGATGCTTGAAAACGGGGTCGACGGAGCGTCTCTTTGGGGGACCGCCTATCAGTCGCTTCAGGATCGTCTTGCTGCGCTTTCCCCCGACTCCTCCGTGCCGGGCGGTTGGGCTCTGAACCTGACGCCCTCGGGCGAGGTTGTGCGCATGATGTCGCTCGGTCTCGAAGGGACCTACGCGCTCGACCTTCAATTCCCCGGCGAGTATACCAACTCGACCCGCGTCGACGGTGCACAGGACCAAGTGCTTTTGCATGCCTTCGGCAGCGACGACAAAATGGTATTCTTTCTTTCGTCGCGTTCGGATCACGAGATCGACCTCACGCTCGATCTGAACGATCTTGTCGGAGACTATTCACGTGTCTGGGGACAGCAGCTCTCTGCCGTTGACGACCCCGATACGCTCAAGGATGAGGGCGACGCCACCTCCAAAGACGCTGCCGCCCATCTGCGCACGCTGACCGAGGCAGAACTCACCTCTGGTTCGGATTATCACGTTTCGCTCGGGGCCTATGACGTCGTGCGGATCGAGTTCACCTATGCAGGCGCAGGCACCACCATGTGGGGCGCCGATCAGCTTATCGATCCGGCAAGCGATTATGACGACGAGCTCGAAGGCACGAGCTGGGACGACACCATTTTCGGCAACCTCGGGGATGATATCCTGCGCGGTCGTGGTGGCGATGACATCGTTGATGGCGGCGAAGGTGATGACGTCATTTACGGGGGTGACGGCAACGACATTCTTTTCACGGGCGAAGGCAACGACACCGTTTACGGCGGTCGCGGCGAGGATATCTTTGTCGCCCAAGGCGGCACCAACCTGATCAAACCCGTTGAAGGCATTGCCCATATCATCGCATCGACCGAGGGCGATACGACCATCGAAGGTTTCGATCTTGCTCGTGGCGACACCCTCAGCTTCATGCGTGCCTATGCGACAGCAGAAGATGCACTGGAGTTTGCTTCGGTGCAAGGTGACGATCTTGTTTTCTCGCACGAAGAGGGCGGTCACACCGTCATCCTCGGCGCAGCCTCCAGCCTTGATGCCATTTCGGCCGCGTTCAGCGATTTCAGCGACACCGCCGTGGTTGCGCCGCTGCTCGATGACCTTGTTGGCGAAGATACGAACGATCTTGCCGCGTCTTACGCTGCCGAGATCAATGCCGACCCCGAAGTTGCACGTCTCCTTCTCGATGGCGAGCCGCAAGACATCACCGACTATATCGAAGGCCTCGATGCGGGCGCAGCCCAAGAGCTGATCCGTTCGCTCAACATCGACGCCTTGGCGTCGCTCATCGATGCAGACAATATGGCCGCATTGATGAACGCCCTCGACTCGGACGCGCTTGGCGAATTTCTTGATGCTGTGAACCCCGATACGCTGTTGTTCCAGCTTGCCATGATCGGTGACAATGTCGACGACATGCTCGATGCTTTCGACGAGGATGTTCTCGACGTCTATCTCGACCGTCTTGCTCAAGCCGATTTCTCCGCGACACCCCAATCGATGCAGGCCGACGAGCTTCGTTTTATCGGCAACGCTCTTGCCAACGACGGCCATACGCTCGACGGAGACTACATGCGTGTCCTTGACGACGCAGAAGCCGAAGAAGCAGAGGCCGAGGAAGCACAGACCATCACCGGGGCTGAATGCTTTGTCGCAACGGCGGCCTATGCGGACGGCAATCACCCCGATGTGGAATATCTGCGCAATGTGCGTGACCACATTCTGGTGCACAGCGCCTTGGGCCGTGCCTTTATCTGGACCTACTGGCGCGTCGGCCCTTGGCTTGCACGCGGATTGAAGCCCTTCCCGCGTCTTCGCAGCGCAGCGCGGGCTGTCCTCGGCACGCTGATCGGGGCTCTGCGTAATGCCGACGCGGTCAACAAATGGGGCGGCGAATATCGCAGCACCGTGTATCTTTCGGGACAAATTCGCATTGCCCATGCGATGTCGCGTAAGGCCCGATAGTCTTTGCGAAAAAAAACGTCAGAGGCGCTCGGAATTTCGTCGAATGCATCTGGACAGTCCCATCCAGCGAGTCTAGAAGGCCGACACCCAACACGGCAAACCGCCATGTTCCCAGTGCCCGGGTAGCTCAGGGGTAGAGCAGTGGATTGAAAATCCTCGTGTCGGTGGTTCGATTCCGCCCCCGGGCACCACTTTTAAGATTTTTCTTATGTGTATCAGGGGCTTAGCTCCGTTTATTGTCCCACTTTGGTTTCGCCAAAGTTTTAGTGGGACACTTTTCTACTCACCGCCATTGCTAATTCGCTTTAGGGCACTCTCAGCACGCAGTTTTTGTGATGCTGCCCGTGTGTATCGGGCGACTTCCTTACTCGTCCTGTGACCAGTGATTGCCATGATCTCTTGCTCAGTGCACCCCAGCTCGGCCAGACGCGAGGCTGCTGCCTTCCGCAAGCCATGGACAGAGCAGTGTGATAGGCCTGCTTCGTTGCACCACTTCCTAAATCGATTTCCAAAACCATTTGACGTGAATGGCTTGTCAAATGAGGTCGCCAGAAAAGTTCCACTTTTAGAAGGCGTTGCTTCAATCAGGCTTGCAAGTTCAGGTATGATTGGAATTTCAAGGTAGACGGGTTTTGAGTTGCGGCCCTTATGTTGCCGAAAGACCAACCAACCGTCCTGGATAGAACTGGGGCCGAAGTTGACTAAGTCTGACCTTCTTTGTCCGGTATAAAGAGCAAGGCCTAATGCAAGTCGCGCCATCGAGCCAACTGGATGTGTCGCCTCGAACTGAGCGACCTCGGCGAGCGTCCACGTGTGAAATCCCTCGGGGTTTCCCTTGAGATATTCAACTTTTTCAGCGGGGTTAGTATCATGAAAATCGTAGTTGATTGCATAACGGTAGAGCTGCCTTAGTGCCTTGACCATACCATTAGCTGCCTGAGGGTATTCTGACATCTCATCGCGTCGAATGCGAATATGTCTAGGTAGCAACATGGCATAAGGCTTCGCGCCATCGTCTCCATTGCGGCAGAATTTTTCGAGGATCGATCTTCGCACTTTTTGTGTGCGCGGGTCGAGTGAGGTGAAGGGTGAACTTTTGAAATACTGGATACAGAGCCAACGTATGCTTGTGGGTTCTGGACCAGACACTACTTTTAGCTTTGCGGGCTTGCGACCGTCTAGCGCAAACGCCTTTTGATAATCAGCCAAGAACTCGGGTGATCCGAACGGACCACGCAAACGTGTCTTGATGCCATGGCGGCGGAAATAGATCCGCTCGTTACCGTGCCTATCTCTATCGATCGCAATGTATTTCAAACGTTTAACCATATAATATTACCTTAATCCCAGGGATTGTCAGTGACGGTTTCGCTTCCAGGGAGCTTGTCAAAGAAGCTGTCTAATTGGTGGACGTCCCAGACTCGTCGAGCGTCGATGCGCTTGGGAGTAGGCATGCGGCCATCCGCGACCATCTCGTCGAATTTTGTTGGACTAATTCCAATGTAGGCGGCTGCCTCGTCTCGAGACAGGCCTCGCTTCGTGGGCACAGGTAGTGCGCCACGGCTATAAAAACTTTTCTGATCTACGTGTTCACTCATGCACATACCTCCAGCTTGGGAAATCGAGTGAACAAGTTGGCGACGTTCGTCTTGATCGCTGTGTAGAGTTTATTTGCATTTGGCAATCTCCATACGGATCGTCGCCCAATACCTTGCAGCTAGGTCGCCTTCACAATCGCTCCGATACGCCGAACCTGCTGATTTCGTGGCATGACCAAGAGACGTTTGAATGATATCGGCCGCTGTTTCTGGTTCATGCAGCCTAAGAAAGTCGGCAAGCAGGGTGCGTAGATCATGGAGGGGAATACCAACGGCTTCCTTGAACACCAACGAAGGCCATTTCGCTGCGTATTGATCCGTCTTTAAGGTCAGCCAGTTTAGCCCCACACATTCGTGGTATCGCGCCGAAATAAACCTTCTTGGACGACCACAGAGTAGATGCTCATCCAATATCTCAGCAACTTCCGGCCAAAGTCTACCCCCAGAGATTTCTCTGTCTGTTTTCTCCTGCCGCCAGCTTAGGGTCCAACTTCCATCGGCGGACCTCACGAGTTCTTCGCCGATTGACCATTTAGCCATATCACTTGTGCGAGGAGGAATATTCAACGCCACAGCACAAATTGCGGCGCTTTGGAGCATTTTGCTTCGGGTATACGAGTGTGAAGGGGCTTCGTTCGCCGCACATCTAAGTCGCGCAATGGTTTCAGCGATTTTTTGGTAAGAGCCGTGATCGACCATCATCTGGATCCGAGAATATTTATCCTTATCCTGGCCACGAGAAATCGCTATTTGTTCTTGATGGATAAACTGTAGCGCCGACAGACCTATTGGATCGGCACCGCCGTGACGGCCCAAAGTTACAAGCGCATAAATATAGCCAGCGATCGTGATCGCCTTCTTAGGCTTTGGCTGCGTAGATAGTATTTTGGTTATCTCGTAAGCGGTAATGAACGAGAGATCGCTCGGTAGGTCGTATTCCTTTACTATTCTTGAACAGACATTGATCCTTGCGATATTGCGTTTCAATGTCGCGGGTTTCAACTTTGCGGCTTTGAGGCCTGGCAAATAGCTTTGCCAGAGTTTGGGCCAGCTTGTGGCCTCAATTTCTGAGTTGGAGCTCGGCTGCGTTTTCTGCTCGGATTTACAGCAACTTGGTCTCTTTGAGACCCATTCATTTTTTACGACCATAGCTTCGGCCGTAGAAACATTTGGAGCGTATGAGACGAGAGTTCGCAGTAGCAATCGGAAGGTAGGTTCAGAGCTTGCCGCATCACGAAAACTAGCGGACGAGGGCAAGTCAATTGGTTCATTTCTCGCGGTGACAATCGAGAAAAATCGGTCGATTACAGCTACAGCGCCATTTGCTAGTTTGCCGTGGTCCTCAAGCATCGCTTTTCGGATATAGGCGGGGGTTGATGCGAGGCGTGCCTCAGCGATTGATCGTTTCATCAGAATTGCCCTCCGATCTTTTTGAAAATGTTAGGGTATTCAGCCAGGAGCAGCCTGCGAACTGATTGGGCAGCGGCTTCCCCGCTGTCTTTGCCATAGTGCTTACGAACGGTATCTTCACTGTCGGCGAGCACTGCCGCTGCCTTGGCATAATTGCCTGGTTCGTGGGCAAGTATGAGCGTTGCAACCGCATGACGGCACGAGTGTGGTGTGAGTCCAAGTCCAATGACTCGATCACCCTTTGCCCAAAGCTCGCCAAATGCTGAGGGAGACATGGTCCCAGCGGGTAGGTCTGAACCATTCCGTTGCAGCCTGGGTGTGGCCGAACCAGGGAAAAGGTAGGGTCCATCCTCCAAGTTGGTTAGTTCTATAAACCGCCGTCGATGGACTTTTTGCCAGTCCCATAGAATCTTCGCATCTTTGCCGGTTATTGAAATTCTCACTGGTCGATTGTTTTTGATCTCAAATGCTGGGAAGTAAATTTCGGCGCTCTTGGCCTCTTTGAGCCAGCGCAGATTTGTCGGTAGCTGATCCGCGGCTCGATAGCGCAGGGTAATCAAATTGCGTGTTCGGAGCGGCCTGCACAACTGAATTGCATAAAGTGCCGCTACAGCGAATAGTCTGAGCGCGCTTATCTCCTTTGCCGTGTCTGTTGCTTGCTGAGCCACGACCAATTTATCGCTTGCGAGTTCTGCCAACGCGCTCGGAGCGTTTACCAATCGAGCCGCTAGGCGCGGATTTTGCTGAAGTGCCGAGCAGATTGCATCAGCATCTTCTGTCATTTCCCGCTGCTTTATGATGAATTCATCATAGGCGACGAAGAGCGCCTCCAGGTCTGCGGAAATGCTTTCGGAGCGCAAGCCGTGTTTGGCGAGCGTTCGCAGATTCACCAATTTAGATTTGAGGGTTGAGCTTCGCCTTGGGTCTTTGAATTTTATAGAGGTTGAGCAACGTTCGAGATGAGCTTCAATAGTGTCTTGGATGATCGTTCTATCAAAGAGCTGGAGCGGGTCATTGAGACTTTGGATTGTGTTACTCTTGAGATAAGTGCGAGCGAGCCATGTAAGCGAAGACTTATACCCCGTTATCGCGGTATTATTATTTTTGGAAATCCGGTCTCTTTTGGAAACTCGTTCATGAACAAATTGGTTGATCTCATCCGATGATTTGCCTTCGGCCATCATCTTTTTCACTAAAGCCGCAAGCTCGTCAGGATTGACCAACGTATTCGCGAATAGTTTTTCAGCGTTGGTCCTGAATGTGTTTGTAAATTCGATCCAAAAAATCCTTGACGCTCTCTCTTTTCGCCTAGGAACCTGCAGCTCTTCCGCAGGCAATAGATGAGTGATTTCAGGCCAGGTGGACTTATGTGACTGTAAGAAATTGAATAGCTTTACGGCCTTCTTGAGCGACTTGCGACCTTCGCTCGTGCTAGCTTCAAACATGTAGTTGATTTCATTTTGATCGAGTTCGCCGGCAGGGACGCGTGCTAGTCTTAGTATCGTGTAAAGCGGTAAGTGTGTGCCAGTCGAGAAGTGGGCTCCTCGATTGATCATACCTTCCTTGCTCTTTATCGCTTCGATAAGCGCTGTGTATGAAGCCGATGAAGGGGTGGAGGTGCTGGGAGCTTTGCCCCAGAACTTTATGAGACAGCTCCGAATACGAGAGTTGCCGCGCTTGCGCGCCGCCTCTAGGTCTGAGGCGTTCGAAACTGAACCGTAGGGCGACGGAACGATTATCTTTTCAAAATATTCGAGGTCTGCTGGAATGCAGGCTAAGTCCTCTTCAGACATTGCAAGGCGGGGGGCAATCTTGAGTAACTCATAGACTACGTCTCGGGACAGCTTGCGCTCTTTTGCCCAGCTGATTACGTCTGCAATGCAAGCGCTTTTGATATTGTTGGTTTCTGATGGGGCTCTCATAAGTTCTCCTGTTTGATGATGCCAAGGCGTCATCGTGGCCAAAGACGATGACGGCTGAGCAGCATCACGAGGAGCTTCATTTGAAAGGTTCTGTGCGCGCTGGATTAGTCGCGATTTTGCACATCCCGACGGAATTATTCCGAATTTGGAATTACCGCCCCCATACATTACGCCGATTGATGTTTGGGGGCATTTGTGCGACTGGCGGGAATAGTTTTCCCGTGTCGTGGTTTCAGATATTATTTTTGTGCGACAGACTAGGCTCATCAATGCCACCATCCATCGGGTAGATCGATATGTCGCCCGCGCAACCAGTCAGTGACGTCATGTGGGTTGAGGCGGACGCTCCCGAAGACATTACGGGTTGGCATGCCGTCAAAAATCCAGCGCTCAACAGTTCGCACGCTAATTTGTAGCGCCAATGCTATATCTAACTTGGCTAATAAGTTCTCTTTGTATCGCGCATGATTGCCGATGCGAGGTAAATGACCACTCTCGCACGCCCAGATACTCGCCCACGTAAAGCGGTATTGCCTTCCGACGCTGAAAGCCTCGATTTCGTTCGCTTGTATTTTCTTGCGAAGTGTCGCGGCACTTAGTTTAAAGTGTTTAGCCGCTTGCTCCACGGTTAGTTGGTTCGACAGCCCATTTCCCGCGAGGGGACTAGGCAGCATTGAACTTTCGTAATTTGGGTGATTTTTAGTGATGGCCGTTAGATCTGGCCTATTTTTCTTATTTTCCAACATCTAGTGGACTTCGCCTCCTGAACAAAATTAAGCGCAGAAGGTCAGCCTGTGGTGGTCGCTATCTGCGACACTTAATCTAACCACAAAGGTTTGCCGATTTCTTAAAGATATTAACTAATTGGTAGGACACTTATGCTGCAGCGGATTTTTCTCGATTCTTTTTGCTAGCCGAGCAGGATGTGAAGCGACCTCAGCGGCTACAGCTCAGCTTGCAAAGTTACCCAGTTGCCTCGCCAGAAAGTGCTGCATTTCCTCCCATCAGCATTAGCCTCTTATGACTATACTTTAGGTTGAGGTAGGGATCGCCATTGCGGCGCGACCAGAGAATTATAAACTTGGTCATGCAGCACTACTTTGACGATCCATAACTTTTAGGTCGCGGTCTGGCGACGATGGCAGACACTATCGATGATGATGCCGATATCAGACTCTAGCGCGTGTTTAGGCGTAGACCTATGCCTCTACGGCTATCCCCAAATTTCCGATCTAAAAGGGGCAAGTTCATGATCCAAGGCTCAGCCTGAACGCTATGGACAGGCAGATAAAGCAAACTTGCCCTGTGTGGCGTCGAAGACTTTGACTGAGGAGTTATGCCCGAAAGTTGGTGATGGGGTGAAGTAGGCGGCATATTATGGCGGTGTTCAAGACGCCGTCAATCTCGAAGAGAAAGCATACGCCGCCATGCACAATTTTACTGTTTTCCCGTTCGAACCGCCATCTGAATTTTCGCCCGATCCTCTGACCGGGGTTATCCGGGCTGGAGCCAGGGAGCTGCTGTAATGACCCACTGAAAATCTGCTCATGCTACAAAGGAGAAGGTAGCGATGAGTATGACAATGGACGACAGCATCAAACGGTGGACAGCGAAGCGTAAGACGGCGCTCGTCATCGAGATCATTCAGGGCAAAACCACGGTGGCCGAGGCCAGCCGGTCGTTCGACCTGACGCCTTCCGAGATCGAGGGCTGGGTCGAAGACGCAAAGCGAGGGATGGAGAACTCATTGCGGGCCAATCCGCTCGACATCCGCGAGCAATACGAGAAGCAGCTCAAGGATCTGCAGGAGGCCTATGGCGAGGCCATGCTGGAGCTGCGTGCGCGAAAAAAGCTGCAAGCCCTGTTGGATGTGCAGGACGGGAATTGATCCGGAGTATCCAGCAGGGCTTGCTGTCGGAGGGTATCATAGTGTTGATCGCCAAGCTTTGCGCCTAGTTCGGCATCCCGAGGCGAACGGTCTATTACACGCCGACCAAAGCCGCTCCGAAGGTCGATCCCCGCTTTGCCGAGCCGATTAAGGCCATGATCGAGCAAGAGCCATCGTTCGGCTACAGGACTGTGGCCTGGCTGCTCGGTTTCAATAAGAACACAGTGCAGCAGATTTTTCCAGCTCTAGGGATGGCAGTCCGCAAACAGCAATCGGTATGCGCCCCCGGATTCAGGCCGTGCCCTCCGTCGCCACCGCGCCGAACGAGCGCTGGTCGACGGATCTGGCGCGGGTCTGGGCCGGCAAGGATGGCTGGGCTTCTCTGGCGCTGGTGATCGACTGCCATACGCGCGAATTGCTGGGCTGGCACCTGTCCCGCACCGGCAAGGCCACAACGGCCAGCGCCGCGCTCGAGCACGCCTTGATTGCCAGATTTGGCACACTGAGCAAAGTCGATCAGGAATTCCTGCTGAGGTCGGACAATGGCCTAGTCTTCACCAGCCGCCACTTCACGGCCCCAGTCCGCAGCTATGGCCTGAAGCAGGAGTTCATCACCCCCGCACTGCCCGCAGCAGAACGGCATGGTCGAGCGCGTCATCCGAACGCTCAAGGAGCAATGCGTTCATCGCCATCGCTTTGAGAGCATCCAACATGCGACCCGCGTCATCGGTGACTGGATCAGCTTCTACAACAACCACCGCCCTCATCAGGCTCTTGCAATGCGCACGCCTGCTGAGGCATTCAAATTAGCGGCTTAACCTGAGCAGATTAAGCTGGGTCAATACATGGCGGCCAAAGCCGCGCCCGATCAGCCGCAAAACGCGGCCCTCTTGATGTGATCCGCGTTATTCAAGATCGACTACTTATCCGGCCAAGCGTAGGCTAAAATCATATTTAATACTTTCCTGCTAAATAGTTAACGCCAGCAGATTTTGTGGCGTGCAACTTTGTTAAGGAAATTATTATGTTGGATATTGTAGGCGGCCGAGTAGATCGATGTGGAATTTCTTACTCAGATGATTGCGATACCTTTTTGATTGGGCAAAATGCTTCGAAAGTAAGAGCCCCGAAGGGTTCAAAAGTTCGAGTATATAGCTTATTTAATCGTGAAAGTGTAAAAGTTCCGCTATGGGCTCATAAGATTGGGTTTAACACCAGAGGGGCTACACTTATTTTCTCGCTCGACACAGAATACGTGCGAGATGGTGCGAAGAACGATATTGTTAGCTATCAGGTCACCGCGATAAGTTCCGATGGCCGTTTCTTAGAATTAATTTTCAAAGTCGATAAAGGGGTTCGATTAAGCCTTGCTCAAATCATTGATACAATCGCTGCTCTTCTGGGGCTGAGCGTTCGGAGCTTACAATACAATCGAAAGAATGATCTTGGTGGAGTTATCATGATAAGTCACTTCGGCACAGCCGAATGGGCTGCACTTTCTGATCGCTTCCAACTTGCTAATTACTTGAAGATAGTAAGGAAAGTCCCATTGAGCTTAGGCTTTTTCGAGTATCCGCTTGATATCAAAAGAAACGAAAGACAAATTAGCCTAAGAGTATTTGATACAACCACCTTAGCTGCGACAGGCAAGGGTAAATTAGAATACCTTGGTGAGACAGTCGGTATATCTAAAGTAGGCCTCCCTGAAGGTGCTATTCGCGAAATGCGCCAGCTCTCGATAGTCGATGAAGATCTGTTTGATCTCTACGGCATCACGGATTGCCGGATTTGCCTAGCTTATTATCAGCGTATGAAGGAGTTCGCGCATGATGTGCTCCGCCTTGATACAATGCCTGTTACTCTAGGAGGCTTCGCTGTCTCAGGCTACCGCGCTTTCACTGATAGTAAGGAGTTTGCAAGAGTATTCTCATTAGTGGAGAGGCGTAAATACAAGAAGATTGACTTAGAAGTGTCTGAAGAACGGACTTTAAGTGAACCTCTCTTTGCGCAGTCCTTCGCAGGTGGGCTAAATGTTGCTGTCCCCGCGAGTTTTGCAGGATGCCTTGTCCTGGATATCGATTTCACATCTTGCTACCCCTCTGTTGCGGCGGCTCTTCCAATCTTAAGATTTTCGGAAGACTTAATTGAAAATGAAAAAGAAGATGAAATCGATGCCTCTACATTTACCGCACATGTTCAACAGCTTCAGTCTCAGCAAAAAAACTCTGTAGTTGTATCAGTCGCACGTGTTGCATTTAAGTTCCCTGAGGACTGTAAGTGGCCTTGTATACCTGTTGATGCAGAAGAAGCAGGTATAATATATCCACTCGAAGGTGTTGGTTACGCTACTACCTATGAGCTCCTTGCCGCTTTAAAGAAGAATGCTGAGATACGGGTTCTTCGGCATGAATTGATCTTAGCTGATACGAGCATGGGGGATGTGGAGCTCGCATTTGCGAGTTATCTGAAAGAGCTGGTCACAAAGCGCCGTGCAGAGGTCAAAGGCTCGCTACAGGAGTTAACCTACAAAGAGATGACGAACTCTTTCTACGGTAAGCTCGCGCAGGGAATTAAGCCACGCAATGTCCGTAGTTTTGAGACTTCGGAAGAGCTAGGGCAGTCGGCTATTACGTTCGCTCCATATGCTTCGATGATTACCGGCACCGTGCGAGCTGCTCTAGTAGAGTTAATTGATGCGATAGAAGAGTCAGGTGGTAGCGTCGTCGCGGCTACCACTGATGGTGCACTAGCTGTTTTTCCCAATATTCGTTTTGAAAGGGGCAGGGGTATCGATGATGTGCCCGGCTTGCGTGAAGCGATTGATGCGAAGCCAGCAATCGGGGTGATAGCGGCTGGTCTTGCAAATATGGGCTGTGCACCAATGCCGGTTGAAGTGAAGCATGTCGGTGACAATGTAGAAGTATTCAAGACAAGAGGTTACATCCTAAGGGATGGTGGCAAGGTAGAGCACTGCGCGAGAGCGGGCATGAAGCTCAACCCTCCAGAAATTCAAGCTTACCTAGCGGACGATGACAAGATGGGGAAATGGGAGCTTACAAGGCTTTGCTCTGCCCAATCTATTTATGATCGAAAGTATGCTGATCTGGTCGAGGTAAAGGAAGATCGAAGTGTTAACGTGGATTATGACTTTAAGCGGATCCCTTGTGTTGACGGGAGCTTTCGGGCGCCTAAGGATTATGACGAGTTCATCTCTTATCGAAAGAGTGCTCAGAATGTCCGGCGCGATAATAAGCGAGCGAGCATCGCAAGGGTCCGATTTGGGGTCTCTAATGTTCAGCAGAGAGGAGGGGTTGAGGCCGCTGCCTTCAGGCAGTTCATCCGAGCGATCGCTCATGATCTCTTTGGCTTATATCCGCGTGATGACCAAGGAAATCTAATACCGCAAGCTCTGCTTGCTAAGCGTCTCGAGGTCAAACTAGATGACATCAAGAATGCAAAAAGGAGTAGATTTTCCCCGCCGCCGCGCTCTGAGATGACCCAAGAAATTCTTAATAAGGTTCTCAAGGCTGCGCATGTGGGAGCGATGCCGGACATAAGCGAAGAAGCGGTAGGTTCACTCTTCTCGAAGAACTAAAGGTAGCGCACTGCTAAGATCCTCGGTGCTTCCTGTAGCAGGGGGGCGGAGTGCTCCTTCTCGATCTGCGGGTTTAGTGCTTTAATGGTCACGGTCAAGCAAAGGACTAACTCAGTAGCCAAAATCTCGTTGTGAGACGCGGGTTTGCTATCAAGATCGATAGTTGGAATATTGTGTTTTTGGGGACTTTCAGATGAGCGCTTCACTTAAAATATTTTTCAGGTTTTTCCGCGTAGCGCGCACAGCAATACTTGGTGTCTTACTCGTTGTGTCATTGTCGCTGAATATAGGCCTTTTCATCAGTGATGGACTTATGATGGCAGCTTCAAAATTTGTTTCTGCATTTTCGGGCAAAAGGTCGTTGGTCATGAGTCAAGCGGATGAGCTGATCGAACAAAAGGCGACTATTCGACAGGTCAGAGGAGAGCTCGCAGAAACTTCAGCGAACCTTGCAAATGAGCGCGCGGCTCATCGTGAGGCTCGCGACAGGCTCGTCCACACAACACAAGATTTAACTACCGAACGAACTATTACACGACAGTTGCGCGATGAGCTTGATCAAGCCGACAGAATGATACGAATAGCACAACGTAGCGCATTTGAAACTGGCATTGATACTGTCGACGGATCGCGAACCATTCGCGAAGCTATGCGCGAAAATACAATGCGGCTAGCTAGCCGCACTGAAAACATGGGAAAGCGCAATATTGCTGGTATGGCAGGAGAGGCAATCCCGTATTTCGGGGCAACTGTAATTGTCGGCGTTACGGCGCTCGATATCCACGATTTGTGCGAAATGGCTCAGGACTCCAATGAATTGTATTATTCCATATTTCCTGATGAACGCCCAGATGAGATCGATCCGACAGTCTGTGGCATGAAAGTTCCTACGAAAACCGAAATTTGGGAGTGGGCGAAGACCGCTCCTGGCGAGGCATACATGCAAGCTCGGGGGGCGATGCCATCATTGGAAGAAATAGGTGCCATTGAAAGCGCAGACCTCTGGGCATTCGGGGTGATGGCTATCGATAAATCAGCTGCACTAGCAGAGCGCGGCTCTGACGCAGCAAAAATGTCTTGGAGAACGCTTTCCGATCTTTGGAGTGATTGGAACCGTTGAATGTTGTTGTCGATTTGACCGTCAATCTTTGTGGTTCATAGCAGACAGGTCTTGGTAATCTCGGTCTCGTTGGTGTGCGATCACGCGATAAATGCCCATTGCACTGAGAAACGATCAAGTAAGATGAAACGTTGCAGCGCACTTTTGAACCAATGGAGTAAGTGCGAAGAGAGTAGTTAGATATTTGAAGGGCTAGACTAGCAAGAATTCGAACACGTGCGAAATATCAGAGCTTGTCGTTGATTTTCTTAAATGAATCGAAAACAGTAGCAAAATGTTTCTGTTGTTAACGATTTAAAGGTTTAACTGTGTCAAAGTTTCTTACCGCTACCCTAAGGTCAGGATGCATTGATTTCGGCTGCGCCGCTCGATTCACGGCTCCGAAAACGGGGCGGTGAAATAAGGGATCTTAACTGGCTGAGTGATGCGCAGATGTCCAAGCTGGAACCCTTTTTCCCAAAGTCCCCTGGTAAGCCTAGGGTGGACGACAGGAGAGTGTTGAGCGGCATATTATTCATCAACCGCAATGGCCTACGGAGGCGTGATGCGCCTGCAGAGTGTGGGCCGCGCAAGACCCTTTATAGCCGATGGAAGCGGTGGAGCGAGACAGGCATCTTCGCCCGGATGCTTCGGGAGCTGGCCGATCAGGGCGGCAGGACTGACACCCTGATGATCGATGCGACGCATCTGAAGACACACCGCACCGCCTCAAGCCTGGGGTTGAAAAAAGGGGGCGTGGCCGCCTGATCGGGCGCACCAAGGGCGGGATGAACTCGAAACTGCACGCGGTGACCGACGCGGCTGGCCGTCCGCTGCGGATGTTTCTTACTGCCGGCCAGCGCGGAGCGATTACATCGGCGCGCGGGCACTGCTGGTCGGCCTTCCTCCCGCTGAACACATGCTCGCAGACCTTGGATAAGATGCAGACTGGTGTCGCGTAGCCCTTGAAGGCAAGGGGATCGCTCCATGCACCCCTTCACGAAAGAGCCGCAAGGTTCCGATCCCGCATGACGAAGCCCGATACCGCAAGCGCCAAAAAGATCGAGAACAGTTTCGCCCGGCTAAAAGACTAGCGTCGCATCGCAACACGCTATGACAGGTGCCCCAAGGTCTTCCTGTTGGCATGCGCTTTGGCTGCTGACGTAATGTTCTGGTTATGAATCCTGACCCTAAGATTTCATCCAAAAGATGTTGCTACAATGCTACACTAGCAGATAGTAAAGGGATTACCTTCTCAAGGAAATTATTTGTCTCTTCCACCTCAGGTAATGACCTCAAAGGTCATACTGGCGACATGAAAACTTCTCCGGTGGCGTTGGCTTCGTTTCAATTGTCTTGCGTCTGCGTCTAAATACACTTGATCCCTGCATCAGGGTGCTGGCAAGTCTATAGAAGGGCCTCCTTCCAAGTATGCTAATAATGCGCTTTTCATTGGAATATAGAGGCATCCGATCGTTGGGAAGCCACTGACGGCTTGGTTAGCGCGATCATGCATTTTTACGTGTTGGAAAGTTCCTAGCTCTCCCTCTTCAATCGGGAACACAAAATAGTTCCGGATATTTGTAGTGGGCTCGACCGAGCGAACGGCTTGTTCATAGATCATTTGTTTAGCGATGTCTGGCCATCCAGGAACGTCTCCTCCTGATGAGGCTGAGTAGTATTTGGCATCTACGATTGCCAATCCTGTCTTGTCTCTTAGGATAATGTCGGTGAGCATTCCGCGATCCGGTGCATCAGTGCTTTGGCCTGATTGATGAATATACTTCGCACGTGGGAGACGCTCATTCCATTTAGGTTCGACACCTCGCAATATTTGACGAAGCATTCCCTCCCACAGGTTGTGAAAATCCTCGATCCCAAAAACAAGACTACCACTGTTTGATGCGCGGTTTTCACGTAAATACATAGCGAGGAATGTCGCCAAGAAGATTGAACGTGACGAGTATAGTCTTGGGAGCAATGTATCGAGTTGAGACGCCCAGATAGTGCGCTTGATGCTTGGATACTTTTGCAAGCGAAGATCTGCCCGTCGTGATCGAATACCTTCAATCCACCAACCGTGGTCTTCGATTATTTCTGTCAACACCGCGGCTTGGATTTGCGCGAGTAACGTCTCGCCACTATCAATTGTGCGGGTGGTTGCGATATCGGGGAAAACGTCGCCGACCCCATCAAGAGCGTAGGCGCGCTCACGCGAAACTGTGCGCTTCCAGTCCGGCTTGCCGATATTCTTCGCTCGGATGCGCTGCCTTTCAGAAAATAAACCATTTTGACGAAAGTCTGCGGCTAGTCGACTGATGACCGAGAGAATTCCTGTGCTGCCATGTTCACCATCGGACTGAAAGTCGCGATGCGAGGTATTACGCCCGAAGCGGGCTAGTGCCGACATGGTAAGCTTAGCGTTATCTAGGCTTAGCTCCCCGATTGCACGTGGTAGGAAAACTGCGAGTTGCCCTTGATCGTCCCGGATAAGTCCACAGAACTGCACTCGCTCGTTCCTGTCCAACTTTCCAATGTTGCGCTTACGCATAGCGTCAAGAATGGATTCGGAATGCTGTCCCAAGCTAGCTCTGCTCATGCGGTCTTGGAGAATAAGAGGCTCATTGCCCCTTTGCATCAGTTGTCTCCTCTGGTGCCGGTGTAAAATTGGCAGCTGATGATGGAAGTCTTGCCTTCAGCGCATTGAGAAATCCCTCAATGAATATCGGCTTACCTGCTTTGATGGCTTGATCCAATCCGCCATAGGTCTTGATGTGGGAAGCAAAGAGACGCTCGCGTCCTTCGTGGCGTAGCAAGTCATCCCATAGGTAAAGCAAGATCTTTGCTGGAACGTGCTTCCCTAGTTCTCGCTCCTTCGCAAACCAAAGCCCAAGCAGTCGGTCTTCGGCTAGATCCAGCTCTATAAGCCAGTTATTGAGTTCTTGCACAAAGGTCTTCCAACTCAAACGAATTTCCTGACCTGGGGCAACATATGTTGACACATCTCCCTGTGGGCCGTTGCCTTCATACAAAGGTAGATACTGCTGTTCCCAGCGTCTTCTGAATGCAGTGTCGAGCGGGTAGACGCCTTGATCGGCGCTGTTCATTGTCGCTATTATTGAAAGGTTGGCCGGCATCACCAGCTTTTCCGATCCATAGCCTTTAGATTTGAACCAGTCTCTACTCTCGCCATTTGGAAAGTCGACTTCGTATTCGCCAGCTCCACTATCGTCGCGATCAAGTAGTTGGAACAACTCCCCGAAGACTGCCGCAGCGGGAGCGCGGTTCAATTCTTCAATTACAAGATAATGTTGATGCGCTGTGTCAATCATGGCTGCACTCAGGGCGCGACTAAGCGGGCCTGGGGCAAAGTGATAGGTTACTTTGTCACCATCCATCGCAGGCTTTAGGCAACCAAAGAAGTCACTATTTTGAGTGTCGGGGTGGAACACAGTCCGTATGACATTCGCCTCGCCAACCAATGCATTGACTGCATACGATTTACCAGTGCCGGGTGCGCCGTAATAGATCCGATTAGTCCCTATTACTGAAGTTGCATGTTCATTTCTTGAACCCTCGCGACTCATACTGTTGGCTGCGGGGGTTCCCTTGACGGCAAGCTGCTCAAGTTCAAGAATTGCTTGCCTGATGGAGTCTTCGCTTAGGTCTATTTTCTTAGAAATTCGATCGTCTGATCGCCCAGAATAGTGGATTACTTTAGATAGGACTTCAAAAAATGGCATAGTTTGCACGCTTGCCATGTATCTTGCCACATCATCTGTTAAGTGCTCTGCAAATAACGCTCGGTAAATTCCTTCATTATAATGCTCGGGGAATTTTGCTCGTTGAGGCAGGATATCGATAAGACTTTGTTTGATCTGGTCAGCAGTCAATACGAACCATGCGTCATTATTTCGTGAGTGTGTATTGCTAAAGGTAATAGCTGCGCCAAGGTAGGGCTCTCGAACTTTAATCAAATTATCGTTTGTATTCGATAGCCCAAAGATGTCTTTCAGCGGTGTGGTAGCTTGATCGTCTTTAGGTGCAGAGCTCATAGGAGTATACCAAGACATTTGCAAAATGGTGCGGCTAAGATCGAAGATTTCATCGCGAGAAAGTTCCTTAACCGCTTCATAGATCTTCGATAGTGCAGGTCTTAATTCACTTTTCCATCCGACTCTTGCGCTATCTGTAAATCGGTCAAAAGAGTCCCGGTTGTTCTTTACTGTGTTGGCCTTAGAACCAAATCGATTTGCTATATCTTCGAAAGCCTCGTTCTGTGTCTGATAACCAAGTGCACGGTGGGGATCTTCCGATTGAGCCAAGGCAAAGCACAGAAAATGCATAGCATCAGCTGGCGTGAGCGAATCTAGAGATATGGCCAAGAAACAACTCCTTAGTGTTGCTTGAGGATACTCGGTAATATTCGCCTTTTGCGTGCGTTCTTCAAGTCGCTATGCGCAATAGGTAGTCACCTTAGGTAACCTGTCATCTCCTCGGCAATAGCGCGGATCACTGGAACGGATACTGAGTTCCCGAACTGGCGATAGTTCTGCACGTCGGAGACAGCATCGACATTGAACTCTTCGGGAAAGCCTTGAATGCGTGCGCATTCGCGAGGGGTGAGCTTACGAGGGTTTCGGCCTATGTCTGACTGATCAATTAAGATCTCGCTTCCGTCTTTATAGTAGCGTGCGCTGATCGTGTTGCAGTAGGCACTGTCACGGTTAAAGAGGCTATAACCGAAGCCATTCCCCTTGGCTTTATGCTGAAGAAGGCGCCGCTTGTGACCTGCAAGTAGGCGATCAGATATCGTGTATTTGGGATCGACAGACGCGTTCGTCTCAAGGATGTCTCCCAGCTTGGTATCACTCTTGCGCTTTTCAAGTTGCTCGAAGATTTCTCTCGGCAGGTCTCTTGCATTAGCTTCACTCACCTGCTCTCGATCAAAACCGATGATATAGACGCGCTCTCTGTTTTGCGGCACACCAAAGTTGCGGGCGGCTAGCACACTAAATCCCACGCGGTAATTTAGGCGGGTTCCAAGGCTCTTTCGGGCGTCTTCACTCATCGGAACATCATCGGGAATGGCGGGAACGTCTTCGCCACGCAATATGGATAATATGGTGGCTAACGTTCGCCCTTTATCATGACCGCGGAGCTGCTTAACATTTTCGAGTAAAAAGGCTTTGGGCCTGTGATAGGCAAGTATGCGTTGGATCTCAAAAAACATGGTTCCACGAGTATCACAGAAGCCTTGACGAAGACCTGCTTGTGAGAAGGCCTGACAAGGGAAGCCTGCAAGAAGTAGGTCATGCTCGGGTATGTCCGAAGCAGCTATCTTAGTGATGTCCCCATGGGGCACCTCGCCATAATTTGCTGCGTATGATTTTTGCGCGAACTTGTCCCACTCAGAGGTAAACACACAGTGCCCGCCGCGCTCCTGGAATGGCAATCTTATCCCACCGATCCCGGCGAATAGGTCGATGAAGCGAAAAAGAGCTTTGTCAGGCTGGCTTGAATAGGGGCTGGTAAAGGGAATGCGATCTGGTAGCGCATTGATTTTAGCCATCTTAGCGGCTGTTGGAATATGTTCACCTCGCTCCCATCCACCGATTGTTCGCTCACCTCCATCTCCAAGTCCAAGAAGCTCTGCAAATTCCCTTTGGTTCAGGCCCATGTTGCTTCGCTTCGCTAGGATTGCAGAAGCAAAGTCAATGCGCTTGATTTCCATAGGCGGGCTCCAATTTCCGGAAAGTTGTTATTCTCCGGGTCATTTATAGGATATCTGAGCGGTAGGCAAGGATGGCATATATTCAGTGATGTCGCGCAATTGGTTAAATCTATGTGGGCGATGACATTCCATTTGACTGTCATAGTTCTCTTGGGGCTCGGAACTCGTGCGGACCGCACATATTGCCACTTGGATCAGTAGCACCTTTATCTCTTATATGTGTAAGATGTTCGCGGGGTAGAGATCACTTGGCGGCGATGTAATGACCCAGCTGAATCTGCTCAGGTTAAGCCGCTAATCTGAATGCCTCGGCAGGCGTGCGCATTGCAAGAGCCTGATGAGGGCGGCGGTGATTATAGAAGCTGATCCAGTCGCCGATGACGCGCGTCGCGTGCTGGATACTTTCGAAGCGATGCCGGTGAGTGCATTGCTCTTTCAGGGTCCGGATTACGCGCTCAACCATGCCATTCTGCTGGGGGCAGTGCGGGGTAATGAACTCCTGCCTCAAACCATAGCTGCGAACCAAGGCCGTGAAGTGTCTGCTTGTGAAGACGAGACCATTATCAGACCTCAGCAGGAACTCCCGCTCGACCCGGCCGAGCGTCCCGAAGCGAGCAATCAAAGCGTGCTCAAGCGCGGCAGTGGCCGTGGTCGCCTTGCCCGAGCGGGACAGATGCCAGCCCAACAGCTCGCGCGTGTGACAGTCGATCACCAACGCCAGCGAGGCCCAGCCATCCTTGCCGGTCCAGACTCGTGCCAAGTCGGTCGACCACCGCTCATTGGGCGCTGTAGCGACGGAGGGCACCGCTTGGATCCTCGGTCTCATACCAATCGCGCGCTTGCGAACTTGCCAGCCCTTGAGCTGGAAGATCCGCTGCACCGTGTTTTTGTTGAAGCCGAGCAGCCACGCGACCGTGCGATAGCCAAATGACGGCTCCTGCTCGATCATTTCCTTGATCGGATCTGCGAAGCGGGGATCGACCTTCGGAGCAGCTTTGGTCGGCGTGTAATAGACCGTCCGCCGTGGCACGCCGAACCAGGCACAAAGCTTGGCGATCGACACCATGATACCCTCTGACAGCAAGCCCTGCTGGATACTCCGGATCAATTCCCGTCCTGCGCATCCAGCAGGGCTTGCAGCTTTTTTTCGCGCACGCAGCTCCAGCATGGCCTCGCCATAAGCTTCCTGCAGATCCTTCAACTGCTTCTCGTATTGCTCTCGGATGTCGAGCGGGTTGGCACGCAGGGAATTCTCCATGCCCCGCTTTGCGTCCTCGACCCAGCCCTCGATCTCGGAAGGCGTTAGGTCGAACGACCGGCTGGCTTCAGCCACCGTTGTCTTGCCCTGAATGATCTCGCTGACGAGCGCCGTCTTACGCTTCGCCGTCCACCGTTTGATGCTGTCGTCCATTGTCATACTCATCGCTACCTTCTCCTTTGTAGCATGAGCAGATTTTCAGTGGGTCATTACACCTGCGGCATTGGGGCCAAGCAACGCCGCGAGCGCTTCATGAAAGTCGCCAGTGGAAATGCCTTTGTGGTCGAGCTAGGGCAGCAACTCTTCGATGGATTTGGCTTTGCGTAGGTAAGGCGGCAGGATCGCCGAACTGAACCGAATTTTCTCGGCGGAGGACCCCCGATCCCTCACGCGCGGCACCTTGACTGGCACCGCGCCAATCCCTGTCATCACCTCGCGCTCTGGTAGGTGATCGTGGCGCACCAGCCGCGAGCGGCCATCGTCCGTTTTGTCGGATGCATAGGCCTCCAGCAGAACAGCGAGTTCGGCTTCGACGGCTTGCTCAATCAACCGCTGCGCTCCAGACCGTAAAAGCTCTGTCAGAGGATCAGGCGAAAATCCCAGTGGATCGGGCAATTGGGTAATGGTATTTGTCGTCATGTGGCATATCCTTTTCTCAGATGAGAATTGCGGCGCGTGAACAACGCCATGATATGCCGCCCCTCAGGGGCCATCACCAACTTTTAGCTATATCTCAGTGTCTGTTGGGACACGCCGCTACAGATTATTGAAAGATCTCTTTGGATGCGGCTGATGCGAAGACGTCGGCATCCTTGGATACATAGCGTTGAGCAATGCTTTCGCCTTTCTTGACGATCGCGCCGACCTCGGCCGCCGCTCTTTGGAGATCCGCTACGGAGAAATTCATGGATACGTAAGTGCCTGGCAGGGAGAAATCCCCTTTCTCGTATCTGTGGGACCCGATCCGAAGGAACTTCGAGCCAGAGCCGATCACGAAATAACCTTTTCTTCTTGCAAGCTGACTGGTGACATAGAGACCGAACCCAGAGTTCTTCCATCGGTCATCTGTCGTTTCTGGGCCCGTTCTATTTGAGCTTTCCTGTTTATGGACGCCGGATGTGCTCGGCAGAACTGCGAGACGTAAGGCCTTCAGGTCGTCTCCAATATTTGAAAATTTCTCGTTTCGTTGCAAAGACCTAAGAATGCCGATGCCATTGTCAAAAATCGAGAGCTCGACCGTGTCTCGCGCGGGCCAGTATTGACCGCTAATCCACATCGTATCCCCGTTGCCGTGTTCCAATGCATTCCTGACGATTTCACGGAGGCAATACTTCATAAGGTCGAAAAGTTTGCCCCTCGTGGCACGCGCGATCAGAAAGGCCATTCTGCCAACTCGTTGATCAGCCAACTCACCTAAGCTCAAAGAGCTTTTTTCGGCATCACTACGCCATTTGTCTAGGTCAACGGCTTGCAGCGGCAGATAGTTCTCTCCGCCGGAAGCTTCTCGCCGGGGGACTTCGATCCCACAGTGCTCGTAGAAACCAACGTTCGCCGCATAGCCGTTTGGTTCTACGCCGACATGGCCCACAACAATGCCTCGATCCACCGCACGTCGGATGTGCCTCGAAAGCAGCAGCATTCCGGAGGGCGTCGCAAATCCAATTCTACTGAAGTCCAATTTTATCAGATCATCAGAGCGGAGCGTGTTGCCGAATTCAATAATTCCCGACTCGTCCTGGAAAGCTGGAACTTCCGCCACCTTCACAGCTTCCATGTGGGGGGATGGGGTTGAAATTGATGCAATTGAGTCGTTCGTTGAGAGAGATGCTGTTCTCTTCCGAGGCTTGCCTTCGGACAAGTCTTGAAAAAAGGCGAAGTCGCTTGCGCAGAGCAGAGTTCGGTCAAGGAAAGAGTTGAAGCTTTCACAGCTGGTCTCGGGCAGAAAAACGCAGCTGTGGCAGGCGGCGTGATTGCCGGACGCTCCGTCGCTCGCGAGACCACCGCTACAAAGCGGGTCTGCGGAGCAAAGTTCCTGAGTGCTGACGGCTCGCAAGAAACTATGCTCAAATCGTGATGGAGCAGCTTGTCTCGATAGCCCGCCCATCGTGCCGTCGGCATCTGACGTGGATGTGTAGATCAGAAGTCCCGCCATGTTGGAGTCGACGTAAAGCCGTTCCCGGAGTGATGTCGACGAGTAACCGCTTTCCAAGGAAAGTTCAGAAATGAGTGCATGTGCGAGAGTGTGTATAAGTATGTAGCGCGCGCTTAGTCCTTCCGGCAGGCTTGTCGGATTCTCACCTGCCGAATTTTTCGCATCAATCCACTGCGATTGAAGGCGACGTATATGCGTTTCCACGGCCGGAGAGGTTTCCCAAGCTTGCACTGCTGATTTATCGAGCGCGACGAAGATGCCCTCACCGTTCACTTCTATTCCGGGCAGCCAATCTTTCGGACTTTTCGAAAGGGGCAATGGCGCTGGTTTTCCTGCTACTGAAGCTTTGAGCCGAGTGAAGCCAGTTAGGGCGCGGACCTCTCGGAGGCGTTCGACACTTGAGATAAAGGACACGAGTCCACGTAGGGTTTCTGGAACTTCCTGAGCCGCATTCAGAAGATCCTTTTTCCCAAGTTCAGAGCCACGTGTATCAGTGCTCAGCATCCGAAACTCGGCTAACTTAAGATCGGCTACAGCATCTTCGGCGTCTTTGTCCTTTGCTTCGAAATACAAATCACAGATTTCCTCCGCGCTTTCGCTTCCATCCCATTCAGGAGCGACCCGCTTTTGAACAATGCGAAGTAGCATATCGCGATCATCATCAAAGTCCTCCAATACCGAGCGGTTGGCGCCTAAGCGGTCGTAGAAATGAGCTCGCCAATCCGGCAACGTGATCGCGCTTTCGACTACCGGGAAATAGGTGTTACTCGCGCCGCGTTGCGTTATCCTCGCAGGTGCTTCGCAACCGGTCTCGTAGTCACCGAGCCATGGACGACCCCCTCTACAAGCATGTCCGGGTATGCCGTTTGGAGAGAAAGCTTCGGCGATCGACCTTGTTTCAGAGCAGCCGGTGCATTTGAGCCGTAATCCAGCGATCCCGGCGCCAACTGTGATCAGCTTCAAGAGCGGTTGTTTGCAGTCGGGTTTGTGGTTGATCCATTTATCCCACGGGAAATCATTCAGATGACCATGCTCACAGATCGCGACAAAACGCACGGGCACAACCGCGGGTCGGCCCACGCAATGGCCGCAGTGAAGACTGTCTCCTCCGCGTGACGGAGCCCACATTCCCGACTTCTGTATCACGTGACAATCCGGGCAGGATTGCCAGTCGGGGAAGCGACGCACCGGAAGGACCCGTTCACGCTTTTCATTCTGGAACGTATATTGTCCGATCAATGGGGGGCGAAAGCCTTTGATCGCGAGTTTGGCTTCCAGACGCGGCTCACGGATTAAATTCGGGTCATTCAGCCCCTTGTTCGGGCCGCTATAGCCGTCCCAAGCTTCAAGACCCTGCATCACGCCGGAAAGAAGTGCTCCTCGAGACGAAGAAAGCCTGAAGTCGACAATTGAGCCGGGCCCAAAGGGTCCGATGATCTGACTTCTGCGGATCGATCCAACGTCTTTCATGCCATGGCCCTCATGTGCTCTGCTCTGTAATCACAAATTTGGTGGACGCCTCTACTGATCGCAGTGTGTTCGGTGTCGCTCTGGCGAGGCCTTTCGAGAAATTCGAGGCTTGGCTCTCTGCCGCTTTTTCAGCAGAGATCAACAGAGCTGCGTCCGACCAGTCGTCCCAATAGCCTTTCAGATTTCCCCGGCGGATCCAATTCTCAAGGAAGTCAATAAGTTCTTTCCGCGTTGCCTCGGCTTCGGGTTCGTCAATAGTTGAGACACGCTCACAGATCCTATCGATCAAATCTTCGAGTCGTGCCCGATACTTTTGGGCATCGTTTGGTGAATAAAGCATTTCCGGGACAAGGTGCCTGACCATTGCCACAAAAGGCGCATGTAGCGCCTTATCCCGCGCTCTTGGAGCGAATGGTGTCACCCCGGTGGCTTCTACATCGCGATAAAGCGCACCATGCCAGGTAGGGAAGCTCTCATATCGGCTACGGTCTCGCATCTTGTTGGCGTTGTAGAGCGTTATGACGAGCCCTGGCACGTTGGAGCGTCCAACGCGGCTCGTCGCTTGGATGTATTCTGCAATGGTCTTGGGTTGTCCATTGACGAGCATGAGGCCGAGGCGCCTGATATCCATCCCGACGGAGATCATGTTCGAGGCCAATACAATGTCAGCTGCGGCGCCACTGTTTCGGTCCAGTTCAAGATTCTTCAGCTCTTCTTTGATTTTGTCCGACTTGACCCGGCTGGTGAGTTCGGTGGGTGGCTGTAAGTGTCGCTCTTTTTCAGCTCGACGCTCAGAAATCAGCTGAATGCTGTGCGTAACGTCGTCCTGCATGATGATTGAGGCACTGCCGAGTTCCCGCAGCGAGTTGAAATAGCCGACAAGCGTCCAGTATTTGTCCGCGTCGGCGCCGACGAAGCCCGGATCGGAGGCCGCTTGCAAGAGAGAGGCAGAGATTGCCTGATAGATGTAACTGGCCGTCCGACCAGCGGACGTTATCCCCACATACAGTCGGCCCGGGCTGTCCTGTTTTGTGTATGCGAAACCGGAATTCGACTGATCGATGCCGGGTGGAGGAAACTGAGACGATTCCCGGTTGAAGAGAGATCTGATCTGATCGTCAGCTCGCCTGATTGTTGCTGTAGATCCGATGATCTTGGGCCTATGTCCCTTGTGCGAGCAAAGCGCGTCGATGGCCGTTTCAAAAAGCCCTGCCATAGTTCCCAATGGCCCAGAGATCAGATGCAGTTCGTCCTGAATAATCAGATCCGGTGGGTTGCGTTGGGCGTCCGCCAACCCAAAAAGCCTGCCGGTTTCTGGCTTGCTGACAATTTGGACGAACTTGTCGGCCGTGCCGATCAGCAGTGAAGGAAGTTCGCGGTAGACGTCTTCATCAACCGTCCAAAAGGGCAGGTGACCAGCATCTCCGTTGGCCGAACATGTCTCATCGGAGCAGGTTGCGAGAACTCTTTCACCGTTATTGTCCACAGACCAATCAAGTTTTTCGCCACAAATGGGACAATCCGCTACTTGCGCAGGTGAACCGTCCTCGCCCACCTTTTTCACTGTATTTGGGCTTGTGTCCTTTCCTACCCAAAGACCGATAGAAATAGAAGCATCTGATTGGAAATGATCCGGAAGTTGAATGCCCGGACATTTTTCATCCCCGCGGCGCAGCATGTCGCATGCGAGGATCATGGAAGCAGCGCGTTGAAATTGCTGGGCGGTCAGCAGCCTGAGCGTATAGCGCATAAAAATAGTTACTCCGGCGCCCGCTGCCGCACCACGAGCTTTCAGCCTACGTAAGAACACGACATATGCAGCTAGGAGAAGGTATGCTTCTGTCTTGCCGCCGCCGGTGGGAAACCAGAGCAAGTCCATAACTGCGCGGTCCGTGTCCGTTGGGTTACTGGTAGAACTGAGGCACAGAAGTCCAAACGCCAACTGAAATGGTCGCCACACAAGGGGCCGGATTTCTGGGGCGCCTCGACGTTTCCATTCGTTTTGGAGCCACAGAGCTCGGTTTGCGAGCCTGAAGGCCAACAGGGCTTCGGGATCGTTGGCGAGTAGTTTCGCACCCTCCAACATTCGGTTCAATGCTTGCCGGCAGGCGTCTAAGTGCCTTCGGGCGGTTTCATGGTGTTCAGGAGTTAGGGAGGCGATCCTCAAGTCCTGTGCCGCAATCCAGTCAGAGTAACACTGGCAAAATTCAGCGAGGCCGACCACGACCTCAGAGCCGTCAGCTTCGGACAGCCATTCCGCCCCAAGGACAAAGCTTTCCCCTTGGCCGGCGAGATTGCTGAAAAACTCCTCATCGCCGCTTGCGCTCGCGATTGGAACCTCCACCGTGGGCAACCATTCCGAAGACAGAGTAACAGCGCTATCCTGATCTTGTCTCCAGCTCACTGAGCAGGTGTGACCGACCGCATACTCCGGCGCATCCCTGTAGAGCATGGAATTTGACTGAATTTCCGGATCAGCACTTTTCTGATGCACTGACGGTTTGGGCACAATCAGACCAAAATCGGGGTCTGCCTCTAAACTGAAACGGGCTTGATAAAAGTTTGCGGTATCACGTGCGACTGCGTCAGCCGACTTGGAATTCGTCTGTTGGTTCACCAGCATGACCGTTACGAGGAAGAGCTTCTTATGCCTCCTGCATCGCACCCAATATCCCAGCCCGGGTATCTCAGAAATAGGCGTGATTTCGCTTGGAGTTCGATCGCTCAATTCGACTGAGAAGGTCTTATTTTTCTGGTGCCGATGCCAATTGAAGGGGTTTCCCTTGCTCGAGTTTTCCGTGGCGTGCGCTTCGTAGGTGCCGACCGAAACTGAAATCGCGATCAGTGCCTCATTGCCGTCCTTTGGCGCAATCGCAAACGAAACGCCCATCGAACTTGGTCGAAACGTGTTTGGTGGGGTCTTGTCTGATGTTTCGTCATCGTCATCGCTTACTATCGTGGCATCTTCGGGTTCGATGCTCGAAACAGGGGTCTTCTGAGCATATAGTATCCCTGAGAAATAAACTTCGGCCGGGCTATCGCGGAGAATTTCATCTTCGCTATAGGGGCCCACCAAGTCTTCATGCAGTCGATCCACAACACGCTGGCGTGCGTCCATATGATTGTCGCCAATGTTCATGTAATCCTCTTTTCACTGGATTGGGAACCGCTCCTGACAGTGCCCTGCAAGACAGGCAGGAGCGCGACCCCGATTGGTTTCCCGTCCCGTCTCGTTGTCGCAACGGTAGTCGCACCCGCAACTCTCAGGGATCCAAAGGGAAGACTGAGCGCTTCATTTGCCAGATAGTTGAGATTCATCGCGAGAGGATCAATTGCTGTTGCGACAGCATGGCCATTCTGTAGCACTAATTGCCACTCAGAGGTGACGCTCTCTCTTCTGAAAGTGCAGAGAGGCTGATCGAAAGTTGCTCCCCAGATAGCGTCTACTGGGCCGCGACCGGGCAGTGGGGTAAGACCATCACTCCCAGAAAGGGCCAGTCCGCCATCCTGCCCGGAAATCCACCTGCTTCCGTCTTGTTCCACGCGGCCGAAAACCTGACGGGTTCTTCCGAGATGAAGTCGTTTCGATGCACGGCTTCCAGCAACAAAGAGGACTCGCGCTTCTTCGTCCCAGTCGACGTCTTCGTAATTCGGGATCGGCGGCATCAGAAAGAACACGTCTTCCGCTTCTTTGCCTTTTGCGCCATGAACCGAGCCGATCAAAGGGCCTGATTGTCCGATATAGTCATGAGTGATATGCACGGGACTCTGTTCGATCTTGACGATAATGTCACTTAGTCGTGGGGCAGCTTTGCCCGTCCCGGCCACGCTCTTCAGAAGAACAAAGGCTTCATCTGGGGTCCAGCCAAAGGGTGCCGGAGAAAGCGCCTCAATTCGTTGCTCGACATCGCCCTGCGTTAGCGGTTCGCCGACTGTCTTGCCGGCACAGATAGCGCCGATCAGTGGTTCGACTACGTGAGTGTGACCGGACAGCTTCAGGCGGTGTGGTCGGCCGCGTAGGGACAACCTAGCAGAGGCCGCTTCTGCCGCCATTCGGCTTCGGGTTAGTATCAGGTTGTCAAAACTCCAAGGAATCCGCCGATCCAGCAAATCTGCTCCTTGCGTCGACGCCGCGTTCTCAAGCAATTCGCGCACCAAAAGGTATCGTTCTTTGGCCTGCAATTCGATGTTGCCGAGGCATGCTCGCGCGTCGAGGGCGAACGCCTTTAGTTTTGCCGAACCGGCGCGGTGATTGAAGCTGAGCTCAAGTTTCTTCCAGCCCTCAGATGCCAATATATGCGCGTGTAAATTGCTTGCGGGTTGCGAGACATTCGCGTTTTGATCAGACCAAGCTCCGTAGATCGCCTGTGCCCAATCTCCGAACACTGTGACGCCGACTGATGCAGGCAAGGCGGCAATCAACTGGATGGAGAGTTTCTGTCGGATCCCTACAACGTCCTGAGCTTCGTCAATAACCAAGTGACCGATCCGTCCAACCCAGTCGAGCAATCTTTGTTCTCGAGCTGAAAGCAGGGCTGATGCACGGAGTATCGACTTGTCAAACCCGCCCGAAGTGTCTTGGTCTTCGATAGAACCGATCAGATGCCATGCGAAAGAATCAAGCGTAAAGCATTGTATTCCTGCGCCATACACCTGATCGGCAAGGGCAGATTTGACTCTTTCAGAGATTTCCTGTGCAGCTACACGCGTGAAGGTAATCAAGTGAATACTTGCAGGGCTAACACCGGATTTCACCAATTCGATCACACGCGCACTTGCAGTGTGCGTCTTGCCACAACCCGGTCCCGCAGTGACGACCAACCGGGCATGCTTTTCTTGCGAAACTACAACCTGTTGGCTGACGTCCAAGCCGCCACCTTGGGACAGAGCAGTGACCGTCTGCAACCATTCTTTCAGGAAATCGTCCGCATGTCGCGAGAGTTTCCCGTCCGGCTCGCAGCCCAGATGCAGCAAAACCCTTCGGAGACCCGGTGATAGTGCTAATGCAGGCGACCATTCGCCTAAATCAACCAGCGCTGCGATTGATTGTGTTTCTGCTTCCGAGAGTTCTGGCCTGAATTCGAACGCTTCCTGCTCGAATACAGTATCCGTTGCAATTCGGCGGAGAATCCCAAACGGGTCTCCATCCATCGGCGGTCCTCCGAGAATAATTGTATCTTGTCCATCAACAGGCATCATCCGACGATCAAGCAAGAGGACCATCGGTTCTCCAAAAGACGTCCATGCACCAATGTCGCCTGTAAGAACCAAGTCATCAAGGACCTCGATTGCCAAGGCGTGGGAGATTGCTTTCTCAACTCCAAGAGTCTGCGCTTTGACCGTAAGCACCGAGATGGACTTAGATCGCGATAGAGATCCAAGTGAAAATAACTCGTGTCGCAGAAAATCGGCAAGAATCTGTCGTAGTGTCATTTGAGTTTCAAAGATTTTCTGCCCCAGTTTGGGCACCACAGTTTCAACAATGCAGTTGCCCTTCAAGGATTTTTTTTGATTGAATTTCATCTGGTTCTTGTAAGACTGCGCGCAACTGGGGGCGGCATAGGGCCGAGTTGGCTGTTTATGGAAAGACTTTCTTTATTTGAAGAACGATTGAGCGAGCATTTTATAGCCCTTTCGTTAGAGCGCGGCGAAGAATCGGTTTTTCTTATTGAACACGGGCTCGAAGTCTCTGAGATTTCTGAGCTCATTCGAGCCGTCGGAGCGCGAGGAGGCGCGGTAGGATTCAGGTCAGAAACCTGGCGGCCATACCGGCTATCACTTGGGGTGGCACTGACAGAGTTCGGCTATCAGTATAGAGGCACGGGGACTGAATTCTGGGGGTTTGCAGAGCGCGGACTAGGGGCTGAAATCAGTATCGCCCAACGGCCGGAAATAACGGCAGTCTTCAAGCTCTTAAGCCGGGATTACAAAATCGCAAATCCGCTCAATGATCGTTGGTCCCAAGCCTTCGGCCACGTCGCGTGGCCTATCAGAAATGCGTTAGTGTCCCGGGAGATCCATAGTCCGCTTGCACGTTTGGTCAGGGATTCTCTTAGAGCCAGCAGTTCTGCCGTATTCAACGCAGCATTCGTGGCTACGTTGCGAGAGGTTGCGACCGGCTTGACGTCAAAGCGCCTCGAAGCATGGCTCACGGATGAAAGTCTCGCTGTTTCAGTTGTCAGAGCGCTCGCTGATGGAACTGCAAGGGGCCTTCGGGTCGAGCCGAAGTTCATGGAGCGGCTTGAACAAGATCTACGCGGAAACCGAGAGGTCCGGCGGCTGACACTTGCTGCGCGTGCTGCGAGACAGGCTCAGAATACCGCACCACGCAGGCTGCCGAGGCCACTTTACCAGTTATTGATGCGTGACGATGAGCCTGTCGGCCTTGCTGTTCGTGGGCCTTCTCTTGATGCAGAGCAATTTGCTTATCTCGACGTGCTCACAGGTGGCGAATGGAGGGATGCAATCCTGAGTGTCGCCGGGCGCTCGATGCCATTTCGAGAGTTTCTCGCCGGAGGGCTGATATTCATTGGTCGTCCGCGAGAACTGCCAACTCCGGATCTAAGCGGTATAGAGGTCAACGATACAATAGCTAGTCTTGTTTTGCCGTCTGAGAACCTTCTGTTTGTCGATGTAGAAAGCGATGGCTATCAGACTCAAATCCTCTCTGGGTCGCGGCTCCCGGATGATGCCGGTTTTTTCGAATTGCGCTTGGGCAATGCAGATCCGGAGAATTGGGGCGCCGCGCTTTTTGGTATGAGGGCTAACTCATCGGAGGGTGCCGCAAAGTTATTGGCGAATGGGATACTGATCGCGCAGAAAGAGCTTGTCGAATTTTTTGGTGGGGCAACTTTCGTTCAATCGGATGAAGAAATGTATCAGGTTGAGGGACATGACGTTTGGGTGAAAGCGCTAGTCGGGTCGGTGAATTTGGAGGTTAAATCTAACAGCGGAGATATTTTGTCCACACGGGCATTGCCAATTGGTTACTGGGTCCGTTTGGAAACGGACGAGGAACCGTGTAGCCTCCATATTTCAGACGGTCATAGCAAACAAATCTCGAAGCTGGCGTTCCGGCCGAGCAACAGCGTCGAGCCGCTTCGGATTGAGGTTTCGCCTGAACAGATTACTTTGAACGACATTGGAGTGGGATTGGGCTCGCTCGACGTGAAGTCGCCTTCAAAACTGGATGGAGCTTCCATGCATGTGGCGCTTATGGATTCTCAGGGCAACCGCGTAAGCAGCGAGTTTTATATTGAAACCCTTCCATCAGTTGTCGGATTTTCGATCGAAGCTATGAGCCCGATCCGAGAAGCAGCACTAAGGTGGAGCTCTTCCGGGAAATCTGCCACGATTGTGGCCAATGTCGAGGGCTTGGTGTCGATGGCTCGTTCGATGTCGGCCCGACATCTCGATTGGGTTTTTGATGAAAGCCAAAGAACTTGGACCTCCGATAATGGCCAGAGTGTCCGAAGCATTTCCTTTGATTTGAGCAGCAACCCTATTTCGCCCCATTCGAAAGATGAGATCAAAGATGCGCCAGCAGAACTCCTGCTGCCAGACGTTGAAGGCGACGAGGCTCTGACCATGGGGCGTTTCTTCATCAACTCCGAGCATATCAGTCTAACGGATATCGGTGCGACAAGCTCCCTAAGTATCCGAAAAAACAGAAGCTCGGTAGGTGACTCCAATGGCTTGATCGCAGCATCGGAAGCACTGGTCGCTTGGCAGTCCGGGAGTGCAACGAGTCTTGTGGCCGATGGCATGAGACGTCGGGTCGGTGCGTCCATTGAAGCTGGCATTGTAGAAGCTTTATGCGGAAACGACTGGAATTCTATCGAAAAAAAGTTGGATTTGTCTAATTCAGGCTTTCATGGAAGTCTGGTTCGCTTCTCACTTGAGCGAAAGCTTGCCGCCGGAAACGACAACTTTGATGAACTATCGCAAGATCAGTTAAGTGTGCTTGCAGAACTTCTCTTTGTTGAGTTCAGAAAAGTGCTCCCGACGGTGTCGGTGGTTCTAATCCCCGATGGGGACGAGTGGCCGGAGTTAGATAATGCGGTAAACGAAGCTTGGACACGTCTCGCATCTCAGTTGGAGGAAGCCAATGGCATAACTGTGGATGGTGATTGTATCGTTTTTGACGGCCAGTGGCAAAAGGCAGTAAAGGATGCGCGGGAAGCCGACCTAATGCGCCCACTCGCACGTAAGGTATTGCCAATTACCCGGTCTATCGGCTTGCTTCAATTGCCGTATCTGGAGGTCGGCTTTGATGACCTTATTTCAGAACTCAATAGCCGCCATCTAGACGTGCAACGGACCGGTCGCCACATTCCGCCTGAAGCCCTAAGAACGCTCTTGTCGCTTTTCCTTCAACCGTCCCAAACAATTGAAAACCCCGATTGGCGGAACCTGTTGGCGCGTTTTGCTTCTGACCGTTTTACCGCTCGGGCCGTGCGGTATGCCGCGCTACGATACCGCGCAGTTCGTTAAAGGCGATGCGAGATGGATGATTACACTGGTTTTCTCTTAAGCACATTGGCTCTGCGAAGAATTGGGGATGCCGCCTCGTGGGAAAGGCTGGGGGCTTTGGGAGTTGCCGCGGACCCTTACGAGCACCAGATACAGAACGTCCTGACGATACTAGATGGGCCGGATATTAGACATTTGATTGCAGATGAGGTCGGATTGGGGAAAACCGTTCAGGCGCTGATGGTGTTGAACGTCCTGAAGCGTGAGGATCCGTCATTGCGGGTTGCCATAGTGGCGCCTCGAAGGATCAGCTACCAGTGGCAAGTCGAACTCTGTGCGCGCGGACATACTTCCGCAGAAATGTGGACGGAAGACACCGAATTTGAAACCACTGACGGAAGCGGATACGTCCACATCATCAAGAGTGACTTGGTCCGGTCGAAACCGATTGTTCCGGACCCTACTAACTATGATATGTTGATTGTCGATGAGCCCCATATTTTGAGCCTTGAACAGGCGAGGTTCCTCTCAGGCCTCTGCCGTTCTGGGCGGAATGGTAACTCGTTTCGGCATGTTCTTCTACTGACAGCGACCCCGCGATTGGGGAGCCCTGAGTGGGCACGTGCTGTCTTTGGGATGATTGAAACGGATCGCGCCAACCTTGCAAATCAGTCCGGGCAGGAGATGGACGACGTCCTGAAAGTGCTCGGTCGCGATTGCTACGAGATGGTCTCCAGTAACAAGATGTCTGCTGAAGCCGCAATGTGGGCTGTAGCGAAGAACCGTCGCATCCTGCGCCAGACTCGGGCCGCCTGGCCGGAGACGGCTCCCAAGCGCAAGATCAAGACCATCATATCCAAGCCAAACGACGCGGAAATGGCGCGCGTTAATTTGGCGAACTGGCGCCTAGCTCAAGAAAACCTATCGCACAATTTGCAAGTCGATGGTGCCCCTTGGCAACCCGTGAGACAGCTTTTCTGGGCAAGGGAAACTATGCTTCGAGCTCTCAGACACGACACGTTCTCGGTGCTTGAAAACGACACCCGTGAATGTGTTGACGCCTCGCTGGCCGACTCTGGGGACACACTCTTCGAGGATCTTTGCGATACGCTACTCGGTATCTGGGAGCGAGATGAAGACCGGCGTGCTATCATTGTTGCCGGGGATACTCCGACAGTCGACAGCCTTGAGACAAGGCTTTACCGAATGTTCCCCGAACTTGAAGAAGATGAACTCATAGCGACGATGCGAGGTGGACAGAACACGGATATGGTGGACGTCGTTAGTGCAATCCACAGCGGCGCAAAGCTTCTTGTTCTGGAAGAGGTGGTCGAGGCGGGGCTGAACCTGCACCACTTCGCCAATGATCTGATTTTCTACAACCTGCCTTGGAGCATAGCGAGGGTCGATCAGCTTATTGGTCGATTGGATCGACTACGTCCAGGTGGGTTCAAAAGGGCTCTGGACGGGAAACCGATCGGGGACATCACGATCTGGCGAATGGCGGTGGAGCAATCGCCAGATCACCGGGTATTGCAAGCCATGGACAGTCTCGGAGTTTTTGATGCTCCTTTACCTTATCTCGATGATGCGACAATCTCGCGTCTTGGGAATGCCGTAGCGAGAGCAGCAAGTGGTTACTTGGGCAATCACGAAAACGAATTGGCGCTTTTGGAGGAGCTGACCTCAGAGGTGGAGCAATCGAGGCGGCTCCTCTCAATGGATGCGCTCCCCCAAGTCCCTTCCGAAAAGTTGCTGGATCTCGTCCGAGCTGGCGAAAGGGATGCCGCTTCCGTCCTGAATCATCTTTCTAACGGTGGTGCGTTTCGTGTTCACGATTTGTCGAGTGCCGACGGCGAAAAGGTCCGTTTACTCAAATACCCTCGATTCGAAACGGATCCTCTATTCGTCTTGGGCGACATGGATGAACGAAACGGGGAAATTCTACGCACTCAACGTTCGCGCCTCAATGATCCGAAGAAGGACGTGAAGCTAAAGGGAAATCAGGTTGGAAAAAGAGCGCGTTTCTTTTCCACGGGAGATGCTCTGCATGATGATCTGATAGGCCAACTTTGTTCTGGAGTTAAAGGGCGCCCTGCTTCTCCGCAGCAACATCCGATCGGAGTAGAACTGCCGGAAGGAGCGCTCCGGGATTGTTGTTCGGGCTGCACAGTGGCGATCTCGGTGGCGGCGTTCCTACCCGGGTCTGGGCTGCCTGCCCCACGCCTGCGTGTGCTGGAAGATGACCTTTGGGAACACGGTCGTGTCGACGGCCTAAGACGCATCGACGAGTGGCTTCTCGCCGGCCTTGAGGCGGATCGCCGATGGCTCCTGCTTCGCTTCGACGCATCTTTCTATATCGATGCGACTGTGATCCAAGATGACGGAGTAACTAGAGAGCTGGATCAAGATAATCTGAGTGAGTTGCTCTCAGGTAGGGGAACACCCAGAACAGGCTCCAAATATCCTCGACTACCCAAATGCGAGCGAGCCACTGCGGTGTTCTCCGAACATTTCAGTAAATTCCACAGAACAGAAAAGCAAAGGCTAGCGGAAAAGAGAGCAGGGGTATTTAAGGACTTTCAAGCCCGAACAGCGGTCTTGGCTGCTGATACTGAAGTCTTTGTAAAAGGAAGTGTCATGACTGAGAAGCGTCTTTGTCAGCAGAAAAACGCGGCACAGAATGCCAAACAACAGCAGATGCTTGAAGGACAATTAGCAACGGAGAGGCGGCGAGCTGAAGCGCGTCGACAGGCGGCGGACTTGCGCGCCAAGCTGCTGTCCGAAGATATCGCTAAAATGTTTGACAATAGCACTCCGATTATGGCTCGCGGTTTGTTTAGGATACTTGCTGTCGATTGATCCGCCCCAATTAGGGGTGCGTTCCGCTCCGGGAGGATCAAAGCTGAGTTGTTAGTTTGTAGCCTGCTGTATGGAGTGGACCGTTGATCTTGTCGTATTAGGGTATGGGCTTCGGAAACGGGTCTTTCCCAGTCAAGTCATTTTGCAAAAAAAGGCTCACCATGCCGAAGCAGGATATAGATTAGCATTTCACAATTTGAGGTCGAGGCGCAGCTTCCAATTGCGGGGCGCCTACTTTTTAACAGTTATTAAGTGGGACAATTCTGTCAGAAAAGTGGCTGTAGGTATCGTGTTTTAACTGTCCCACTTTTTGTTAAGTGTCTGAATTGTATTCAGTAATAAGCTTCGCCCCCGGGCACCACTTTTACCGAATGACGAATTAGGTCCCCTGCAAGGGTGGAGCGTGGCCAGGCGTTCGAAAATGTGGGCCACCAAAGCCCTTTCCACCTACACTCTTGAAAGCAGGTACTCGGTCTCGAGAGAGCGTAGTTTTGCGGAATGCCCTTGTATCTGAACGGGGTCGTGTTCGTCGCCGGGGTGAACCATGACCCAGATATCTTCACCACTGCTTTGAGCCGCTCGATTTGCGGCTTCGATCTGTGAGCCCAGAACTGCGATTGCACGTTCGGGATCATCAAGAGGGAGGATCCCGCTAAATCCCCAATTTGTCTCGACCCCGAGCTCTTGGGCCAATTTGTGGCCGTGAGTGCCCAATCGAGCGAGAACCCGCTCTTTCAATCCGATCGGTCGCGCGATCGGCCGGATCGAGCGCACGGGAATCCCGAGTTCTGCGGCTTTCAGCAGAACAATCCTGTTGACCGTGGGATAGGTGTGGCAGTGCTCGTGACCGTCGATATGTCAGGAAGTCTGCCGAACAAGGATCGGAAGAGATCTAGTTGTCGGTCGAGCGCGGCTTGAGCTCGACGTGCTCCCAGACCGAGTAGGCCTTTGAGCAAAACCATATTGCGGCTCTGGGTGTGGGCCCCCCCTGTGCGCCATAGGTCAGGTTGAAACGAAGTCCGATCCTCTTGGTGCCGATACAGTCGAGAAGGGCTTCGGCAGATGCTTTGGAGCAGGTTTCCACGAGCACCGATGTGGCATCGATGGCGCCTCTTGCAAGCAGACTACGGATTGCGGCGTCATGTCGTTCACCCAGCCCGTAATCGTCGGCGATAAGTATGGCTCTTGCTTTTGTCATCACACCTTGGGGTACGGCTGGGTGACGCGACTTTTCAGCGTCAAGCCGCGGGTGTCAACCTGTGATGGCGTTCGTTATGCCGCCGATTTCGGGCGAAACCGCTTCCATGCCACAATCGCGCCGCCGACGATGACAACGAGAAGATAATCAATGACGGGAATACGTGCGATTTCATTGAGGTTTGCCCATCCACGCTCTGAATAGACCGCCACAACGCCACCCACAAACGCGAGGAGGATCAAGCCCCGCACCAGACGCGACCAACCCAGTCCGTGCATTTGCGTCACGATGAAAATCGCAGCAAAGCCGAAGAAGAACATCGGCCAGAACTCCTGACCTGCGACCAATGCCACAGTCACTCCGTGGATCAGGACCGAAACTTCGAGCGTCAGCGTCCACCAACGGTTCGTGTGCATTTTGGCAAAGGCGAGCGCTCCTTGGATCATCAGAAGGAAGGTGTAGAAAAAGCCGAGCAGGTGACCCCAAGTGGTTTCCATTGGGTGGAACCAATAGGTGTAGGTCACGGCCCATGCGAAATAGTAACCGTGGGTGCGGATAAGTCCCTCGCGTGCGGATTTCAGCCAACCGCCGCCGTATCCAAAGACCAGCCCGCGTCGCGGAGCTTCGATGATGAGGACCATGATCAGGAGGAAAATTACGGAAAGCTGCGAAGAAAAGACCGAAGTATCCTGTGCGAGCCCGTCATACCAAACCGCCGTCTGGAGATAGTGCAATGCGCCGAAGCCAAGCATCCCGAAAAGGCCGACGACATTCAGGGGATGCAAGCTGTTGCGGTTACGCAGCGCGTCGCGGTGTTTTTGGCCCCACCAGATCAGGCCCCAGAAAAACATCTGGTGCAGCGCGTAGAACCCCCAAGCGGTGAGCCGGCCCATGGTCGTTTGCTCGGGCAGTTTCCAGTAATACCACGCCGCGCCCGTATCGGGCAGGTGCTCGATACGGCTGAGCAGCGGTTCGAGAAGCAGGATCGACCATGTGCCCAGAAATGCAACGCAACAGGCAATCCAGAATGCGGTCATGAGGCGTTTGTCGGTCATCGGTCCCTCGCTTTATCGGTATACGTGCTTTGTGCGGTCACAGATCAATCAGGCCATCGGCAAATTGAATGTCGCTTTGATCCTGTCCATCACCACCGAGGTCTTGAACCCTTTGATATCGGGGTTGTCATAGAAAAACTCGCGGGTGAAGGCTTCGTAGTCGGCCATGTCCTTGGCGCTGACGATCAAGAGAAAGTCGGTCTCGCCAGTGACGTAATAGGCGCTCATCACTTCGGCAGAGCTTCTTACCGAGCGTTTGAAGCGGTCGATGATATCCGCGCGCTCGCGGGCAAGCTCGACCGAAACCAGCATCATAAGTGGCCTGCCCGCTGCATTCGGATCGACCACCGAGATATCGGCCGTGATGACTTTGTCGGCCCGCAATTTCGCCAAGCGGCGCTGAACAGAGGTCGGTGACAGCCCGACCAATTCCGATAGTTCCGCATGCGTCAGTTGATTGTTCTGCTGAACGTGGTGCAGGATTCTTTTGTCGATCTTGTCCATCTTGGGTTTTTCCAAAGACTTCGGTGTAATCTATGCAGGAAAACTGCACCATTACCCGATCAATTGCAGAAAAAACGCAGAGATGGAAGTTAGGATCGGGGAAATACTCGGAGGTCTCATGCCTGATTTGCCATTTACCCTTGCTGAATATGATACGCGTCTCGCGCGCGTGCGTGCCTCGATGTCCGAGCGCGGACTTGATGCGGTCTTTGTGACCGACCCTTCGAACATGGCATGGCTCACGGGCTATGACGGTTGGTCCTTCTATGTGCACCAAGGCGTTTTGCTGCGGCTCGAGGGCGAGCCCGTTTGGTGGGGCCGTGCGATGGATGCCATCGGGGCGGGGCTGACCACTTGGCTCGCCAAGGACAATATCCGCGGATATGACGACACCTTTGTCCAGAACCCCGCAAAGCATCCGATGGAGGATCTGTCGCGGCTTTTGGCGGAACACGGTCTGGACAAGGCGCGTGTCGGTCTCGAGATGGATAACTATTACTTCACGGCTTCTGCGTTCCTCTCGCTGCAAAAGAACCTTCCCAATGTGCAGTTCGAGGACGCAACGGGTCTCGTGAACTGGCAACGGGCGATCAAGTCCGAGACCGAGCTCGACTATATGCGCCGCGCGGCGCGCATCGTGGAAAAGATGCATCAGGTCGTGGTCGACAAGGCCGAACTCGGGATGAAAAAGAACGAGTTGATCGCCGACATCTATCATGCCTCCGTCATGGGGGCGGAGGGTCATTGGGGCGATTATCCTGCGATCGTGCCGATGGCGCCTTCGGGGATGGACGCGACCGCACCGCATCTTACGTGGGACGACACGCCGCTCAAGGCGGGCGAGAGCACCTTTTTCGAGATTGCGGGGGCTTACCGCCGTTATCAATGCCCGCAATCACGCACGCTTTTCCTCGGCAAGCCGCCGCAGAAATATATCGACGCGGAAAAGGCCGTCCTCGAAGCGGTTGAAGCGGGCTTGGAACAAGCGAAACCCGGCAATCACTGTGAAGACATCGCCAATGCTTTCAATGCGACGCTCAACAAGCATGGCTTTGTCAAAGACGGGCGCTGCGGCTATGCCATCGGGATTTCCTATCCGCCGGACTGGGGCGAGCGCACCATGTCGTTCCGCCGTGGGGATATGTCCGTGCTCAAGCCCGGTATGACCTTCCACTTCATGCCAGCACTCTGGCTCGATGACGGCGGGCTCGAGATCACCGAGCCGATCGTTATCACCGAAACGGGCGTTGAATGTCTGTGCCGCACGCCGCGCCAGATGTTCATCAAGGATTGATCGATGCGCGCCAACCCGATCAGCCCGACCGTCGACTTTGACAAGGACGGTGTCCAGCACGGGCACCTTCGCCTTCCCTATAGCCGCAACGACAGTGCTTGGGGATCGGTGATGATCCCTTTGACTGTGGTCAAGAACGGATCTGGCCCGACGGCTTTGCTGACGGGCGCGAACCATGGCGACGAATACGAAGGCCCGCTTGCTCTTTTCGATCTGGCTGCAAGGCTCGGCGCAGAAGAGATTTACGGTCGGGTCATCATCATTCCCGCGATGAACCATCCCGCGTTCATGGCGGGCACCCGTGTTTCGCCGATCGATCAGGTGAATATGAACCGCGCCTTTCCGGGGGTCCCCGATGGGACGGCGACCCAAAAGATCGCCGATTATTTCCAGCGCACACTTCTGCCGATGGCCGACGTGGTTCTCGATTTCCATTCGGGCGGCAAGACACTCGACTTCTTGCCCTTTGCCGCCTCGCACATCCTCGAGGACGCAGAGCAGCACGCGCGTTGCCGCGCGGCGCGGGATGCCTTCAATGCACCCTTTAGTGTAGAGATGCGCGAGATCGACGCGCTGGGCATGTATGATGATGCAGCCGAAGGACAGGGCAAAACCTTTGTCACGACAGAGCTTGGCGGGCAGGGGTCCGCGACGCCCTATACCACCGAAATTGCGCGCAAAGGCGTGCGCAATCTCTTGATCCATGCAGGTATCCTGAACGGCGAGCCAGAGGTCGGGCCGACGCGGCACCTCAGCCAACCTGATGACGCCTGTTTCCACTTTACCGCCGAAGGCGGGCTTGTGGAGTTTCTGATTTCACTCGGTGACACCGTGAGGGTCGGCGAGCCGATCGCGCGGATTTGGGACATGCGCCAGACAGGGCGCACTCCGATCACTGTCACCGCTCAACGGGACGGGCTTTTGATGGCGCGTCACCATCCCGGCATTTGTCAGGCAGGCGATTGCCTTGCCGTGCTTGCCGTAGAAGACTGAAAAGGACATCGCAATGTTGAATAACGACCAGATCGCACTCTGGGATCGGGAGAACTTTTTCCATCCCTCGACCCATCTTGCCATGCATGCTCGCGGGGAAACGCCTTCGCGCGTGATCCGCACCGGCGCAGGAGTTCACATCGAAGACCGCGACGGCAAACGGCTTCTCGACGCCTTTGCGGGGCTTTATTGTGTGAATGTCGGTTATGGCCGCCCTGAAATCGCCGAGGCAATTGCAGATCAGGCGCGTGAGCTTGCCTATTACCACGCTTATGTGGGTCACGGCACCGAGGCGTCGATCACACTGGCCAAAATGGTCATGGATCGCGCCCCCAAGGGCATGTCCAAAGTCTATTTCGGCCTTTCGGGGTCCGATGCGAATGAAACGAACATCAAGCTGGTCTGGTATTACAACAATATCCTTGGCCGCTTCGAGAAGAAAAAGATCATCAGCCGTTGGCGCGGCTATCACGGCTCGGGCCTGATGACGGGATCGCTCACGGGGCTTGGGCTGTTCCACCAAAAGTTTGACCTGCCGCTCGAACAGGTCATCCACACGGACGCCCCGTATTACTTCCGCCGTGAAAAGACCGAGATGAGCGAAGAGGCTTTTTCGGCCCAATGCGCCGCGCGTCTGGAAGAGCTGATCCTTGCCCACGGGCCCGACACCATCGCCGCCTTTATCGGCGAGCCTGTTCTGGGGACGGGTGGGATTGTTCCGCCGCCTGCGGGCTATTGGCCTGCAATCCAAGCGGTGCTTCGCAAGTATGACATCCTCTTGATCGCGGACGAGGTCGTGACGGGCTTTGGCCGCTTGGGCACGATGTTCGGCTCCGACCACTACGGGATCGAGCCCGATTTCATCACCATCGCCAAGGGGCTGACTTCGGCCTATGCGCCGTTGTCGGGCTCGATCGTGTCGGATCGCGTCTGGAAGGTGCTGGAGCAAGGCACGGACGAAAACGGCCCGATCGGCCACGGCTGGACCTATTCCGCCCATCCCATCGGGGCAGCGGCAGGGGTTGCCAACCTAAGGCTCATTGACGAGCTGGGGCTGGTTGCCAACGCGGGCGAGATGGGGGCCTATCTCAAGTCGTCGTTGACCGAGGCGCTAGGTGATCATCCCAATGTTGGCGAAGTGCGCGGCGAAGGGCTCATGTGTGCGGTCGAACTGGTCGAGAGCCGTGCGCCGAACACCTTCTTCGATCCATCCCGCAAGATCGGCCCGTCGATTGCGGCCGCGATGGCAGAGATGGGCGTCATCGCACGCGCCATGCCGCAGGGCGACATCATCGGCTATGCGCCGCCCTTCTGCATCACCCGCGAAGAAATCGACACCGTCGTCAGCGCTACCGCTGCTGCTGTGAAAAAAGTTCTGGGCTAGTGCCGAAAAACGAGGCTCGGGGTAGGCCGAGCCTCATTCGTCGGGAGTGAGGAAGCCGCCCGATTGACGTTTCCAAAGCGAAGCATAAAGGCCGCCCTGCGCCAAAAGTTCGGCGTGGGTGCCTTGCTCGACGATCTGCCCCTGATCCATGACGATGAGCCTGTCCATCGCCGCGATGGTGGAAAGGCGGTGCGCAATCGCGATCACGGTCTTGCCTTCCATAAGGGCATCAAGACGGGACTGGATCGCGGCCTCGACCTCCGAGTCGAGTGCACTCGTCGCCTCGTCGAGAATGAGGATCGGCGCGTTCTTGAGAGCGACACGGGCGATGGCGATGCGCTGGCGCTGGCCCCCCGAAAGTTTCACACCCCGCTCGCCGACATGGGCATCAAGCCCCTTGCGGCCTTGGCTATCGGTGAGATGCGGCACAAAGCCGTCGGCTTCGGCCATACGTAGGGCATCCATGATCTCTTCATCTGTGGCGTCGGGACGGCCATAGGTGATGTTGTCACGCACTGAGCGGTGCAGGAGCGAGCTGTCCTGTGTCACCACGCCGATTGCGGCGCGCAGCATTTCCTGCGGCACGGTGCGGATATCCTGACCGTCGATGGTAATGCTGCCCCCCTGCACATCGTAGAACCGCAAAAGAAGGTTGATCAACGTGGATTTGCCTGCGCCGGAGCGGCCGATCAATCCGATTTTCTCTCCCGATTTAAGATGGAGGTTCAGACCGTCGAGAACCGCCAAGGGACGCTCGCCCTTGGCACGCTCGTAACGGAAGGTCACGTCGTTGAAGTCGACCACTGCATTCGTTACCGCAAGCGGCTTGGCATCGGGGACATCCGTGATGGCGCGCGGCAAAGCAAGGCTCGAAATCCCGTCGCGCACAGTGCCGATGTTCTCAAAGAGCGCCGCGAATTCCCACATGATCCAATGGGCCATATTGTTGAGGCGGATCGCCAACGGCACGGCAATCGCCACCGCCCCGACTTCGATCCGTCCTTGGGTCCAAAGCCAGATGCCAAGACCCGTCACGCTTGCCACCAGCCAGACGTTGATAAGGTTGAGGATGATGTCCTGACCCGTGGAAAGCCGCATTTGGCGGTATACAGTGCCGAGAAAGCGGTCCATGCCCTCGTGCATCCAGCGCTCTTCGCGGTCGGCGTGGGAAAAGAGCTTGACCGTGGCGATGTTGGTATAGCTATCGACGATGCGGCCCGTCATCATGCTTCGGGCGTCCGCCTGATCCGCCGCGACGATGGCGAGGCGCGGCACGAAGTGCGACAGCATCACAGCGTAGAGCAAAAACCAGACCGCAAAGGGCACAGCGAGCCGCCAATCCTGACTTGCGGCAAGGGTCAGCGCGCCGAGGAAATAGATCGTGACATAGCTCCCGACGTCCATGATCTTGAGGGCGACTTCGCGCACGGCAAGTGCGGTTTGCATGACGCGCTGCGCAATGCGGCCCGCGAACTCATCATGGAAAAAGCCGACCGACTGGCGCAGCAAATAGCGATAGGCCATCCAGCGCACCCGCTGCGGGAAATTCCCCATAAGCGTCTGGTGCAGGATGAGAGAGGTCAGGGCGTTGAGGATCGGCATTCCGATCACAAGGGCAAGACCCATGAACAGGATGGTTCGCCTCTGTTCCTCCCAGAAAACCTCGCGCGGGGTCGAGGCGATATTGTTCACCAACTCACCGATCCAACCGACCAGAACGACCTCGAAAAGCGCAATCGCCCCCGCACCGATCCCGACAAGGATAAGCCAGAAGATCACACCGCTCGAATAATGCCGCATGAACCCCCAGAAGGTCGCAGGAGGCATTTTCGGCGGATCTTGGGGATAGGCGCTGACGCGCTTTTCAAAGAACGAAAACATGGAAACTCGGAGGGATCTAAAAAATCAGACCCAAGTGCTCCCTCAACCGCGACAAACTGTCAAGCGTCGGCTGGGGTGCCCTTGGGTCAACTTTGGCGGAAATCATTAATGGATGTCCGCAATTAAACGATGCGCAGGTTTCAGATCACCAAAGATCCAGCCCCAGGAGTTTACGCCCGAGCGCGTTGAGATAAGGGCGACCATAGTGCTTTTTCTCCCATTCGCGGGGATCGCCGGGAAAGTCGGGGCGTGCGGGCGGTTCAAGATCAGTCCAAAGTCGCACCCGTTCCAGACGCTCGGCTTCGTTGTCCTGCTCGGCAGGGAACATCGAGATATACTGCGCCATGCGCACGCGGCCATCCGAGTGGTTCGGGCGCACGCCGTGGGCCAGAAGCGAGTTGAAGATCATCAAATCTCCGGGTTCGAGATCAACGTTCTCGCGGCATAAGCCCGTCATGTCAGGGCAAATCGGATCGCGGTCGGCGGGCTGGGTTTTGACCCATTCCTCGTAGTTCTGGAACAAGTAGGGCACCGCCTGAAAGCCGCCCGTTTCAATGTCCTGCTTGCGGATCGAAAGCACACCTTGGACCCCGATGGGGAAGGGGCGGGCGTTCATGTCGACGTCGAAATGGATAAATCCATCGGGATTGCCTTTGACCTTTTTCGGCGGGTTGATGTTGGCGCGGTCGATCGCAACCCAAAGATCCTCGCGGTCCCAGATATCGACAAAGGCATCATAGACCCGCTGGGTCATGCGATTGTCCCACATATACTGGTGGTGATAGATCTCGGTCATCCCGACGTTGTTCAGCTCGGGGCGCACATGGGGACGGCGCTGCGGTTCGTACCATGTGTCGGGATTATTCGGGTCCTTTTCGTCGAACTCCCAGAGCACATCCTCGAGCCGCTTGGCGGCCTCGGCGCTGATTGCATTGCGCACGATCACATAGCCTTTGGTGATCCAGTGCTGCCAATCCTCTTCAGAGAGCACGCGGAGCGGCATGGTCTTCTGGATGTCTTTGAGCTGCGTTGTGACTTTGGACGAGACCGGATGGCTGATGTCCGCCCCAGTAATGGCCTGTTGCATGGCAATTCCTCCCTTTTGCCTTGGTTCAAGATAACGCGGCATAGGTCGAAATGTTGTATCTAGCTGTCAGATTGTGATACTATTCTGGCATATGTGATAAGGAATTTGCGGGATGAGGCCCTATCTCGAGAACCTACCCTGGACAGAGGACTCGTCGCTTGCTCTGTTGAACAGGCGGCTCGAGGGGGAAATCCCGTTCCAATGGCACCATCATCCCGAATGGGAGCTGACCTTGACGCTCAACTCCACGGGCCAGCGGTTCGTCGGGGACCATATCGGAGATTACACGGATGGGGATCTGGTGCTCGTCGGTCCGAACTTGCCGCATACATGGATGAGCAGGGCGCGCATCGCGAGCGGACCCCACCGCGCTTTGGTCATCTGGTTCGGTCAGGATTGGCTCGACCGTTTTCACGGATTGCCCGAATGGGAACCTCTCAAAAGGCTCTCGCAAAGGGGTGGACGCGGTCTTGCCTTCTCGCCTCGGGTTTCGCAGGAGGTCAGACCCCTCATCGAAGCGTTCTTCGACAGCGATCCGCAGGACCGTTTTCTGGTGCTGCTCAAGATTCTGGTCCGTCTTGCAGATGGGGACTCGACCGCATTGGCAAGCACGGCGGTCGAGCGCACAGCGCACGGGGTCAACCGTGACCGCATCGAACGGGTTCTGACCTATCTTCACAGTCACTTCGAGCAACGGATCGAACTGGAAGAGCTTGCCGCGATTGCCGCTCTATCGGTTTCGGGGCTGCATCGGCTCTTTGTAAAGCAGACAGGACAGACCGTGACCGAATATCTGATGGCGTTGCGGATCGGGGCCGCTGCGGCGCAGCTTGTCGCGACCGAGCTGCCGATTGCGCATATCGCTGCAGACGTCGGCTATGGTGCTTTGGCGAATTTCAATCGCCAGTTCCGCGCACTCAAAGGCATAACGCCAAGCGCCTATCGCAAAGCGTTTCGCGTGTAGGAAAAAGGCGGGCAATCTCGGCCCGCCTTCCTTCAATTACAGCTTGCACATCCCTGTGCTTTGGTTGGCGCAACGGGCGCATAGCCCTCACCTGCGACGCGGAGCATACCGCCCGACACATCGATCACTTCGAAGTCGACCAATGGTGCGATCTGGCGCGCGGCTTGAGAGGTTCGATTGCCCGAGCGACAAATCAAAGCGAGCTTTTGCCCTTGTCCGACCAGAGGTCCGACCTTGGCAAGAAAATCCTGCGCGCCCGCATAGGTCACAAGATGCGCACCCTCGATTACACCTGTTTGCTTCCACTCCTCCTCGCGGCGGATGTCCACAAGAACGATGTCTTCGGCGCGGGCAAGCGCCTCGCCCGAGAGGGTCAGGGTCGAGATATTCTCTGCTCCGCCCAGCGACGGTAAGAACAGCCCTGCACCTACGGCGGCCAGCCCCGCAACTCCGAGCGTCAAAAGCGTGCGACGGTTCATCGTCTAGCCCTGAAGCTTTTTCCAGGCGTTCAGCCCGCCTGCGATGAACTTGGCATTCCGGTAGCCCATGTCTTTGAGGCTTGCAGCAGAAAGAGCGCCACGGTTGTTGGCGTTGCAATAGCACAGAATGGTAGCGTCCAGATCGGCAACGATACCTTCGACATTCATCTCGAGCTTACCGCGGCTAAGGTTGATCGATCCGGGAATGTGGCCATTTGCGTGTTCATCGGGGTCGCGGATGTCGAGAGCAACCGCGCCCGAAGCCATGAGCGCTTCGACCTCGGAAGGGGCGACCTCGTCCACGCGTGCACGTGCAGCATCGGCCATCGTCTGGAATTTGGAAGTATAGTCCATGGGTATCTCCTCAATGTTTGACCTTGATATATATTAAAAACAATATGTGTAAATGTATTTCGTGAGCTGCGAGGTCACGATTTCGTTGACGTCCTTTGTCCATTCGCCCGCAAGCTCCTAGCCAAAAGTTAAGTCCTGATGGCCGACTTAGCCTTCAAACCGGCTAAACTATTCACATTCGAGGCCGTTCTCAGACAGGCGCCAATTGATTGGCAAAGAAAAATAAAGGAACGCCAATTGCTTCTGGGAAAACGAATATCGCTACGGCTCCCTATTTTCGTGTTCTTGTTGACGGTTCTAAGTGCGATGGCCACCGTCCTGTTGACCTATAACAGCCTGACAAGTTGGCTCGAGCGTTCGAGTGCGCAACGGCTCGAGGCTGTTGCGGAGGTTCTGTCCGACCAACTTCTCGAAATCGAGTCCGATCTCGTCGAGAACGTCGGTTCGATGGGGGCCGCAACCTATACGGTCACCGATCTGTCCGAAATGGACGCGATCCTTGGCGCGTTTATCGTGCGTCACCAGGAATTCAAAGATGCGGCAATCATGGACGCTTCGGGGCAGTTGCTTGCCTTGGCAGAAGATGGTCGGGACTTCGCAACGGCGACATTGTTCGAGCTTCGCTCCAAACCCGGTGACGTGCGTTTTACGGGCATCGGCTCCGAGAGACTGGTTCTCGCTGTTCAATTCGAACAGGGACTTTTCGCCGTAGCAAGTCTTGATCCTTCGCTTTTCCTGAAAAGCGCCAAGTCGATCGAGACGCTGAGCGACGAGTTTGCAGTGAGCTTCGGCCGACGCTCCGACATCGAGTATTCGAATGTGATCGACTTCGAGCCGACGGTAGAGGTCGATACCGCTCTGGATGCGGATGCGGGGATCTTGATCAAACAGGATCATTCCATCGGCAAGGTGTTCGAGCTTGTGCGGCCGATGACCTTTGCGGGTGAGCCCTTCGAGCTTGTCATTCAGGTGCCTTATGACTCGCTGATGGGGGCGAGGTCGGAATTTGTCAAAGTGTTGACGGCGATCGTGCAAGCAAGCTCATTGGCGTTCGTGCTTTTCATGACCCTCTATGTCAGAAGCACCCTCGGCCCGCTCAAGGGTCTCGAACGGACCCTTCGTCAAATCGTGGCCGACAAGGATCTTTCTCGCCGAGTGCGGGTCGAAACGGATGACGAGATCGGAGAATCCGCGCGCGCACTCAACGCCCTTCTCGAGGTGCTCGAGAGCTTTGTCGCCGATTCTGCTTTCGGCGCGTCGAAAATGGCCGAACTCTCGCACTCGCTTGCGGGGGCTGCCAATAATCTCGCGGCCGAGGCGGAAACACGTGCCGCCAGCGTCGAGGAACTCTCGTCCATGCTTCACGAGACCAGCGGGCAGGCGACAATGGTCGTCGAAGCCGCGCAGGCCGCCGCTGGGTCGGTCAGCATGGCCCAAGCGCTTGCGAGTGAAGGGAACCATCAGGTCGATGCAATGGTCGCCACGATGGCCGAGATTTCAAACTCTGCCGAAGATATCGCCATGGTGATGAAAGCCATCAACGACATCGCCTTCCAGACCAATATCCTCGCCTTGAACGCATCCGTCGAGGCCGCACGTGCGGGCATTCACGGCAAGGGTTTTGCCGTCGTTGCAAACGAAGTGCGCGCTTTGGCAAAACGTTCGACAGAGGCTGTGCGCCAGACCGAAGAGCTGATCCAGAAATCGCTCGACAGCGTCCAGCGCGGGGCGGCGGCGACCGAAAGCACGCGCGACGCCTTTGGGCAAATCGCGGCACAGGTGACGCGGGCCGACAACGATATCCGCCAAATCGTTCAGGCGATCAGCGAGCAAAAGCAAAGTGTCGACGTGGCAAGCAGCACCTCGGGCTCGATCAGCAAAGGGGCTTCGGTCGATATCGAGGAAACCGAGCAGGTCAAAGAGGCGTCGGTCAGCCTTCTGCAAAGAAGTATGACGGTCAAAGAACGTGTCGATATGTTCAAACATTCGAACCGCAAGAAGGAAGCCGCGTAATGACGCTCTTCGGTATCATCAATCTCTCACTATCGCCGTCGGAACTCACAGGCGTGCTTGAGGGTGAATACAGTATGCCCATGGTGGTTCTGTCCATCCTGCTGTCTATCATGGCGTCCTATGTGACGCTTGAAATCTCGCGCAAGATTTCGGTTGCCGAAGATATTGTGAACAAGTCCGCATGGCTCTGGTCAGGGGCTGCCGTTCTTGGCGCAGGTGTCTGGGCGATGCATTTTATCGGGATGATGGCTTTCATCCTTCCCGTGCCCGTCGCCTATGACGTTCCGATCACACTCGTTTCGATCGTGCCGGTCGTGCTTGCCTGCTATCTCGCGCTCTGGGTCATTTCCCGCAAAACGGTGAACGCGATGCATATCGCTGTCGGCGGGGTGTTCTTCGGAGCGGGGATCGGATCGATGCATTACATCGGCATGTTCGCGATGAAGTCCTCTGCCATCATGTATTTCCGTGTCGATATGCTGCTTGCCTCTGTGGTTGGGGCGGTTGTTCTTGCGGCCTTGTCCATTTCGACCCGTTTCGTTCTTGCGAACAAATTGGGGCAGGATAATCCCGTCCTGTCGTCGCTGATCGGTTCGGTCGTCATGGGCGCGGCGATTGCCACCATGCACTATGTCGCGATGCGGGCGAGTGTGTTTTGCGAGGGCGGTGAGTTCAGCGGTTTTATCGGTGGTGCCTATGTCGAGCTCCTATCCGCCGGCACCTCGTTCATTTCCATTCTCTTGGGTTTGGCCGTGGTTCTTGCCTCGGAACTCAGTCCCAAGCGTGCTGGCGTGAAGTAAACACATCACTACTAACCATTGGAAACGCCGAAACGGGGACACCGCTTCGGCGTTTTTTCGTTCATTGAGCGCGCCTCTCTGGATCGGCCGCCCCGTGGCGCTATCTGAGGCCGATGACCATCTCTATCGATCAGATCATTCTCGTGTTGGGCGACCAGCTTAGCTTGGGCGGCGCGGCGCTTCGGGCAGGCGCCTCCGCTCATGCTTGTGTTCTCATGGCAGAAGTCCGTGAGGAAGCGTCCTATGTGCCCCACCACAAAAAGAAACTGGCCTTTATCTTCTCCGCAATGCGGCACTTTGCAGACCGGTTGAGCAAGGACGGCTGGGATGTGCGCTATACCCGATACGATGATCCCGATAACGCAGGCTCTATCACCGGAGAGCTTGACCGTCTTGTTGCCGAGACGGGCGCATCGCGGATCACGGTCATCGAGCCTTCGGAATACCGATTGCGACAGGCTCTCCTCGATTGGGCAAAGTCGAAGAGCGTCGAACTCGAGATGCTCGCAGATGATCGGTTTATCGCCTCGCATGAGGAATTCGAGCGCTGGGCCGAGGGCCGCAAACAGCTCCGCATGGAATATTTCTACCGCGACATGCGCAGAAAAACGGGCCTCTTGATGCAGGGGGCCGAGCCCGAGGGCGGGCAATGGAACTATGATGCAGAAAACCGCAAGCCCGCGCGCGATGATCTCTTTATGCCGCGCCCGCTGCGATTTGAACCTGACGGGATTACCAAAGAGGTTCTCGAACTGGTCACTGCGCGGTTTCCCGAGAACTTCGGCACGCTGGAGCCGTTCTGGTTTGCAGTGACGGCAGAACAGGCCGAAGCCGTGATGGAGTCCTTTGTCCGCGAGGCATTGCCGAATTTCGGGGACTATCAGGACGCCATGCTAAAAGACGAGCCGTTTCTCTATCACTCGCTCCTTGCCCTTTACCTCAACGTTGGACTTTTGGACCCGTTGCTGCTCTGCCGTCGGGTGGAGAGGGCCTATTACGAGGGCAAAGCGCCTTTGAATGCGGTCGAGGGCTATATCCGCCAGATTATCGGCTGGCGCGAATATATCAGGGGAATCTACTGGCTCAAAATGCCCGACTATACCGAGCAAAACCATTTCGAGGCCCAAAGAGCTTTGCCTTGGTTCTATTGGAACGGCGAGACGAAGATGGCCTGTCTTTCGGCCGCGATCGGTCAGACACGGGACGAGGCCTATGCCCATCACATCCAGCGGCTCATGGTGACGGGCAATTTCGCGATGCTGGCCGGTATCAATCCCAAAGAGGTCCATGAATGGTATCTGGCCGTTTATGTCGATGCGTTTGAATGGGTCGAGGCCCCCAATACGATCGGCATGAGCCAATTTGCCGATGGCGGGCTTTTGGGGTCCAAGCCCTATGCCTCCAGCGGGAACTACATCAACAAAATGTCCGACTACTGCGGCTCTTGCGCCTATGATGTGAAAATGAAGCACGGCGAAGGGTGCTGTCCCTTTAACCCGCTCTACTGGGATTTCCTCGTTCGCAATCGTGACAAACTCGGCGGGAACCCGAGGCTTCAGCCTGTCTATCGTACGTGGGACAAGCTGGCGCCCGAGACCCAGATTGCCTATCGCCAGAGTGCGGCAGCATTCCTTTCGACACTTTCCTAGTCGTTAACCCTTTGAAAACCTTTTGTAAGCGGTTCATTAACCTTAGCGTGGTCACCTTCCTCTCATCCTGAATGAGAGGTTCACATGTTCGACTCTGCTGATCTTGGGTTGCCGCGCGCTGCTGTTCTGATGACATTGCATCGGAGCGATTCCATCGAATACTTCGAAACGGCCTTGCGGTCCGTGGAGTCCCAACGCGGGACGGGTGGTATCCATATCTATCTCGCTTGTGATGGACCACTGAGCGCGGAACAGACGATCTGGCTTGAACTCAATCGGCACCGCTTTTTCATCGTGCGGCAAAACACGTCCTGCGTGGGCCTTGCCCGTTCGCTGAATGTCTTGATCGATCTCTTGGGGGAGGAGGAGTTCGTCTTCCGAATGGATGCCGACGATATTTCGCTTCCCAACCGCTTTGCGACACAGATCGCCTATCTTCGCGCCCACCCCGATGTCGGGCTTGTCGGCTGTCAGGTGCAGGATATCGACGAAGCGGGAGCTGTATGTGGGCAGCGGAGCTATCCCCTCACACCTTCGGAGGCGCGTGCGTCCTTGACGCGGCTTATCCCGCTTCTTCATCCGACCTTTTGCTTTCGCCGCGCGCTGCTCAAGGATCAAAGGCTACGCTATCCTGACGCCTATCTGACCGAAGATCTCGCTTTTCTTGTGCGGCTGTCGGAGCTTGGCGTCGAAATGGCGAACGTGCCCCAGACGCTTTTCAGTTGGCGGGTCGGTGCGGGTTTCTTCAAGCGCCGCACGTCGCTTCGGCGTGGCCTGCAAGAGTGCAAATGGTATGCGCGCGCGGTCTTCAACCAACAAGGGATGCTCTCGCTCTCATACATTTACCCTTTGTTAAGGCTGTTCATGCGAATTCTGCCAAGCGGTGTGTTGCGGGTGCTGTATCAAAGCGGGCTTCGTGCCTCGGTTGCCAAGAGTGTCGGTAGAAGGAGTGAGGTGAATGATCAGGCTTGCGGCGCCGACGCGGTTCGTTTCGATCCTGTTCATTCTCGCCCTGCCGTTTTGCGCTTGGCGAAAACCGGGATTTCTCGGGAACTTTGACACAAACCTCGGGCTCTATGCGCTTCCCCTTCTTGTTCCGATGATCCTGTGGCAAGGTGGGGCGCGCATGTTCCTCTTGCGCGGACAGGGCGGGGATGTCCTGCGGGTCGTTGCCGTTTTCCTGCTCTGTTGCACGGGGCTCACGCTCTGGAACGGAGCACAGTTTTCCGCCCTCGGACTAAGTGCATATGGCCTTGAGCCTTTGGCAAAGTCGCTGCGAACGGCGGTTGTTCCCATCGTCCTGCTGGCCCTTGTCCTGATCGGCATGTCGCTGCCCTTTTTCATCGGGAGGAATGCGATCCAGTCGGCCATCATCGCTGCCTTTTTGCTGACCTGTCTCTACTCTGTGATCCAATTCGGCGGGCTTGTCGGACGCGGCGGCCTTCATTCGCTGCTTTGGCCCATTGTCGAGGGAGCGCGCGACAATTACGGAAGCCCTGCAATCGCCCGCTTCGGCCGCTTGACGGGACCGACGATGGAACCGGCAGAGTTGGCAAAACTTGTGATGCTGCTCTTTGTGCCGTGGTTCATTTATCCTGCTGCCGGCTTGCCTTCGCTGCGGCTTCTGTCTGTGGGGTTTGGTCTCGTCCTCGCCACCGCCTCCTTGATCGGAGTGCTGTTGACCGTTGTCGTTGGCCTCTATCTCTGGCGCGGGGGGCGGCCCTCGAACAGATGGCGGATCATGGTGATCGGACTATTGGGCGGGGCGGCCATGCTCGCGCTGCGCGACATCATCGCGCCCGTGGTTTTCGAACGGATCAGCACGCTTTCCCAAGACCCCTCGGCTCTCATTCGCGCGACATACAACAAGGCCGCGCTCTCGATCATAATAGACCATCCCTTCGTCGGGGTCGGGTGGTCGAACGAGGTGTTTTTCTTTCCCCAGCGCGTGAGCAATTTGGCCCATTTGTGGGAGGTAAGCGAGGATCTGCGAACGGGAAACGCTTTGACCGCCAAAAGCCTCATTCTTCGATTGGGGATGTATGGGGGCGTTTTGGGCACGGGGTGCATGGTCACACTTATCGCATGGGTGCTCCGCAAAGGAGGCTCTGCCGATCAAAGACGAGCGCGGCTTTGCTTCGGGCTCCTTCTGGTCGCGGGGCTTGTGGACGGCGGTATCCTGACCTCGTTCTATCTTTGGGTCGGCCCATCTCTGACTTTGGGGATGCTGGCCTATGCCCGATATGTGGAGGGGAACCTCTCATGCTGAAAGACGGGTCACTCAGTCTTGTGCTTCGGCTATGCGCGGCGGCGCTGTCGCTCGGGACGCTGACGTTTGTCGGGCGTGCCTTTACCGCCGAGGACTTCGGCTATTTCGGCACGGTTATGGCGATGCTGGCCCTCTTGACGCCGATTTGCGCGCTGGGCTGGCCGCTCACCTTGACGCGTTACATCTCGCAAGGCTTTTTCTCGCGCGTCCTTGTGTGGAGGGCATTGCGCCAGTCGTTGTCGGCGGCTTTGCTCTTTGCCTTGATCGGGGCATTGGTGCTTCGGGAATGGATTTTCGCTCTGGGTCTTGTGATCTTGCCTGCCTATGTGGCGCTCGACCTCATGGCTGCGATTTTTCGGGCTCGCGGTTCGTTTGTGCGTGCGCTCGTTCCCCGCGATATCTTGTGGCGCGGCTTGCTGATGATCGGCGTGTGGGTCGTCATGTCATTTCCTCAGGGGCAGCAAACGTCGATGCTCCTCGTCTTGGCAATTCCGCCGATCTTTCTGATGGCCGCGCTCCAGATGCGGTCGCTTCGAGATTTTGAAGATTGCGCCCCGATGGACGCTGATGTCGCAAGGGTGCGCCACCGGATTTGGATCAGCACTCTCAGCGGCACGCTTTTCGCCAATCTCGACACGCTCGCCGTGGGTGCCTTTTGCGGCGTCGAGGTTGCGGGCGGCTATTTCGCGGCATCGCGGCTGGGTTCGATCATCGTCTTTGTGCACAGCGCCGTAGGGCTTGCCGTCGGACCCCGCTTGGCACGTCACCATGCCGAGAGGAATGCGAGTGCGATCAACGCGGATTTGCGCACCGCTGCCCTTATGGCGGGGGTGCCGGCCCTCGTGCTTTTCGGCGTCTTTGTGGTGGCGGGTGGTGTGTTGCTCGGTGCCATTGCTCCGAACGCAGAGGACATGCAGATCGTCTTGCTCCTCCTTGCGCTGGGTCAGGTGGTCAACGGTCTCACGGGGCCGTCGGGGCTCTTTTTGTCGATGTCGGGCGCCGAAGCGCAGGTGGCGCGGGTATCGATCCAGAGCCTTGCGGTTGGCGCGGCCATGATCCTCTTGGGGGCGGCGGTCTTTGGCCCGATCGGTGCAGCCGCTGCGACATTTGCGGTGCAGTCCAGGAGTGAGCTGCGACTTTGGATCGGGGCCCGTAGCGCGATTGCACACCAAGGAGGTCCGGCATGATATTTTTCGACCGTATTCTGGCGTCATTCGGCGCGAACCCTTATCGCAAAAGCGCGGGGCCGATTGGTCTTTTCGTGAAATGTTTGCAGTATGTCGCTGTCTGTCTGGAACTTGCGGCCGTGCTATGGCTGCCGCTTTACCCGAGGCGATTCAATGGCATGGCCAAGCCGCGCCTCTTTGTCATCGGGGCGCAAAAGGCGGGCACGACCTGGCTCGATCGCGAATTGCGGGCTCAAGGACTTGTGGCTTTGCCCGACGCAAAAGAAACCCATCATTTCGACAGGGGGCGGGTCTGGGCGATCCACCGTTATCTTTCGGGGTTTGACGCGGCGCGTGGTCCGCTGGTGGAGGTCGCACCCGACTACGGGCCTTTGGCGATTTGGCGTATTCGTGCACTCGCGCGGCTGTGTCCCGAACTGGCCGTGGTGTTTGTCGCCAAGAACCCCGCTGAACGCGCTTGGTCGGGTCTTCGGATGGAGACGGGCTTCGATCGTGGAGCGCGGTCCACGGCCTTTGACCAGCTGCGCCACCTTCGCAATACCCGAACGCGGCGTTATCAGGATTATGCGGGGCAAATCGCACGTTGGCAGACTGTCCTTGGGCCGGACAGGACAAGGGTCATTCCCTTCGAGCGTCTCCATGCCGACCCTGAACGCGTGTTGCGCGAGGTTCTGGATCTTGCAGGGGTGAAGGAGCCCCTGAAGCGGGTGAACATCGGACATGCTTTTAAAGGAGAGCGCGGGCGGATCGGGGCAAACTTTGCGGCGATCATCAATCAAGACGTTGCCCATGATATCGCGAGGTTCGAAACCTGTTTCCCGCATCTGGCGCAAACGGTGCAGGACTGGCGGCAGCACCCGCTTCGACCCTCACCGAAAGGCGAGCGTCATCTTTTCCTTGTCTGCGGCTTCAATCCCAATTCTCTCGCAACCTCCTCGGGTCAGAAGCTGGCCTATCAAAACCTGCTCCAACTTGCCCGCGACTATGCCACGGTCCATGTTCTTGCGTTTCGAAACAGGTTGGATCGGCTTGATCCACCACAGCCGGACTGGCCGAAGAACCTTACGGTCGAGGTGCTGGAGATTGGGCCCAAGGACCGGATCTTGGGCGCGCTGGCCTATCCACATCTTCCATCCTTTGCCTCAGCGCGGCGATGGCGGGCGCGTCAACAGGTTGCAAAGCACATGAACTCGCCCGAATTCACAGATTTTTTTGCCGATTTCTCTCAGGGTCTCGGCGCCATCCCCCAAGACTTTTGGCCGCTTTTCACCTTTCGCCAACATGATGTTGTCTCGAACCTCTATCGGCGCCGCATGAAAAACGGTGTAAGGTTTTCGCTCCTCTTCGGCTTTGAGGCTTGGAGGACAGTGCGCTGGGAAGAACGCGCATGGCGCGGTGTGTGCAACGTCGAAACGCTCAGTCAAACGGATTGCGATCTGGTGTCCTGCAAAACGTTGGTTCCTGTTTCGGCGCAGCTTGTGCGCGGCACTTTTGCCTCTACGCCTCGCTCGAAGCCAGTGAGGGGGCGTCTGGTCTTTTGGGGGAATATGGCGCGAGCGGAAAACGAGGATGCGGCGATCCACCTGATTACAAGCCTGTTCCCAGAGATCAAACGGCAACGCCCCGAAGCGCATATCCTTGTCGTCGGCGCACATCCGGGCAAACGGCTCCTGCACCACGCCGCAGATGATGTCACCTTTACGGGGTTTGTCGAAGATCCGATGCCTCTCCTCGGGAGTGCGGAGGTCGCTCTTGCGCCTCTTCGGCTTGGGTCGGGGGTCAAGATAAAGGTGTTCGAGACAATCGATTTAGGGGTCCCCACAGTTGTTTCGCCCGTTGGCGGCGAGGGTATTCCCGATCATCCGTGCCTTGTCCGAGCAGAGGACGATGAGGCGTTCATCGCTGCCGTTATCGGGATCCTGGATCACAGTGTTCCGACCGGATACAGCGCCAGTTTGCTGGCCCGCAGCGGCAATTCCGGTGCCCAAGACGAGCTGGTCGAGATGTTGGTCTGATCGCTATGCGTTCCATCACCCAACGTCAGCCGAAGGTCGAACTCTCCGCTGGGTGCGGCCCAAGTGACGATATCGGCAGCACGCGTCGCGGCGCCGCCAAAGCTGTGCACATAGGTGGAGCGTGCAGTTCCCATCGTTACCTGTGCCCCGAAGATGATGACATCCTGCCCCGCAACTGATGATGCGGGTCCGATACCGAAATTCACATCCCGACTGAAGTTCGGCGTAAAGACGCAAGAGAGTTCGAGGACCCCAAGCGAAACCCTTGTCGAGATGTCCGTGATCTGACCCGCAAGCTCTGATTGGACGGTCGCGGCGGAAATGGTGGTCTGGAGCCTCGATTCCGTTCCCCCAGTATTATCGCGCAGAATAATCACCGCTTGATCCGACGAGCCGAGTTCGAGCCAGCATGTGACGCGATAGGGGACACCCGACGCCAGAACAGGCCGTTCCGAATGCAAAAGCCTATGCCAAGTCGCGCCATTGCTGGCCACGCGGCAGCCCGCAAATTGTCCAAGCGCATCAAGCGCGAGGTTGACCGCGCTCGCGCCCGAAGGTGTCCATCCCGCTCCGATCCGGGCCTCGCCAAAGCTTAGGATATTGGTCGCACCCGGCTCCAGTATGACCTCGGGCAGGGCTTTGCTGCGATCATATCGCAGCATGTTTGCGCCGATGGTGGCGAAATTGCCCATAGCGTCTATGCCGATTCCGACACTTGCGCGTGTATGGCCAAAGCCTTGGGGAAACTCCCCTTGCGCAAAGTCCCAAACAGCGACGGGGTCTATGCCACCGACGGCATGCGCAGAGTGGAACGCGGGGCGGCGCACTGCATTTTGAAGAAGCGATACCCGCATCACCAGCCCGCCATGATTCCGGTTGCAGTCGTGCCTGTTTGATGAAGTCGGCTCACTTCAATGGGATGCCAGCCCGCCTGAAGGACAGGTGTCGTGAGCGTCTCGCCGCCCGATGTCGTGATGGTCAGCGCCCCTTGGGTCGCAAGATAGAGCCACTGGGTGACGAAAGGCAGATCCTCTTCATCGCTTGGCACGACATTGACGAGATGCGAAGGCCCGCCTGCGCGACTACGGTTCTGGGTGCGAAAGTGATCTTTTGCAGACATTTTATTCTCCTCTTGAGCTGATCAAGGAGAATACCCCCGCCCCCTTAACGAGGCGCTTCGCGTCCGAACTTTGCATTAGGAACCTGTTAACTCCTCAAGGCAATTGACGATTTCGCCTCGTGCTGGTCTAAGAAAATCCATTGATTTACAGAGGTTTTCAGAATGGCTCCTTCGTTCGGCACAAGTGGTTTGCGCGGTTTGGTAACGGAACTCACCCCCGAACTTGTCGCCCGATATACCCATGCGTTTCTGGCAGCCTGTCCCAATGGCGGGGCGCTCTTTGTCGGCCGTGATTTGCGACCGTCTTCGCCTCGGATCGCGGAGAATGTTATCGAGGCTGCGCTTTCGGCGGGTTTGCGTGTCGTCGATTGCGGCGCTCTGTCCACGCCCGCATTGGCCTTGGCTTCTTTGGGGGCGAAAGCCTCGGCCATTATGATCACGGGAAGCCATATTCCTGCCGATCGGAACGGGCTCAAATTCTATGTCCCGAGCGGTGAAATCTCCAAGGCAGATGAGGCGGCGATCGTCGCAGCAGCCGAGAACGGCTCCACCCTCCCGATGTCTAAAGGCACGCTCGAGGCTGCCCCGCAGGCCGCTGCAACTTATGTCGAACGCTATGCTGCCGCTTTTGGCCCTGCCGCGCTTGGCGAGCTTAGGATCGGCGTTTATCGCCACTCGTCCGTTGCCCGTGATGAAATGGAGGCGGCCTTGCGTGCACTTGGGGCCGAAGTGGTCTCGCTTGCGCATTCGGACACGTTTATCCCCGTCGATACCGAAGCGGTTGACCCCGCGACCCGCTCTATGCTCGCGCAATGGTGCAAGGAATATGGGCTCGACAGTGTTGTCTCCACCGATGGGGATGCAGATCGCCCGATGGTGACGGATGCCGCAGGTGTCGTGGTGCCCGGCGATATTCTCGGCGTTCTGACGGCTCTCCATCTTGGGGCGACAGAGATCTGCACGCCTGTTTCTTCGAACGACATGGTCAATCTGGTTGCGGGCTTCGACGCGGTGCATATGACCCGCATCGGCTCGCCCTTTGTGATTGCCGCTATGGAAGAGGTGCTTGCGCATAACCCCATGGCCAAGGTCGTCGGGTTCGAGGCGAATGGCGGGTTTCTGTTGGGGTATCAGGCAGGGATGCTTGCGCCCCTGATGACTCGCGATTCCCTTTTGCCGATTATCGCGCCTTTGGTGGCCGCCAAAGCGACGGGCAAAACGCTGCGAGAGACGATCGGAACTTTGCCCCCTGTCTTTACCGCTGCCGATCGTGTGCAAGAGATAGATCGCGAAAAGGCTGGGGCTCTCCTTGCCGAATTGATTGGCTCTGCCTCGGCGCGCGATGACTTTTTCAAATCGACGGGTGATATCGCTTCGCTCGATCTAACGGACGGGCTTCGCGTGAAAACGACGAAGGGAGAGGTCGTGCATCTGCGCCCGTCGGGAAATGCGCCCGAGTTCCGTGTCTATGCACAAGCGGCGACAACTGCGCGCGCCGAAGAGATCGTCGCGCAATACATGCGCATGCTGTCTGAACGTCTGGGGTAATCTAGGGGGGGATTGGTGGAGCCTACCGGGATCGAACCGGTGACCTCTTGCATGCCATGCAAGCGCTCTCCCAGCTGAGCTAAGGCCCCATCAGAAGGGTCAGCCAAGTCGCTTTACCTTCGGGAATTGGTGGAGCCTACCGGGATCGAACCGGTGACCTCTTGCATGCCATGCAAGCGCTCTCCCAGCTGAGCTAAGGCCCCATCAGTGTTGGCATTTCTGCCGCGCAATTCTGGATTTTGCGTGCCGCGTCTCTACGCGGTGGCTAGGGCGAGATCAAGAGTAAAAATCTCGCCCCTAACCAATTATTCGTCGTCGTCAGCGGCGACGTCACCGAGTTCGTCGAACGAGACGTTATCATCGTCTTCGTCTTCGTCGAGAATGTCGTCGTCGAGATCGACATCATCATCTTCATCGTCGAGGATCAGATCATCGTCTTCGTCCGAGATCTTCATCTTCTTGGTCTGAGCGTCTTCAGCGTCCGCAATCATGGTGCGGTTCTTGCTGAGGTCGAGCGTGACGATCTCGCCGGTATACGGGCTTACGATCGGATCAGCGTTGAGGTCATAGAAACGCTTGCCGGTGGTCGGGCAGATACGCTTTGTTCCCCATTCTTCCTTGGGCATGACAGTCCCTTCAAATCTCTAGAGCACTTGCAGTGAATCGTCGCCAACTGCCATAAGCTGACGCAGGTGTCAAAGCCTTTGGCGATATAACTGGTTTGAAGGTCATATGGGACGACAGATTGTTGTTGGCAACCCCCCAATCGAGGTAGGCGTGCGCCGCTCGGGGCGGGCGCGTCGGTTATCGCTGCGAATCTCGCGGCTCGATGGGCGGGTGACGCTGACCATGCCGCACGGGGTGGCCGAATCCGAAGGACGGGCTTTTGTCGCCTCGCGGGAAGAGTGGTTGCGCGGTCATCTCGGCGGCTTGGGGGATGTCGTTGTCCCGCGACTGGGGAGCAGCGTTCCCTATCAAGGCAACACGCTGGAGCTTCGCGTCGGTGATGTCCGGCGCGTGGTCGAGCGGGAAGGCACGCTGATCTTGCCTGACGAGCCAGAGCGCGTCGGCGCGCGTGTCCAAGCCTTTCTGAGAACCAAAGCGCGAGACAGGCTTGCCGAAGCCTCTGACCGCTATGCATCAGAGCTTGAAGTTTCCTACCGCCGCCTTTCCTTGCGCGACACGCGGTCGCGGTGGGGGTCCTGCACCACGGCGGGTGATCTCATGTATAGCTGGCGTCTGATCATGGCCCCCCGAGAGGTTCTCGACTATGTCGTGGCACATGAGGTGGCCCATCTTGTTGAAATGAACCACTCACAGGCGTTCTGGGATGTGGTTGAAAGCATTTTCCCGACGCATCGCGCCTGTCGGAAATGGCTCAAGCAACATGGTGAAAGCCTTCACCGCGTTCGGTTTGAGAATTGACGGTAACGGGTTTTGTGATCACATAGTGCCATGATCTCACCGACCAAACCCATTGATACGGCCGCCGCCGCGCATGAACGTGTCTATCGCGCCTTGCGCACCCAAGTCATGCATGGCGAGCTTCGTCCAGGCGAGTCCCTCACGCTTCGGGGGATCGGCAAGCAATTCGATGTGTCGATGACGCCAGCACGCGAAGCGGTGCGCCGCTTGGTTGCCGAAGGGGCGCTTTTCCTGTCGTCCTCGGGCCGTGTGTCCACGCCCGAACTCAGCAATGATCGTATCGAAGAGCTTGCCTCACTGCGTGCGATGCTCGAGCCAGAGTTGGCGAGCCGCGCCTTGCCGCGCGCGCACTTTGCCTTGATCGACCGATTGGAGAACATCAACCACGGGGTAAGCCAGATGGTCGCGCGTCACGACGCGATCGGCTATATCCGCATGAATCTCGAATTTCACCGCACGCTCTATCTTCGGGCCCAAGCGCCTGCCATCCTTGCGATGACGGAAACGGTCTGGCTTCAGCTTGGCCCCACAATGCGCGAGCTTTACGGTCGTCTGAACCGCAAAGAGCCACCTTATCACCACAAGCTGATCCTCGCCGCACTCAAGGCAGGGGACGAGCCCGGTCTGAGGCTTGCAGTCCGAACCGATGTCACGCAGGGTCTGCGGATGCTGAAGGGCTAAGGCCCGCAAGTTCTTCTGCCACGCTTTGGAGCGCCTTGCGGAATTTCGCCGCGGGAATGTTTAATCCGCGAGCGAGGTTCATCATGAGCGAATGTTCGGCAGGGTGGATTTCGCCATCGGCGACCGCGACGATCAAGGCCGCTTCGATCAGACGCTCGCGTTCATGTTCGGTCAAACCCTCGCCAAAGCCCGCATAGTCCTCGGGATCGAGCGTGTCTTCGGTCAGTTCGATCATTTGTGCGATTTGCTGGATCGAGAACTGGCGCCCGGTTTTCTCGAAAATCACCGCGCCAATCATTTCGATCTCGGCAGGATCGATTTCGCCGTCGGCTTTGGCGATGTGACACATGGCGGCGAGAGTGTTGATGGCGGCGGTATTGCTTCCCGTTCTGCGGCGACGCGAAACAAATTCACGCAATTCGATGGCTACCTTAAAGAAGAGCGCCAATACTAGTAAAAATGTCCCAGAAAATCCGGTCGCGATTTCCTGTGCTGTGAGTGTCGGCGCGGCTGGAACCAAGGGAGCAATGAGGCCGGTTTCCTGATAGGCGGTCATGTCTTCTTGGCTGATCCGATAGAACCCGTCCTCAAGGCATTGGCTTTCCGAAAGCACATAGGCCGCGTCATTGCGCCAGAACCCGATAAATCCAACGTGATGCTTTGTCGAAATACGGCAGAGCGACAGGGTCGTGTCGCCGGAGGGCGCATAGACGCCTGTTTCGGCGACAAAGGTCAATTCTTCATACGAGCCATATGGAATACCCGCCTCGGCAGAAGACGCGGTAAAGAAGAGAGCAGCAGTGGCAGCAGCGGCACCGAGGGAAAACTTTTTCATAATTACTCCGGCAGAACAGATGCTTTCTGAGTGCCCAAGCAATTCGGCAGCTTTGTGACCGTTTTGGTGCGTTTTCGGGGGAAAATGCAGAGGAAACCGAGACAGTCGCCGTCGTGAAACGAAAAAGGGCGGCACGAATGCCGCCCTTGAACCCACTGTGTTCCAGCGCCCTAGGCGTGGATTGCTCCGTCACCGCAAGCCAGCGCAGCTTCACGCATCGCTTCCGAGAAGGTCGGGTGTGCGTGGCAGGTGCGCGCGAGGTCTTCGGCTGCTGCGCCGAATTCCATGGCAACGCAAACCTCGTGGATAAGATCACCCGCAGCAGGGCCGATCAGGTGACAGCCGAGGATACGGTCGGTTTCCTTGTCGGCAAGGATCTTGACGAAACCGTCGCCCGCAAAGACGGCCTTGGCGCGACCGTTACCCATGAACGAGAACTTGCCGACCTTATAGGCGCGGCCTTCTGCCTTGAGCTGTTCTTCGGTTTTGCCGACGGTGGCAACCTCGGGGTGGGTGTAGATCACGCCCGGGATCACGTCATAGTTTACGTGGCCTGCCTGACCTGCAAGGATCTCGGCGACGGCCATGCCTTCGTCTTCGGCCTTGTGGGCCAGCATCGGGCCTTCGATGGCATCACCGATGGCATAGATGCCCGCAATATTGGTGGCGTAATGCGCGTTGGTGGCGATCTGGCCGCGCTGGGTCATTTCAACGCCAAGCGCATCAAGACCGAGGCCCGATACATAGGGGCGGCGACCAGTGGCGACCAGAACGACTTCTGCATCAATGGTGTGCTCGCTGTCGTCCTTGCGAAGCTTGTAGGTCACGGTGTTCTTGTTCTTGCCTTTGGTGACTCCCTGAACGGCGGCACCCATGACAAACTTGAGACCCTGCTTGGTGAGCATCTTCTGGAAGGTCTTCTGGATTTCGCCGTCCATACCCGGAGTGATGGCATCGAGGAATTCCACAACAGTCACCTCGGCGCCGAGACGCTTGTAAACCGAACCCAGTTCGAGACCGATGACGCCAGCACCGATGACAACCATCGACTTGGGGGTCTTCTTGAGCGAGAGCGCGCCTGTCGAGGTAACGACGGTGTCTTCGTCCACTTCGATACCGGGAAGAGCCGAGGGCTCGGAGCCCGAAGCGATCACGATGTTCTTGGTCTCGTAAACGTCGTCGCCGACTTTGACTTTGCCAGGCTCGGGGATCGATGCCCAACCTTTGATCCAGTCGACCTTGTTCTTCTTGAACAGGAATTCGATGCCCTTGGTGTTACCCGAGATCACTTCGTCCTTATAGGCGAGCATCTGGTCCCAATCGACGGACGGAGATTTGCCCTTGAGGCCCATCTTGGCGAAATTGTGCTCTGCTTCGTGGAGCTGGTGAGAGGCGTGCAGGAGTGCCTTGGACGGGATGCAGCCCACATTGAGGCAAGTTCCGCCGAGCGCGTCGCGACCTTCTACAACTGCGGTCTTGAGGCCGAGTTGGGCGCAGCGGATCGCGCTGACATAACCGCCGGGGCCGGCGCCGATGATGATAACGTCATAGCTGGACATAACAGTCTCCTTGGTGGTCGTGGCGCTTATTGGACAAGAGCCGCGCCGAGCATTGCCATTGTTGCGAGAAAGCCTACGAACCAGATCAGCGAACGCCAAGGGGCAAGGCCGAAATAATAGGCAGGGATATAGAGAACGCGTGCGCCGAGATAGACCCACGCACAGATCGCCGAAAATCCCGTGGTCACGTCTCCGAGGACAGTGACGAGAACAGCGATGGTAAAGAGGATAAGCGCCTCGAAATGGTTGTTCATGGCGCGGAACAGGCGACCCGTTTTGACGCTCACCTGCTCCATGAGCGGTTTTCCGAGCCGGTCGGGGTCACGCGGGCTCGAGGTTTTGCCAACGCCGAGTTCAAGATTTGCAGGCACCGACATAAGCACGAATTGAAGCCCCTGAAGGAGGCCGGCAAGTGCGAGAACTTTCAGTTCTGGGGTCATGATCGGGTCCGCTTTGGGGAAAGGAGAGCGGGGGGCAAACACCCCCCGCGAACCTGAAGGCTTGGGACGGTCTGAATAGGTTCAGGCCAAAGTGAATCAGAGATCCATCAGGAGGCGACGCGGGTCCTCGAGCGCTTCTTTGACGCGGACGAGGAAGGTCACGGCGCCTTTGCCGTCGACGATACGGTGGTCATAGGACAGGGCGAGATACATCATCGGACGGATGACGATCTGGCCGTTTACCACAACCGGACGGTCCTGAATCTTGTGCATGCCGAGGATACCCGACTGCGGGGGGTTCAGGATGGGCGAGGACATGAGCGAGCCGTAAACACCACCATTCGAGATGGTGAAGGTGCCGCCCTGCATTTCGGCCATGGAAAGCTTGCCGTCGCGGCCTTTGACACCGAGTTCGGCGATTTCCTTCTCGATGGCGGCAAAGCTCATCTGGTCGGCATCACGGACAACAGGAACAACGAGACCGGTGGGGGTGCCGACGGCAACGCCCATGTTCACGTAGTTCTTGTAGACGACGTCCGTGCCGTCGATCTCTGCGTTCACCTCGGGGATTTCTTTGAGAGCGTGGGTGCAGGCTTTGACGAAGAAGGACATGAAGCCAAGCTTGACGCCGTGCTTCTTGAAGAAGAGGTCCTTGTATTCGTTGCGCAGCTCCATAACGCCCGACATGTCCACTTCGTTATAGGTGGTAAGCATGGCGGCGGTGTTCTGCGACTCCTTGAGGCGGCGCGCGATGGTCTGGCGCAGCTTGGTCATCTTTACGCGCTCTTCGCGGGCAGCGTCCTGCGGAGCCGAAGCCGCGCGGGGCGCAGCGGCAGCAGGGGCCGCAGCTTTCGGGGCCGCAAGAGCGGCAAGAACGTCGGACTTCATGACGCGGCCGTCTTTGCCCGAACCGGTGACATCACCAGCCGAGAGGTTGTTCTCTGCCATCAGCTTCTTGGCCGAGGGAGCATCCTCGACATCTTTGCCTGCGGGCGCAGCCGCAGCCTTGGGAGCCTCGGCAGCAGGAGCCGCAGCGGCAGGGGCGGCAGCAGCAGGTGCATCACCCGCAGCGATCTGGGCGAGAAGGGCGTCAACGCCAACGGTCTCGCCTTCTGCTGCGATGATTTCCGAGAGAGTGCCAGCAACGGGCGAGGGAACCTCGACCGTGACTTTGTCGGTTTCAAGCTCGCAGAGCATTTCGTCGACTGCGACTGCATCACCCGGCTTTTTGAACCAGGTTGCAACGGTGGCTTCGGTGACGCTTTCGCCAAGCGTCGGGACGCGGACTTCGGTGCTCATGACTTACTTTCCTTCGATGGTCAGCGCTTCGTTCACAAGCGCAGTTTGTTGGGCTTTGTGCTGGCTCGCCAGACCGGTGGCCGGCGATGCCGAGGCGGCGCGACCGGCATAGGACGGGCGCTTGTGCTTGGCGTCGATGCGGGTAAGGACCCACTCGATATTCGGTTCGATAAAGGTCCATGCGCCTTGGTTCTTGGGTTCTTCCTGACACCAGACCATTTCGGCGTTCTTGAAACGCTCAAGCTCTTTGACGAGCGACATGGCAGGGAACGGGTAGAACTGTTCGATACGGAGCAGGTAGACATCGTTGATCCCGCGCGCATCACGCTCTTCGAGAAGATCGTAATAGACCTTGCCCGAGCACATGACGACCCGCTTGATCTTGTCGTCCGAGACCAGCTTGGTATCCGAATGACCCTTTTGCGCATCGTCCCAAAGGACGCGGTGGAACGACGAACCGGTGGTGAAATCCTCGACATCCGAGATCGCGAGCTTGTGGCGCAGAAGCGATTTGGGCGTCATCAGAACCAGCGGCTTGCGGTAGTTGCGGTGCAACTGACGGCGCAGGATGTGGAAGTAGTTCGCAGGCGTGGTGCAGTTCGCCACGATCCAGTTGTCCTGACCGCACATCTGGAGGAAGCGCTCGAGACGCGCCGAGGAGTGCTCGGGGCCTTGGCCTTCGAAGCCGTGCGGCAGAAGCATGACGAGACCCGACATGCGGAGCCATTTGCTTTCGCCCGACGAGATGAACTGGTCAAACATGATCTGGGCGCCGTTGGCGAAGTCGCCGAATTGGGCTTCCCACATCACGAGCGCGTTCGGCTCGGCCAGCGAATAGCCGTATTCGAAACCGAGAACAGCATATTCCGAAAGCATCGAGTCGATGACTTCGTAGCGGGCCTGACCTTCGCGGATGTTGTTGAGCGGGTAGTAGCGCTCTTCGGTTTCCTGATCGATGAACGCAGAGTGACGCTGCGAGAAGGTGCCGCGCGTTGCGTCCTGACCTGCAAGACGGATCGGATAGCCTTCAAGCTGGAGCGAGCCGAAGGCAAGCGCTTCGCCTGTAGCCCAGTCGAACCCTTTGCCGGTTTCGAACATCTGCGCCTTGGTTTCAAGCAGACGCCCGACCGTGCGGTGCAGGTTGAAGTTGTCGGGCACTTTGACAAGCGCCTTGCCGACTTCTTGAAGAGTCTCTTCCTTGATCGCGGTTTCGCCGCGCTGGTAGTTACCCTCTTTCTGGCGGTCCATATGGCTCCAACGGCCGTCGAGCCAGTCGGCCTTGTTCGGCTTATAGTCCTTGCCTGCCTCGAACTCTTCGTTGAGGTGGGCTTGGAACTCAGCCTTCATATCCTCGATCTCGCCCTCGGGGATAAGACCGTCCTTGACCAGACGTTCGGTATAAAGCTGGAGCGTGGTCTTGTGCTTTTTGATGCGGTTATACATCGCCGGGTTGGTGAACATCGGCTCGTCGCCTTCGTTGTGACCAAAGCGGCGATAGCAGAAGATGTCGATCACAACGTCTTTGTGGAACTTCTGGCGGAATTCGGTCGCAACCTTTGCCGCGTGGACCACCGCTTCGGGATCGTCACCGTTCACGTGGAAGATCGGCGCTTCGACCATCAGAGCGATGTCGGTCGGATAGGGCGACGAGCGCGAGAAGTGCGGCGCAGTGGTAAAGCCGATCTGGTTGTTCACAACAATGTGGATCGTACCGCCGGTGCGGTGGCCGCGAAGACCCGAAAGACCGAAGCATTCCGCCACGACGCCCTGACCTGCAAATGCTGCGTCGCCATGCAACAGGATCGGAAGAACCGAAGAGCGGGTCATGTCGTTGAGCTGGTCGCTCTTGGCGCGGGCCTTGCCGAGCACAACAGGGTTTACGGCTTCGAGGTGTGAGGGGTTCGCGGTCAGCGAAAGGTGAACCTTGTTGCCGTCGAACTCACGGTCCGACGAGGCACCGAGGTGATACTTCACGTCGCCCGATCCATCGACGTCCTCGGGCTTGAACGAGCCGCCCTGGAATTCGTTGAAGATCGCGCGATAGGGCTTGCTCATCACGTTGGCGAGGATGTTCAGACGGCCACGGTGCGGCATGCCGATGATGATTTCCTGCACGCCAAGCGCACCGCCGCGCTTGATGATCTGTTCCATCGCGGGGATCAGAGCTTCGCCGCCATCAAGACCGAAGCGCTTGGTTCCCATGTATTTCACATGCAGGAACTTTTCGAACCCTTCGGCTTCGACGAGCTTGTTCAGGATGGCTTTGCGGCCGTTCTGGGTAAAGGTGATTTCCTTGCCGAAGCCTTCGATCCGCTCTTTGAGCCAACCTGCTTCTTCGGGGTTCGAGATGTGCATATACTGGAGCGCGAAGGTGCCGCAGTAGGTGCGGCGAAGCACTGCAAGGATCTCGTTCATCGTCGCGACTTCGAGACCGAGCACGTTGTCGATAAAGATCGGGCGATCCATGTCGGTGGCGGTGAAGCCATAGGTCTTGGGGTCGAGCTCGGGGTGCGGCTCGTTCTTGGACATTCCAAGCGGATCGAGGTCGGCCACAAGGTGACCGCGGATGCGATAGGCGCGGATGATCATCAGAGCGCGGATCGAGTCGAGCACGGCGCTGCGCAGCTGGGCTTCGCTGATCTCGACGCCCTTTTCGGCGGCCTTGGCTTTGATCTTGTCTCCTGCGGCCTTGGCATCTGCGGGCCACTGGCCGTCGAGAGCGGCAGTCAGGTCGTCATTCGGTACGGGCGGCCAGTCAAGGCGGCTCCAGGATGCGCCAGCAGCTTCGGATTTCGCATCGGCAGGGGCGTCGCCCAAGGATGCAAAAAACGCGCGCCACGTCTCATCGACGGCACCGGGGTTGTCGGCATAACGGGCATAAAGCTGCTCGATATAGTCCGCATTGTGTCCTTGCAGGAAGGAGGAGGCATGGAACACGTCGTTAGGAGATTGATCGTTCATTGGGATGTCCTCAATTCGAGGTCGCGGGGATTGGGGGAGTTGCGGATTGCGCAGCGCCGACGCCCGATTGGGCAGAGGCGATTGCAGCCCACAGAATAAGCGCAAGCAAACCGATCAGCCCAACAAAGAGCCGGGCCGCGAGGGTTTCTCGCGTCCCGGTGATGTTGCTGAGGGTGCGCAGGCGCCACATTGGGGTTAGCCGATAGCCTTGAGCACGGCTTCGCCAAGCGTCGCAGGGCTGTCGGCTACGATGATACCTGCCGAGCGCATGGCTTCGATCTTGGATTCAGCGTCGCCCTTGCCGCCTGCTACGATAGCACCGGCGTGACCCATGCGGCGTCCCGGAGGAGCGGTGCGGCCCGCGATGAAGCCTGCAACGGGCTTCCAGCGGCCTTTTTTCTTCTGCTCCTTGAGGAACTCGGCTGCTTCTTCTTCTGCAGAGCCGCCGATTTCACCGATCATGATGATCGACTGGGTTTCATCGTCGTTGAGGAACATGTCGAGGACGTCGATGTGCTCGGTGCCCTTGATCGGGTCGCCGCCGATGCCGACTGCGGTCGACTGGCCGAGGCCGATGTCTGCGGTCTGCTTTACGGCTTCATAGGTCAGGGTGCCCGAACGGGACACGACACCGACCGAACCACGCTTGTGGATGTGGCCGGGCATAATGCCGATCTTGCAGGCATCGGGAGTGATGACGCCGGGGCAGTTCGGACCGATGAGGCGCGACTTGGAGTCGACGAGCGCGCGCTTGACCTTCATCATGTCGAGCACCGGAATGCCTTCGGTGATGCAGACGATGAGTTCCATTTCGGCGTCGATCGCTTCGAGGATCGAGTCCGCTGCGAAGGGCGGCGGAACATAAATCACGGTCGCATTCGCTTCGGTGACGTGCTTGGCTTCGTGGACGGAGTCGAACACGGGAAGGCCGAGGTGGTTCGAGCCGCCCTTACCGGGGGTGACGCCGCCGACCATCTTGGTGCCGTATGCGATTGCTTGTTCCGAGTGGAACGTGCCCTGCGAGCCGGTGAAGCCCTGACAGATGACTTTGGTGTTTTCGTTTACGAGGATTGCCATTGTTTTGGCTCCTAAATTCGTTTGACTAGAAGTCCGACCCTGCCGGACCTTGGTTCCTTAGTGGGACAGCGTGGCCACGGCCGATGTGGTGCAAGTCGCCGAGTTGTTCGGACCGACGACGAGAGTTGCTCCTTCACGGCAGCTAAAGGTCCATGTTTCGACCATTGGAGCCCCCACCGCTGCTGCTACGCTTCCACCCGGAAGGGGTTGGTAGCCGGCACCCAAGTTGCCTTCGGCGTTTTCAGCAATACCAACACAACCGGATACAAACAGAACAGCGATGAGCGAGGCTGCACGCATGATTTAGCCCTTTACAGCTTTCACGATCTTTTCGGCGCCGTCGCTGAGGTTGTCAGCAGCGATCACGTCGAGACCGGAATTGTTGATGATGTCCTTGCCAAGCTCCACGTTGGTGCCTTCGAGGCGCACAACGAGCGGAACTTTGAGGCCGACTTCTTTGACAGCAGCGATAACGCCCTCTGCGATGACGTCGCAGCGCATGATGCCGCCGAAGATGTTCACGAGGATACCCTTAACGTTCGGGTCCGAGGTGATGATCTTGAAGGCTTCGGTGACTTTCTCTTTGGTCGCGCCGCCACCTACGTCGAGGAAGTTTGCGGGCTCTGCGCCATAGAGCTTGATGATGTCCATGGTCGCCATTGCAAGACCGGCACCGTTCACCATGCAGCCGATTTCGCCGTCAAGCGCGATGTAGTTCAGGTCGAACTTGGAAGCGGCGAGTTCCTTGGGGTCTTCTTCGGTTTCGTCACGAAGCTCTGCGATATCGGGGTGACGATAGATCGCGTTGCCGTCGAAACCGACCTTGGCGTCGAGCACCTTGAGATCGCCCGAACCTTCGAGAACGATCAGCGGGTTGATTTCGAGCATCTCCATGTCCTTCTCGGTGAAGGCACGGTAAAGGTTGCCCATCAGAGCAACGCACTGCTTGACCTGAGCACCCTTGAGACCGAGAGCAAAGGCAATGCGGCGGCCGTGGTAGGGCTGGTAGCCGGTTGCGGGATCAACCGAGAACGAGAGGATCTTTTCGGGGGTCGAAGCTGCAACTTCTTCGATGTCCATGCCGCCTTCGGTCGAGCATACGAACGAAATACGCGAGGACTGACGATCGACGAGCAGAGCGAGATAGAGTTCACGCTCGATGTCGGAGCCGTCTTCGATGTAGATGCGGTTGACCTGCTTGCCGGCGGGGCCGGTCTGGTGGGTCACGAGGGTCTTGCCGAGCATCTGCTTGGCGAGCTCGGCTGCTTCTTCAACCGACTTGGCCAAACGAACGCCGCCTTTTTCACCGGCTTCGGGCTCTTTGAATTTGCCCTTGCCGCGGCCGCCTGCATGGATCTGGGACTTTACGACCCAAAGAGGACCGTCAAGCTCGCCTGCTGCGCGCTTTGCATCCTCAGCCTTCAGAACGGGGCGACCGTCCGAAACCGGAGCGCCATAACTGCGCAGGAGCGCTTTGGCTTGATATTCGTGAATGTTCATCGAGTGATCCTCGCTGTGCTTTGATTTTGTCCCACTAAGCACACTAAAACGTATCGCAGAACGACTATTTTAACTGTGAGCGGTAAAACCCGACATTTGTGATCACAGATTTTTAAGGTGTGATCACAAAATCAGGCGACGAGGATCAGTGTCGCGGATGAGGCTCTAAGATTCGTCTTTTTGACAGATCCGTCCAAGGTAAAGAGCCTGACCTCTGGGGAGCATCATGGGATCGGCGCTGATCTCCCAGCCGGCCTCTTGCGCGGTGGCAAGCACATCTTCGGCGAGGAAATGATAGGGGGCACGCGCTGGATGCGTCACCACCCCGTCCTTTTGACGGTAAGGTTTGCCGAGCGCTTCGCGGTCGGGAGCAAGAAAGACGGTAAAGGCAAATTGTCCGAGTTTCGGAAAGGCACGCCGTAGGTTTTTCAGCGCACGCGCAAGGTGACTGATCGGAAGATGGGTAAAGACAGCGAAACAGATCGCATGGGTCACGTCATCCGAGACCCCGACAAAGTCAAAGGTCTTGTCCTCGATCAGCTGCGCTTCCGAGAGGCGGGAGGGATCGACAAGCTCGACCTCGCGGCCACGGAGCATGAGGGCGCGCGATGCATCCGTGGCCCAGTAATGACCGGGTTCCAGATACTCGATCGCCTTGCATCCCAGCCTGAGCGACCCTGCACCGATGTCCAAAAGCACATCATCGGGCTGAAGACCCATGTCGCGCAAAATCTGCATCTGCACGCGGCCCGTTTCGTCCCACCGTCCGCCGACGATATCGCGGTGCTTGCCGTTCTCCAGCGCACGGTCATAAAACCCCTCTACCTCGTAGGGAGAGAGCGTCATTTTTGCGCGGCCCGTCTGGCGATGGCGAGGCAAAGATCTGTCGCCGCGGCCATGTCCTGAACCGAGACATACTCGAGCGGGCCGTGAATGTTCTGCATCCCCGTAAAGAGGTTGGGGCAGGGGACGCCCATTTCGGTGAGCCGCGATCCATCCGTGCCGCCGCGGATCGGCACAGAGAGCGGGTCAAGGCCCAGATCACGGGCCGCCTCTCTTGCGAGATCGACCGGCGTCATGTCTTTTTCAAGCCAATAGCGCATATTGCGATACTGGGCTTTGATCTCGCAGGTGATCTCGGCTCTAGGTTCGGTTGCGGCGACAGCGGCGCAAACATCGCGCACCATCTGTCCCTTGGCCTCGAGCCCCTCTCTCTCGAAGTCGCGGAGGATCAGGCGGATCACCATTTGCGTGCTCGTGCCCGTCATATCCACCACATGGACGAAACCTTGGCGACCGCTGGTGGTTTCGGGGGTCATCGACCATTGCGGCAGGGTTTGAACAATCTTGGCGGCCAGATGCGTGGCATTGACGAGTTTGTCTTTTGCATAACCAGGATGGATCGAGACGCCGTTGATCGTGATCACGGCTCCATCTGCGGAAAAGGTCTCGAATTCGATCTCGCCTTTGGCACCACCGTCAAAGGTATAGGCCCAATCGACGCCAAGGTCTTTTGGCAATGCCGCATCCACGCCACGACCGATTTCCTCGTCAGGCGTAAAGGCAATCCTGATTTTGCCGTGCGGAATATCCTTGTTCGCGAGCAAATGGCGCGCGGCTGTCATGATGATGGCGACCCCTGCTTTGTCGTCCGCCCCGAGAAGCGTCAGCCCCGAGGCCGTGATCAGGTCCTCGCCGACCTTTTGGGCCAGATAAGGAAACTGCTCGGGCGACATGGAAAGCTCGGGATTGTCGGGAAAGGTAATAGTGCCGCCGTTGTATCCCTTGATCACGCGGGGTTTGACGCCCGTGGCGTTGAACTGGGGGGCGGTGTCCACATGGGCCAGAAATCCGATCGTGGGGCCGTCGCAGGTCGCGGGAATGGTTGCAAGTACGGTGCCGTAATCGGTCAGCGTCACCTCTTGGGCACCGATTTCGACAAGCTCGTCCCGCAAGAGATTGAGCATCCCGAACTGAATGTCCGTAGACGGGCTCGACGCGCTATCGGCGTCCGATTGGCTGTCGATGGCGGCATAGCGGCAAAGACGGGTCTCTAGCTCTGCGTTGAAGGTATTCATCCTGCACTCCCTGTATCGACGGCGAATGTGCCTGACCGCTCTGCGGTGTCAATTGCGGTTAGACGGTATGGCCCGAAACAGGCAGAGGCGCAGGGCTCGTAGGGTCCGTAAGCTTGCGCGAGACGAAGACCGCGATCAAGGTCGTTACCGTTGCCGTCAGCATGAGGGGCACGGGCGTGCCGTCGAACATTAGCGTTACGGGAATACTGGCCATCGCCCCGACCAAGGTCGAAATGGAGGCGATCACAGAACTTGCGGTGCCCGCGACATGGCCCAAGGGGACAAGAGCGATGGCGTTCAAATTTCCCGCCGCCAATCCGGGCGTCATGAAGACCCCGAGGATCGAAAGCAAAAAGACGACGAAGAGTGCGGTATCGCCCATGCCGCCCAAAACGATGGCGGTTGTGCCGATTACGAGGTTGACGCTTTGCACAAGAAGCAAAGTCTTGATCACGCGTGCAGGTCCGAGTTTTTCCACCAGCAAACCGTTCAGGAAGGAAGACAGGAACACCATCAAGGCAATAAGCGCGAACCAGCGCGGAAAGCTTTCGCCGCGATCAAAGGCCTGTTCAAAGATTTGCTGGAGATTTGCAATCGAAGCGAAGACGAGACCCATGCAGAGCGTCTGGAGCATGATCGCGCGTCGGAAGACGTCATGCGAAAACGACTCTTTGACGCCACCCCAGATCGCCGTCGGCGAAATCGGTCTACGGTTTTCGGGCAAAAGGGTCTCTTTGCGGGCAAAATAGGTGATCGCAATCGCAAGAGCACCATAGAAGCTATAGGCAATAAAGATCAGCCGCCAATCGCCCAGTTTGAGGATGAATTGCCCGATCAAAGGGGCGACGGCGGGTGCGAGAGAGAAGATCATCATGGCAAAACTCATGATCTTGGCCATGCGTGCGCCGGAAAACTGATCCCGCACCATTCCCGTGATGGCAACATGTGCGATCGCGGCTCCCGACCCCTGAAGTGCTCGGGCGATCAGAACCGTTTCGAGCTGGGGCGCAAAAATCACGCTGACCGCACCCGAGAGGTAGATGCCGCAACCGATCAGCGTCATCCTTTTGCGTCCGAAGCGGTCCGTGAGTGGACCTCCCGCGATAAAACCCATGCCGATGCCGGCGACAAAGATCGACACAGTCAGCGGCGCAAGGTTCGGTGCGTCAGGCGTCAATTCGGTCGCAATTTGCGGGAGCGCAGGCAGCAAGCCGTCAATCCCGAGCGCACCCATTGAAAAAATCAAAGCGATATAGGTCACAAGCCCAAGGCTGACCCCAGTCGAAGACGTCATAATACAATCTTTTCGTTATTTTCGGAGAAAGGAATAATGGCCACGGTCCGTGGTCAGCTCCGTCGCCGAAAAATGGCGGCAAACACTTTGGGAAGTCAAGGGAGAGAGGTAAAATTTTACTTTACCCAAGCAAAAGGGCGACCCGAAGGCCGCCCTCTGAATTCGTGATCTTTCGATCGGTCTCTTAGTTGAGCGAACCGTCGATGGCCTTGCAGGCTTCGACGAGGCCCTTAACAGCTGCGACCGACTTGTCGAACATCTCTTGCTCTTCCTTGTTGAGCTTGATGTCGATGACCTTCTCGACGCCGTTTGCGCCGATGATGGTCGGAACGCCGACATACATGCCTTTTACGCCGATCTCGCCGTCGCAGTATGCTGCGCAGGGAAGAACGCGCTTCTGGTCCTTGAGGAAGGCTTCTGCCATCTCGATGGCAGAAGTCGCGGGGGCATAGAATGCCGAACCGGTCTTCAGCAGGCCGACGATCTCTGCGCCGCCGTCACGGGTGCGCTGGACGATGGCGTCGAGCTTGTCCTGAGTGGTCCAGCCCATTTCGACCAGATCGGGGAGCGGGATGCCGCCAACGGTCGAGTAACGAACCGAAGGAACCATCGTGTCGCCGTGGCCGCCGAGAACAAAGGCGGTAACGTCGCGCATGGATACGCCGAATTCGACCGAGAGGAAGTGACGGAAGCGAGCCGAGTCCAGAACGCCTGCCATGCCGACGACCTTGTTGGTCGGAAGGCCCGAGAACTGCTGGAGCGCCCAAACCATCGCGTCGAGCGGGTTGGTGATGCAGATCACGAAAGCGTTCGGAGCGTGGGCTTTGATGCCTTCGCCAACCGACTTCATGACTTTGAGGTTGATGCCCAGAAGGTCATCACGGGACATGCCCGGTTTGCGCGGAACGCCGGCGGTCACGATGCAAACATCAGCGCCTGCGATGTCGGCATAGTCGTTGGTGCCTTTGAACGTGCCGTCAAAGCCCTCCGAGGGGCCGGATTCGGCGATGTCGAGGGCTTTGCCCTGCGGGGTGCCTTCCGAGATATCAAAGAGAACAACGTCACCGAGTTCCTTGATCGCTGCGAGGTGAGCAAGGGTGCCACCGATTTGGCCAGCGCCGATAAGGGCAATCTTGGGTCGAGCCATGAATTCCGTCCTTCATAGGGGTTAAAGACGGGGCATTGCCTAGTCCTTTGTTGCGCCTCAATCAAGGGTGCTGCGGCGCGGCGAGGGTATTGGACTACAACATTGGATATGTTTGCGCTAAACGTGATCACAAATCGGGCGACAAAGGCGCCGTTGGGGAGGGGAATCAACCCCTGGATCGGCACTGATTCTGTTTTGGAGGCGACAGGTTTCATGGAAGGAACGACGTTTTGGGTGCTGGCCACTGTGGCCGCGATCTGTGTCGGGGTGAGCAAGGGCGGCTGGCCCGTGGTCGGAATGCTGTCGGTGCCGCTCCTGTCGCTGGTCATTTCCCCTGTGGTCGCAGCGGGGCTTTTGCTCCCTGTTTATGTTGTGTCGGATATGTTCGGCCTTTATGCCTATCGGCACGAATTCAACAAACGGGTTGTGCTTATCATTGCGGCAAGCGCGACGGTCGGCGTCGCCATAGGGGGTTTGACCGCCCATATCGTGCCCGAGGCTTTTGTCACCTTGATCGTAGGCATCGTGGGCTTCTTGTTTGCGCTCTATATGATCGTTCGCGACACCCTCACGGGTGAAGAGCGTGAGGGCAAGCTGTCGAGCGGGATTTTCTGGGGTGTTCTGACTGGTTTTACCAGCTTTGTCAGCCATGCAGGCGCGCCGCCCTATCAAATCTGGGTCTTGCCGCAGCGACTGTCCAAAATCGTCTTTGCAGGCACCTCTACGATCACATTTGCCTATATCAACGCGATCAAGCTCATTCCCTATTACATGCTGGGTCAGATCAACCTTGCCAGTATCAAGATCGCGCTTGTGCTGATGATCCCCGCCTCGATCGCCGTGTTTGTTGGCGTCAAGATGGTCAAGGTCATTTCGGACAAGGTCTTTTTCCGCGTCGTGATCGGGGCACTCTTTGTCGTGTCGGTCAAGCTGATCTGGGACGGTGTGTCGACCCTCTAGACGACGAAGCGGATCGCGGCCCAGACAAGAAGCGCCAAGAACACCGTCAGGGACAAGATCATCGCGATGGCGTTGCCACCGACGTTGCGGAGTTCCTGAACAGAGGTCTTCATGCCGACGGCAGCAACCGCAGTCACAAGGCAAGCGCGCGAGACGGTGTTGATAATGTCGTTCGCAACCGTCGGAATGGTTACGGTCGAATTGAGCGCGGCGAGGCACAAGAACCCGATCACGAAACCGGGGAGAAGCGGCGGCGCTTTGCCCATTGGCGCTTGGTTGCGCAGCACAAGCGCACCGATAAAGACAACAGGCGCAAGGAGCGTGACGCGGAAGAGTTTGACCAGCGTTGAGACATCTCCTGTTTCCTCGGAAATCGAGTAACCTGCACCGACCACCTGAGCGACGTCGTGGATCGTCCCGCCGAGGAAAAGGCCCGCTTGCTGGTCGTCGAGCCCGATGAGGCTCGTCAGAATAGGGTAAAGGATCATTGCGACGGTCGAGGCGACCGTCACCGATACGACGGTAAAGGTCAGATCGCGCTCGCTCGACTTGTCGCTGGGCAAAAGGCTTGCGATGGCCATGGCGGCCGAGGCCCCGCAGATCGCGACTGCGCCGCCCGCCAAAAAGCCGAAGTGCCTGTCACGCGCGAAGAGGGGCGCCGTGAGAACGGCGAGCCCGATCGTTGCCGCCACCGCGAGCGCGAGACAGAGCGCGAAGGTTCCGCCGATGCCCGTCAGCATGTCGATGCTGACCCTGACCCCCAAGAGTGCAACGCCGACCCGCAAGACGATCCGTGATGCGTATTGGATGCCTGCGGCCGTCCTCTCCTCTGTCGAGAGAAACTGGAACGGAATCCCCAAAAGGATCGCCATCAACATGACGGGTGCGCCATAGTGGTCCGAGATGAACTGGGCGGACATTGCAACCAAAGCCGCCATCAAAAGACCGGGGAAATGGGCCTTGGTCAGTAACATGCGAGGCCATTGTCCTTGCGGAACAGATAGAGGCCCTCGGGTTTGAGCGCGGCTTTGACGTGATCGCCGATCCGCACAGTGGTCTGGCCCGCCTGATGGATGGTCAGGGTCTTGCCGTCGGCGAGCTGTCCGAAGACATAGCTTTCGGAGCCGAGTTGTTCGACTTCGGTGACGGTGAGTTCCAGCGCTCCGTTCTCATCGAGAAAAATGTCACGCGGACGGAACCCGAGTTCCACCGCTTCGCCAACGCCTGCACCGCTGCGTGTGGGCATTGCGATATGCGCGCCGCTTTCAAGAGCGATCCCGCCGTCTGCCACTTTGCCGTCGACAAAATTCATCGCCGGAGAGCCGATGAAACCCGCAACAAAGCGGTTGTCGGGACGGTTGAAAAGCTCGAGCGGGGTGCCGAATTGCTCGACCCTTCCTGCGCGCAAGACGGCGATTTTGTCCGCCATCGTCATCGCTTCGACCTGATCGTGCGTGACATAGATCATCGTGTTGCCAAGCCGACGGTGAAGGTTCCCGATCTCGCGGCGCATGTTGACGCGCAGTTCCGCGTCAAGGTTCGAGAGCGGCTCGTCAAAGAGAAATACCTTGGGTTCGCGCACAACGGCGCGCCCGATGGCGACCCGCTGGCGCTGCCCGCCCGAAAGCTGCCCCGGACGGCGATCAAGATAGGGCTCGATCTGGAGCATGCGCGCAGCCTCGTTGACGCGACGGGCGATCTCGTCCTTGGGCGTGTTGAGGTTCTCCAAGCCAAAGCTGAGGTTCTTGCGCACCGACATATGCGGATAAAGCGCATACGACTGGAATACCATGGCAAGGCCGCGCTGGGCAGCGGGCACGTGGTTGACCACTTCTCCGTCGATCTTCACTTCGCCGCCCGAGATACTCTCGAGGCCCGAAATCATCCGCAAAAGGGTGGATTTGCCACAGCCCGACGGGCCGACAAAAACGCAGAACTCGCCCGTTTTGATATCGAGATCTATCCCGTGGATGACATCGGTCTGGCCATAGGTCTTTTGCACATTCGAAAGGACAAGATTGGTCATTATTTCAGTCCCGTGTTGGCGATGCCGGTCGTGATGTATTTCTGCAGGAAAACGAAAACGAGCGTTGAAGGCACGAGGCTGACCATGGTCATGGCGAGCCTGTAGTGCTCTTGGCTGAGATGTTCACCGCGGAATTCGAGGAGGCAAAGCTGGATCGTATAGGCTTCTTTGGTTGTTGCGATCGCGACGAGCGGCAGGATCAGATCGTTCCAGCGCCAGATCACCGAAAGGATCCCGAGCGCGGCAAGCGCAGGAAGCGCGAGCGGCAGAATGATGCGCCAATAGACCTTCCATTCGCTGGCGGCGTCCATGCGCGCGGCCTCGATCAATTCGTCAGGGATCGAGAGCATATATTGACGCAAAAGGAACACGCCTGTCGGCGTCGCTGCACCGGGTATGATGACGCCCCAGATCGAGCCCGAAAGCCCCGTGGCGTTGACGGCCTTGAACACACCGACAAGCGTGATCGTCGGGGGCACCATCAATGTCGCTAGGATGACGATGAAAAACGCCACCTGACCGCGGAACTTGTATTTGGCAAGCGCGAAGGCGGCCATCGAGTTGATCAGCAACGTAAGGACTGTCGCGATCAAGGTCACGAGCACCGAGTTGGTGAAACATGTGGCAAAGTTGACGTTGACGCCAAACGCCTCGCCTTTGATCGGATCGCTGAAATTGCTCCAGCTCGGATCAAACACCTTGCGGATCGTGATCGACTTTGTGTCGAGCTGGAGGACTTCGTCGCTTCGATTGTCGACATAGCGGGCGGGGGTGAACTCGCGCGTGGCCTTGAGGTTCGAAATCCCGAAGAGCGTTTCTTCGCCTGTTTGCGGATCGAGCGCCGAGGCGAGGATCTGGAGCGAGAGCCGCGAAGGTTCATAAGGCGGCAGGTTCAGGAACTCCGAAAGGAGGCGGCGGTCCTCGTCGTTCAGGAGCGCCAGAACAGCATCGACATCGAAATCGGCTTTGGAAGCCTGCGCCATGGAGGGATAGCGCAAAAGCCACTCGGGGAGACTTTGGACCTCGACCATTTCGCGCACCAGTTCCGAGACCATCCGAAGGTGGGAGCGCAGCGCATAAAGCTCCCGACCCTCAAAGTTCGCAAGAAACGCGCGGGTGTCATGCTCGGCACGTTCCGCTTCGCTCAGATCATCCCAGTTGAGCACCCATTGCGGCAGATCGGGAATGAAGAAAATTTCTTTTCCCTCGGGCGAGACCACAGTCGCGCGCGCAACCATTTCGAACTGGCTCGGAAGCAGTGACAGGTCCTGCTTTTCAAGCTGTGAAGGGGATTTGAGCGAATTCAAGGCCAGCCACAGAACGGGGATCAGGATCAAGAAAACGCCAAGGAGCAAATAGGCATAGGTCAAATAGTCGAGCCAATTGGCGCGCTGACCCCCTGCCTTGCGGGTGAGGAAGGTAATAGCTTGGTTCATTGTCTTGCCGATTTGGAGGAGAAATAGACCTGAAGCAGGGAGAGCATGATCAGAACCGCCGCCACGAGGAGCGAGGCCATGGCCGCAATGCCAAGTCCGTTTGTCGTCGGTTGGCCGCGGAGGCCCGACGTTTCGAAGATATAACCCACAAGCGAAGTCCAGCGCACCGACATGGCGTAGAGTTCCTCGAAGGCCTGGAATGCTTTGATGAGCGAGAGAACGGTCACGACAAGAAGCGTCGGAGCAAGTAGGGGGATGGTGATACGGGTCAGCTGGCGCCACGGCTTGGTGCCATCCATATCCGCAGCCTCATAGACATCGCGGGGGATTGCCTGAAGACCTGCGAGAAGGATCAGCATGTAGAAGCCGAGGTGCGCCCATGTATAGACGAAGACTGACCAGAACATGGTCCAAGCGGGATCGGTCAGCCATTGGATCGGCTCGTCGATCCAGCCCCACATGATCAAGGTCTGGCTCAACACGCCCTGACGCTTGAGGATCAGGCTCCACAAAAAGCCGACGACGACGGGTGAGAGCATGACGGGATAGAAGAACACCGCACGCCAGAACCCGCGCGCAATGATCTTGCGGTTGAGGGCAAGTGCCGAGATCAGCGCAACGGCGATCATGATCGGCACCTGGAAAATCACGAATGTCGCAGTGTCATAGACCGCAGCGAGGAATTTGTCGTCTTCGAAGTTTGCAGCACCCGTGTCGATCTGTGTCTCGGCCAAAAGGCGGCGTAGGTTGTCGAGCCCCGCGAAATCACGATCGGCAAAGAGGATGGACTGTCCTTCGGTCACCGCAAAGCCCATGTTGATGAACATCGGCGCAAAGGTGAAGAGCCCGAACACGATCATGTTCGGCAAAAGGAAGAGATAGGGGAGACCTGTCGCGCCGGACAGACGCTGTGCCATTTCGACGGGCCAGCCGACGACGCTCACAAACCTGTCGCGCAAGGAGCCGGTCGGGCGCAAGAGCACCCAACCGACCAAAAGATATACCGCAAGGTATATGGGCCAGGGGGCACCCACAAAAGCAGCATTCAAGGCTTCTGACATTTCGGGTGCCTCCTGACGTTTTGTTATTCGGCAATCTTGGCGGCAACGTCCGCGTCGATTGCAGCAAGAGCTTCATCCAGCGTCATTTCGCCCGTGATGGCTTTGGTGATGTAGTCAGGCACAACACCATAGATCACGAAGTTCTTTGCATAGCCTTGGAAGGTATAAGCCTGCGGCGTGGTGGCCGCTGCTTTGCTTGCGTTGGCTGCAAAGGTCGAAAGAGCCGCTGCGACTGCGGGGGACGCGTCCGCATAGTCGATGCCCGAAGCCTGAAGACCCTGATGCGCGGTGATGTTCTTGGTCTGCGCGGCAAAGGCTGCTGCATTTTCTTCCTTGGCAAGGAAGTCGACGAACTGAGCCGCTGCCTCGGGGGATTTGGACGATTTGAACGCTACAACAGCCGCGCCGCCCGGCATTGCACCGCAACCGCCGTCACCGCATGGAACAGGAACCGCTTTCCAGTCGAAATCGGTGATGTTCGCTGCATAGTTGTTGATCATCCAGGAGCCGGACATATGCATCGCGACTTCGCCCGACTGGAAGAGAGGCGCTGCGTTCTGGTATTGGGTGCCTGCGCCTGCGGGCCAGCCTTCGGCGGGCATCAGGCCGCTTGTATGCCAACCGACAAAGGTTTCGGCATATTTGCGGAAACCGTCGTCCACGAGGATCGGGTTGCCTGCGTCGTCAAAGAATTTGGCACCGTAGCTGAATGCAGGACCAGCCCAACGGTGGGCGGTGCGGTCCATCGCGAGACCTGCGGTGATGCCGGTCGCTTCTTTGACCTGCATGAGAGCGGCAGCCCACTCGTCCCAAGTCGCCCCGTCTCCGGGCATGTCGACGCCTGCGTCTTCAAAGAGCGAGACGTTGACATAGGGGCCGGTCACGGTGAGCTGGGTCATCCAGCCGTAAATCCCCTTGTCCTCGCCACCGGGCTTGCGGAACCACGGAAGGGTCGCGCCATAGGCGGCTTCCCAAGCGGCGGAATCCACATAGGGGCTCATGTCGAGATAATACTGGTTCAGACCACCGAGGTTGGTAACGCGCGCGACATCGGGGGCCGCATCGGTCTGAAGCTGGTTCTCGAGCTGATCGCGGATCACGTCATAGCCGACGGTCTCGATCTTCACGGTATGGCCCGTAGCTTCGGTGAAAGCGGGAAGCATACCCGCGATCACGTCGCATTCGGTGCCGTCCTGATAGCACAGGAACGTAATTTCATCTGCATAAACGGCGGTCGAGCCAAGCAGAATTGCGGTCGTTAGTGCGACCTTGGATGCAGCTTTCTTCATCAAGTCCTCCCTTTGAACTTAGCTGAACTGAAGATTTCAGTTAGTGACGTAATTCCTCTTTTTTTCTTTTTTGTATCAAGACGTAAAGCGATTCATCTTGCCCTTGAAAAAGGCGAGCGAGTCTCCGTCTTCCCTTAGCGCGGCGCGCAGCACGCGGCCGACGACGATTTCATGATCTCCCCCATCATGAATGGCATGTTGAACGCATTCAAATCGCGCAAGACAGCCGCGGATCAGCGGCACGCCTTCGGGATTTGTGTCCAGATTTTCTTTTGTAAGCCCGTGCATATCTTTGGCGACCGACCAGCAAAGCTCTGCTTGGTCATGGGCCAGCACGTGAATGGCAAAGTGTTTCGCGCTCCGAAAATACGGCGAACGACGCGACGACTTGTCAGGGGCCCAAAGCACCAAGGGCGGGTTGAGCGACAACGAGGTAAAGCTGTTCGCGGTGATGCCGATCGGGCCATCGTCGCTCGCGCAGGTGACGACCGTGACACCGGTGGCAAATCGGCCAAAGGCGTCACGCAATGTGCGCGTATTCTCGGCGGTCGGCACAAATTCCATCATACGATCCTGAGGTTCCATTATGGTCATGGCACTTCGTTCCCGAGCGCTGCTTCATAAAGGCCGAACCAGGTCGGGCGGTCGAGCTCTACCTTGAGCGCGTCCGAAATTGCCGAGATACGGTCCAGATTGTTGGTGCCGAGCACAGGCAGGATCTTGGCCGGATGTCTAAGGAGAAAGGCAACCGCGACCGCAGCGCGGTCCACGCCTTGCGCGGCGGCGATCTTGTCGAGACGCTGACCCAGCAAGCCCGAGTCCTTGAACAGATTGCCACCGCCAAGCGGCGACCATGCCATGATCGGGTGCGCATGTCGCTGGTGGAACGCAAGATCGCCGTTGGAGAACGGAGAAATTTCGGACAGCGAAATTTCGATCTGGTTCGTGGCAAGCGGTGTGCTCATCGCGGACTGCAAAAGCTCCCAGTCCCAAGGACGGAAGTTGGACACGCCGACGGCGCGGACCTTGCCGCTCTTGACGATGTCGTCAAGCGCAGCGCCCGTTTCGGCATGATCCATAAGCGGGTCGGGGCGGTGGATCAGCAAGAGGTCGATCTGTTCGATCCCCATCGCTGCCAGCGAAAGGTCCACAGACTTTTCAATGTGGGCGCGCGAGGTGTCATAGTATTTGACGGGCGCATCCGCATATCGTCCAACGGGGGCAACGATATCGCATTTCGTCACGATCTCCATCTGACCGCGAAGCGCGGGATTGGCCCGCAAGGCGGCTCCGAGCACGTCCTCGGCGACATAGCCGCCGTAGATGTCGGCCTGATCGAAGGTGGTGATCCCCTGTTCAAGGCAGCGCTGAATTTTTGCTTCGACATGTGCGGGCGACGTGTTTTCGTCGTCGGCCAAGCGCCACATGCCATAGACAAGACGGCTAAAGCTGAGGTCAGGCGAAAGATTGATGCGCGGCATCATTAGCGGCGTACTCCAATTCCAAGCGGCGTCGCAGGCGTCGAAGCAGGCACACGACCATAAGCCTCGGGCAACGAACAGGTTTTCATTTGCGGGAGAACGCGGCGACCAAAGTGGTCTGCTTCATCCAGATGCGGGTAACCCGACAGAATGAACGCACGGATACCCATCTTCTGATAGGCCTCCAGCTTGGAGAGAACCTGATCGGTAGACCCGACGATCGCAGCACCACAGCCGGAACGCGCGCGTCCCACACCTGTCCACAAGTTAGGCTCGATGTAGCCTTTGTCATCCGCTATTTCGCGATTTTTTGCCTGATGGCTCACACCAAGCGATTTGGCGTCAAGCGCGCGGTTGCGAATGGCGTCGCCCTGCTCTGCATCGAGCTTGGACACGATATAGTCCGCGTATTCCCGTGCTTCCGCTTCGGTGTCGCGCACGATGACGTGCACCCGAAGTCCATAGTCCAAGGTCCGTCCATAGCGTTCGGCGACAGCGTGCACCGCTTTCATCCGACCTTCGAGCTCTTCGATCTTTTCGGGCCACATCAGGTAAACGTCGCAATGCTGACCGCAGAGTTCGAGAGCGTCGGGGGAATACCCGCCGAAATAGAGCAGAGGGCCACCCGATTGGTAGGGACGGGCAGGGTCTGTGGTCAGGCCGCTGAAGTTGTAAACTTCGCCCTGGTAATTGATTTCGTCCTGCGTCCACGCCTGTTTGAGGATCTCGACAACTTCGCGGGAACGCTGATAGCGGAACGCGCTGTCCGCGACTTCACCGGGGAAGTCAGAGGAAATGATGTTCACGGTCAGACGCCCCTCGAGCATGTGATCGAGAGTAGCGATGGTGCGCGCCAGCATGATGGGCTGCATTTCGCCGCAGCGCACGGCGGCAAGCATGTTGATCTTCGATGTGATCGGGGCGCAGCCCGCGACAAAGCTGAGCGTGTCTTGGCCCACCTGATAGGACGAGGGGCAAAGGATGTTGCGGAACCCGAGATTTTCGGCCGTTTTGACAATCGTTGAACAGTGGTTCCAAGAGGACCGAAGGGAGCCGTCCGGCACGCCGAGGAATTGGTAATCATCCGAACAAAGTGCCGCGAACCAAGACACTTCTGCGGCATCAAGGTCTGCCGATGTAATGGGCACTACGGACATCATGCGCTCTCCCTCTAGGCGGTTGGTCCAGCGGAATAGTGAATGAAAATCCGCTTGACTTTCGTTATCGATAACAGTGTCTTTGATCTGGATCAATAGTGTATCAATTTTTTGATAAACTGAGAAAGACCGGATGTATCAAAAGAGCGAAAGCCCCTCGGCGCTGCCGATTTATGTTCAGATAAGCGAGGTGCTTATCCGCGAGATCGCCTCTGGGCGGCTTCCCAACGGGAGCCGTCTTCCGCCCGAACGCGAGCTTGCAAAACAGCATTTCACCACGGTGCGCACCCTGCGTAAGGCATTGGATATACTTGAAGAAAAGGGACTCCTTGATCGCGTCCAAGGGTCTGGAAACTATGTCCGATCTGGCGCGGCGGTGGACAGTATCTATTCGATGTTCCGTCTTGAATTGCGGTCGGGTGGGGGGCTTCCGACTGCGCGGGTTCTCTCGCTCGACGAGTTGGCAAAACCGCATGATTTTCCTGTCTTCGGCACGGCCTCGCACGGCACCCGCATCCGTCGCTTGAGGTTTCTCAATCGCATTCCGATCGCGGTGGAAGAGATATGGCTCGATGGGGACGCAGGGCGGATCGACCCGCTCGCCCTCTCCGATTCGCTCTACCGCTATTACAAGCTTCAGCTCGGGTTCTGGATCTCTCACGCCGAGGACACCGTTCGTGTCGGCAAAGTTCCGGACTGGGCCCCGAATGAATTCGGGCAGCCCATTGGCGAGACCGTCGGCTACATCGAACGGTTGAGCCACTCCGAGCAAAAAGGATCAGTCGAATATTCGCGGACATGGTTCGACCCCGAGCGGGCGCACTATGTGCAGCGACTCAGATAAGGAGGCCGGATTGGCTAGTACGAGCTATGGTATCATTGGTTGCGGGATGATGGGCCAAGAGCATCTTCGCAACATCGCTCTTTTGCCCGATACAAAGGTGACAGTGATCTTCGAGCCGGATCAGGGCATGCGAGAGGCAGCTGGCGAATTCGCGCCGCATGCGCGGTTTGTCGAAAGCATCGATGCGCTTCTCGACGAGCCCGAGCTGGATTGTATCCTGATCGCCAGCCCGAATTTCCGTCATGTCGAGCAGCTTGCCCAGATTGCGGCCAAGCGCCCCGTGCCTGTCTTGGTCGAAAAGCCCGTTTTTACCGATCAGAGCCAACTCAGCACGCTCGATGCGCTCATCAAGACGTATCCCGCACCGATCTGGGTCGCGATGGAATATCGTTACATGCCGCCGATCGCCGAGTTTTTGCGGTCGTCCAAAGAGGCGACGGGCGGGATCAAAATGCTGACCATCCGCGAACACCGCTTTCCGTTCCTCGAGAAGGTGGGCAATTGGAACCGCTTCAATCGCTATGCCGGCGGCACATTTGTCGAGAAGTGCTGCCACTTCTTCGATCTCATGCGTCTTACTCTGGGCGCCGAGCCTCTGCGCGTGCTCGCTTCGGGCGGTATGGACGTCAATCACCTCGACGAAAGCTATGACGGTGAAACACCCGATATGCTCGATAATGGCTACGTGATCGTCGATTTCGACAACGGTGCGCGTGCGATGCTCGAACTCTGTATGTTCGCCGAGGGCTCACGCTATCAAGAAGAGGTAAGCGCCGTCGGTCCCAGCGGGAAGATCGAGGCGCTGGTTCCCGGTCCGGGACGCTTCTGGCCCCAAGAGCTTGGTGAGCCGCCCGTTTCGCAAGTGATCATCAGCCCCCGCGACCCCAAAGGTCCGATCTTGCAGGAAATTCCCGTCGATCCAACGCTTCTCGAGGCAGGGGACCATAACGGCTCGACCTATTACCAGCATCAGAAATTCCTTGAACTGGTGCGGGGCGAGCGCAGCGCGCCCGAGGTCAGCGCGACGGATGGCAAACTTGCCGTGCTGATGGGGATCGCTGCCCAGATTTCTATGAGGGAAAAGCGGGTTGTGGACATGAGCGAGCTTCTGACCACCGCCTGACGAGGGCTATCCCGCAGGGTGCATCCCGGTCGGGAGCCGCTTCTTGGAGGCGCCGCTGTGCGCCTTCATATGCGACCTTTGCTGCATTGCGGCAAATTTCTCCTTGAACGATTGCAATAGATAGGGGCATGTTCGGCGCAACTTTATTGCGAGGAAGAATCAATGACCCAGCGTCCGTTCCGATCAGCTCTCTATATCCCTGGCTCGAAAGATCGCGCGTTGGACAAGGCCCGCAGCCTTGCTGTGGATGCGATCCTCTTCGATCTCGAAGACGCTGTTGCACCCGATGAAAAGGTGAACGCCCGCGCGACACTCAAGGCCGCTTTGGCCGAAGGAGGTTATGGGCCCCGCTATAAGATCGTGCGTATCAATGGGCTCGACACGGAATGGGGCCGCGCAGATGCCGAGGCTGTGCGTGATATGGCGGCTGATGCCGTGTTGCTCCCCAAGGTGAATTCGGCCGCAGATATAGACGCGCTTGCCGCGATCACCGGCGATCTTCCGATCTGGGCGATGATGGAAACACCGCTTGGTGTCATCAATGCGGCCTCGATCGCCGCGCACCCCAGGCTCGAAGGGTTCGTTCTGGGCACCAATGATCTTGCCAAGGATCTCAATACCCGCAAGTCCGAGCGCCGCGAGCCGCTTCTTTATGCGCTCGAAGCTTGTCTTCTTGCGGCGCGCGCTTACGGGAAAATCGCTTTGGACGGCGTATATAACGCCTTCAAAGACGATGAGGGCCTTGCGGCCGAATGCGAGCAGGGCCGCGATATGGGCTTTGACGGCAAAACACTCATCCATCCTGCCCAGGTCGAAATCACCAACCGCGCCTTTGGTCCGTCCGAGGCCGAGATCGACCTTGCACAGCGTCAGATCGCTGCTTTTGAAGAAGCCGAAAAGAACGGCCAAGGCGTCGCTGTTCTGGATGGCCGCATCGTTGAGAACTTGCATATTGTGACCGCTCGGGCAACGCTGGCGAAAGCTGCAGCAATTGCCGAGTTGGAATCACAATGACATTTCTTATCCTAGGCCTTCTCCTTTGGAGTGTGCCCCATCTTTATAAACGTATCGCGCCTGCGCATCGTGCGGGCATGTCCGACGGTGCCGCAAAAGGCATGGTCACCGCCGCAAGCTTTGCGGGTATCGCACTCATGGTGGTCGGCTACGACAGTTCGACCTCGGAATTGGCCTATACCCCGCCGAGCTGGGGGAAGCACGCCAACAACCTTCTGGTTCTGGTCGCTGTCTATTTCGCCGCCGCCTCGGGAATGAAAACCGCTCTTGCGCGTAAATTGCGCCATCCGCTTCTTATGGCGGCGGTCATCTGGGCTGTCGGGCATCTTTTGGTGCGTGGCGATTGGATGTCCATCGTCCTTTTTGGCGGCCTCGCAAGCTGGGCTATTCTCACGATGGTTCTCATCAACATGCGAGAGCCGAGCTGGACCGCCCCTGCCAAGGCGCCCGTTGGTAAAGAGATCGGCGCCGCGGTCGGCGCGGTTCTTGTGACCGGAGCCATCGGCTTTATCCACATCCTTCTTGGATTGAACCCGTTTGGAGCCTGACATGCTTGCCTATCGATTTCTCACCGAGGACGACACCTCGGCCTTTTGTCACAAAGTGACCGAAGCTCTGTCCAAAGGGTGGTCGCTTCACGGTCAACCGTCCTATGCCTTTGACGCCGCACGCGGTGTGATGCGCTGTGGTCAGGCCGTCGTCAAAGAGGTCGAGGGGGATTACTCTCCAGACGTTAAACTAGGACAACTATGACCAAAACCAATCCGGGCCGTTTTTTCGAAGATTATGAACTTGGACAGGTGATCCGTCACGCTGTTCCCCGCACCATCGCAGAGGGTGAGCGGGCGCTATACCATGCGCTTTATCCCGCGCGCGGCGCGCTTTACTCGTCGGATGCTTTTGCAGCGTCCTGCGGGTTCGAGGGATCACCGATCGATGATCTCATCGCGTTCCATGTGGTCTTTGGCAAAACGGTTCCGGATATTTCGCTCAATGCGGTCGCCAACCTCGGCTATGCCGAAGGGCGCTGGCTTCAGCCTGTCTATCCCGGGGATACCCTGCGCGCAGAGAGCCAGGTGATCGGGCTCAAGCAGAACTCGAACGGAAAGTCGGGTGTGGTCTATGTGCACACACGCGGGTTCAACCAGAATGATGACATCGTGCTGGAATATGTCCGCTGGGTGATGGTCCGAAAGGGCAACCTTGAGGCCCCTGCGCCTGAAACGGTTGTGCCAGATCTGCACGCCGTCCTTCCTGTCGAGGCATTGGCTATTCCGCAGGAGCTCGATTTCTCGGATTACGACTTCGAACTTGCGGGGGAACCGCATCGTTGGGGGGATTACGAGATCGGCGAGATCATCGATCACGTTGATGGGGTCACTGTCGAAGAGGCCGAGCATATGCTGGCCACCCGCCTATGGCAGAACACGGCCAAGGTGCATTTCGACGCCACCCACCGCGAGGACGGCAAGCGGCTTATTTACGGTGGCCACGTTATTTCGATGGCGCGCGCGCTGTCGTTCAACGGTTTGGCCAATGCCCAGATGATCGTCGGCCTCAATGGCGGTGCACATGCGAACCCCTGTTTTGCGGGTGATACGATCCGTGCTTGGTCCGAGGTTCTGGACAAGGCAGAGACCGATGTTCCAGGTGTCGGTGCAATCCGCCTTCGCCTCGTTGCGACCAAAGGCGGCAAGGCGGGTGATCTTCGGGGCGAGGACGGCAAATATCTTCCCGAGGTTCTTCTCGATCTGGATTACTGGGCCGTTATGCCCCTTTGAGGTGCTCTCGAAATCAAAGGGAGACGGGCTGATTCACGGCATGTTTCTCACTTTGAGCACGAGATTAACCTGAGTAAAAAAGTCATATAACATTTTGTGATCACGGCAATAAAAGCTGTGATCACAAAGGACGATGTTAACGCTAAAGAGGCGTTTTTTGCCGCCTCAAACTTATTCCAAAGCGTGACATAGCCGTAATAATACGTCAGAAGAATTGCGATGGCCCGAGCGCGCCTGCGCGAGCGCGGCTCCACGAACAAGGGGACTAAAATGGCTGAAAACTCGAAGGGCGTCCAACGTCCGCTTTCGCCCCACCTGCAAATTTATCGCTGGCATATCCCGATGCTGACGTCGATCCTGACGCGTGTCACGGGCAACGCTTTGATCGTCTCGACGTTTCTTGTCGTTTGGTGGCTCATTGCCGCTGCGACGAGCGAGGCCTACTTCGATCTGGCCAACGGCATCCTGACGAGCTGGATCGGCGATATCGTTATGACCCTTTCGCTCTTGGGTGTTTGGTATCACTTCCTCGCCGGTTTGCGTCACCTCTACTATGATGCAGGCAAGGGAATGGATATTCCCACCGCCGAAAAGCTCGGCTGGGCCTGTCTCATTGGTTCGGTCGTTCTGACCGTTCTTACCATCATCGTCATCTGAGGGGGATAGAATGCGTTATCTGACCGCCCGAAAGCGCGCCGAAGGCAAGGGTGCCTCGCACACCGGCACCGAGCATCATTGGTCCATGCAGGTAAGCGCCGTCGGCCTTGCTCTCATTGTCCCGACCTTTCTCTATATCTTCGGCAAAGCGCTCGGGAGCGACTATGCCACTGTGACCGAAACCTTCTCGCATCCGATCCCCGCGATCGTGACCGCGCTTGTTCTGATTTTCGGTCTCAAGCACTTTAACCGTGGTTTTGAAATGATGGCGCAGGACTATCTGCGTGGCTCGCAGCTCAAGGCGGCGATCATGTTCATGACCGCTTTTACATATGGCCTCGCCGCAACGGGTCTCTTTGCGCTGGCAAAGTTGGCTCTGTAAGGAAAAAGACCGATGGCAGCTTATCAATACGAAACACATGAATACGACGTCGTCGTCGTCGGCGCCGGTGGCGCGGGTCTTCGCGCGACACTCGGGATGGCCGAGCAGGGGCTCCGCACCGCTTGTATCACCAAGGTTTTCCCGACCCGCTCGCACACGGTTGCAGCACAGGGCGGTATCGCCGCATCGCTCGGCAACATGGGCCCTGACAGCTGGCAGTGGCACATGTACGACACCGTCAAAGGGTCGGACTGGCTTGGCGACACCGACGCGATGGAATACCTCGCCCGTGAGGCTCCTAAGGCCGTTTACGAGCTGGAGCACTATGGCGTGCCTTTCTCGCGCACCGAGGAAGGCAAGATCTATCAGCGTCCGTTCGGCGGCCACACCACCGAGTTCGGTGAAGGCCCGCCCGTTCAGCGCACCTGCGCTGCGGCTGACCGCACAGGTCACGCGATCCTCCATACGCTTTACGGCCAGTCGCTCAAGCAGCAGGCCGAGTTCTATATCGAATACTTTGCCATCGACCTCGTCATGTCCGACGAAGGCGAGTGCACCGGCGTTGTCTGCTGGAAGCTCGACGACGGCACGATGCATGTCTTCAACGCCAAGATGGTTGTTCTTGCGACGGGCGGCTATGGCCGTGCGTATTTCTCGGCAACCTCGGCCCACACCTGCACCGGTGACGGTGGCGGTATGGTGGCCCGCGCAGGTCTGCCGCTGCAGGACATGGAATTCGTTCAGTTCCACCCGACCGGCATCTATGGCTCGGGCTGTCTGATCACCGAAGGCGCGCGCGGCGAGGGTGGTTATCTGACCAACTCCGAAGGCGAGCGTTTCATGGAGCGTTACGCTCCGAACTACAAAGACCTCGCACCGCGTGACTATGTGTCCCGCTGTATGACCATGGAAATCCGCGAGGGTCGCGGTGTGGGCGCCAATGGCGACCACATCCACCTCAACCTGAACCACCTGCCCAAAGAAGCCCTTGCCGAACGCCTCCCCGGTATTTCGGAAAGCGCCAAGATCTTCGCAGGCGTCGACGTGACCAAAGAGCCGATCCCGGTTCTGCCGACGGTTCACTACAACATGGGCGGTATTCCGACCAACTATTACGGCGAGGTTCTGAACCCGACCGCAGACAACCCGAACGCAGTTGTTCCCGGCCTTATGGCCGTTGGCGAAGCGGGCTGTGCGTCTGTTCACGGTGCAAACCGTCTCGGCTCAAACTCACTGATCGACCTCGTGGTCTTTGGCCGCGCCGCTGCGATCCGTGCAGGCAAGGTTGTCGATCCGAACTCCGCCAACCCGAACCTGAACAAAGCGTCCATCGACAAGGCCTTTGATCGTTTCGACGGTCTGCGCCACGCAAACGGCAACGTTGCAACCGCCGAGCTTCGTCTCGAGATGCAGCGCACCATGCAGGCTGACGCCGCCGTGTTCCGCACCGACAAGACGCTCAAAGAGGGTGTCGAGAAGATGACCGCAGTTGCGGGCAAGCTCGATGATCTCAAGGTCACCGACCGCAGCCTCGTCTGGAACTCGGACCTTATGGAAACGCTCGAGCTGACCAACCTGATGCCGAACGCACTGGCGACCATCGTCGGCGCAGAAGCCCGCAAGGAATCTCGCGGTGCCCACGCGCACGAGGATTATGCCAACCGCGACGACGAAAACTGGCGTGTCCACACGATCAGCCGCGTCGATGGCAACAAGGTTGCGCTGAGCTATCGTCCCGTGATCACCGATCCTCTGACCACCGAAGCAGAGGGCGGGATCAGCCTCAAGACGATCGCGCCCAAGGCCCGGACGTTCTGATGAAGCGGGTCGCGTTTTCTTTGCTCATCCTTCTGGGAGCGTGCAGCTCCCAGATGACGCCTGAACAGGCGGCGGATTTTTGCGAAGAACGTGCACGCGGAGCCCAAGGCCCTTCCGGTGAAATCTCGATCGGAGCAAACTCCGAGACAGGGACTTTCGTCGGCGGCCGCATCGAAGTCACCAGCGATTTTCTGTCTGGTCGCGACCCGATGGCCGTCTATGAAACCTGCGTTATTCAGCGCACGGGCGAGCTACCGATCAGGCCGCCTGTCCTGCGCTAAGATTGGAGAGAATTGATATGATCCGTTTCACCGTTTCCGCCTTTGCTTTTGCGACGCTGGTCGCATGCACCCAGACCGCTGCTGTGGATGCGCCTGCCTATGATCCGACCTTCGATGCAACCTCGACCGTGACGGCGATTGTCGCTTCGACCGAGGTGCAAGGCGCTTTGATGCCTGCCGCGATCCAGAGCGTGATGGCGGACTGTATCATCACCCACGCGACCGCAGACGAGCTTTCCACGCTCGCTGCTGCAAGACTGAACCCCACGGCGGATACGAACGCCTTGGTTTCCCGAATTCTGGCCCGTGACTCGACCACCGCATGCGCGGCGTCGAAGCTCACGCAAAGCTAATCAGTAGGAGCCTGAGCTATGGTTCAATTCTCTCTCCCCAAGAACAGCCGTATGACGGTCGGCAAGACTTGGCCCAAGCCCGAAGGGGCAAAGAACGTCCGCAAATTCCAGATCTATCGCTGGAGCCCCGATGACGGAAAGAACCCGCGGATCGACACCTATTTCGTCGATATGGACAACTGCGGGCCGATGGTTCTCGACGCGCTGATCAAGATCAAGAACGAGATTGACCCGACGCTGACCTTCCGCCGTTCCTGCCGCGAGGGTATTTGCGGCTCGTGCGCCATGAACATCGACGGGCGCAACACGCTGGCCTGTATCTATGGCATGGACGAGATCAAGGGCGACGTGAAGATCTATCCGCTTCCGCATATGCCTGTGGTCAAGGATCTTATCCCCGATCTGACGCATTTCTATGCGCAGCACGCGTCGATCATGCCGTGGCTCGAAACCAAGACCAACCGTCCCGCCAAGGAATGGAAACAGTCGATTGAGGATCGCAAGAAGCTCGACGGTCTTTATGAATGCGTGATGTGTGCATCCTGCTCGACCTCTTGTCCGAGCTACTGGTGGAACTCGGACAAATACCTTGGACCGGCTGCGCTCCTTCATGCTTACCGCTGGATCATCGACAGCCGCGACGAGGCCACGGGCGAGCGTCTCGATGCGCTGGAAGATCCGTTCAAGCTCTATCGCTGCCACACCATCATGAACTGTGCCAAGACGTGCCCCAAGGGTCTTAACCCCGCCGAGGCAATCTCGCACATCAAGAAGATGATGGTCGAGCGCGTCGTCTAAGATTTCGGATTTTGCTTTTGGAAAAGGGCGCCCGTTGCGGCGCCCTTTTTTCAGTTCGCAACGATATTGAAGCCGCCTGCAACCATCTGGTCGCTGTTGCTGCTCTTGCCGTGAAAGGCGCCGACCGCTTTGTCCTGACCCGCCAAGGCCTTGAACTCGCCGCTGACCGTATCCTTGTACGTCATCGTGCCCGAAACATCGGTCCCTGAAATGCTGCCACTGAGGCTAAGCCCGTTCTGGGAGTTGGCTTTGAAGGTCTTTGCCGCGAAATCCGCAGTGCCAGTCAACGCGCCTGTGCGTTCATTGGGAAGGCCGTAAATATAGCCGCTGTCATACAAGGTGATCTCTTCGATGCTGATCATATTGTAACGGCCTGTATAGTCTACTTTGGCCGAAACAGGGACGTCGACGGTCGTTTGCGGCAGAATACCCGCAACCGCTAGAAACCCTTCGTTTTCAACCGCCCCCCCAACAAAGGCATAGCCGTCGCCATCCGCGTCTTTGTATTGCTTACGAGAGGACTGCGCGAAATCTATGCTGAAGGTGCCGTCGCTGTTCGGAACAAAGAACTTTGTGACGGTTGCCTCGCCTTGATACCCCGCGGTCCCGCTACAGGCTGCCAGCGCTCCCAAGGCGGCAACGAAAAGGATTTGTTTGGACATAGCCGAATCTTTCAAGTTTCCCCAATAAGTTGATGGGTATCCGATCTATGCAATTATGTAAGAGGGATTCGTTGCGCCCTGTGCTGCAAGGCTATTGACCCTGAACCCGATCAAAGTGGATAGTCCGTCAATGCGGCTCTTTTTCTCAATAATTACAGGATTTTTCGCGGCATTCGGGACGGGTCTTGCCGGCCAAAGCACCGAAGAAATTCTGCTTGCCAAAAAAACACTCAGCGCACTTCAGGCGCAATCATTCGCCAAACAAAGAGAGTTTTGTGGCTATATCGGATACAATTCAAAGGGCGAGCTTATTGCGACGCCTGCGGTCGGAGGAGATATTGCCAGCTGCAATCCGATCTTGCCTTTGGGTTTTGCGCCGACCGCTTCTTATCACACCCACGGGGGATTTGACCCCGAATACATTAGCGAAGTGCCGAGTGACATTGATTTGGACGGAGATCGGTCCGAACGCGTGAACGGATATATCTCTACACCAGGTGGCCGATTTTGGTTCGTGGATTCGAATAGAATGGAAGTCAGGCAATTATGTGGGGCAGCCTGTCTTCCCGTCGCCCCCAATTTCGTAAAAGGGGCCGACGGGTATATTGCCCTTCGGTATTCTCGAGACGCGCTTTTGCGCAAGCTCGGCGATTATTAAATCGCAAAGCTTTCGATATCGGTGCCAGCCTGTTCGGCGTCCTTGATCCATTGCGGCTTGCGGCCACGACCAGACCACGTTTGCGATCCATCTGCAGGATTGCGGTATTTCGCTTTGGACGGGCCCGAAGCTTTGCGTCCCTTTGCACCACTGGTGAGTTCGGCAAGGGTAAAACCATGTTCGGCCGCAGCACGTTCGGCCGCTTCACGTGCTTTTTGCAATTCGCGAACGTCGACGGATTTAATTGCTTTTTCAACAGCGGCACGAAGGTGTTCGAGTTCGCTGCGCGACATATTGTCGAGATCAAACTGCATTTAAGTCTCCAATTGAAACAAATTGCTCCGCCCGACGAATGTCGAGCGGTTTGCAATTCATAATTCAATTAATGCGAATAAATCCAGAAGAATTTATTCAGCCGCAATTTCCGGCGGATCTACAATCGTGACAATGTCTTCCATTATCCGATTTAATTCAAAATCTTTGGGCGTATAGACACGTGCAACACCGATTGCACGAAGTTTTGCGGCATCGTCTTCGGGGATAATTCCGCCCGCCACCACAGGGATATTCAGGTTCTTTTCCCGAAGTCTTTCCATCACTTCGCCAATGAGCGGGATATGCGATCCCGAAAGGATCGAAAGCCCGATGACATGCGCATCTTCTTTTTGTGCCGCATCAACGATTTCTTCGGGTGTCAGGCGAATACCTTCATAGGTGATATCCATTCCACAGTCGCGAGCACGGGCGGCAATCTGCTCTGCACCGTTCGAGTGACCGTCAAGACCGGGTTTACCGACAAGGAACTTGAGGCGGCGGCCAAGGCGGGACGAAGCGGCATCGACGCGCGCGCGAATGTCGTCAAGTCCCTCTGTCCGGTTCGAAGGATTGCGCGAGACACCCGTCGGAGCGCGATACTGGCCAAACACCGAGCGGATTTCCTCTGCCCATTCGCCCGTTGTGACGCCCGCTTTGGCACATGCGATGGACGGGATCATGATGTTCGTGCCGTTTAGCGCGGCGGCTTTGAGCTCGGTCAGAGCCTGAGCGACAGCGGCTGCATCGCGTCCCGCCTTCCATGCCGCAAGTCGGGCAATCTGATCGGCCTCGGCCTCGGGATCAGAGACCATGATCGCGTCATCGCCAGCAGTCAGCGGAGAAGGCTCGCCGTTTTGCCACTTGTTCACGCCGACGACGATCGTCTCGCCCGTTTCGATGTTACCGATACGCTCGGCATTCGATTCAACAAGACGCGACTTCATATATTCGATCGCATTGACTGCGCCGCCCATTCCGTCGATTTGGGCAAGCTCTTGGCGTGCGCCTTCCTTGAGCGCCGCGACCTTGCGATCCACAGCGGGGTTGTTGTCGAAGAGATCGTCGTATTCGAGAAGATCGGTCTCGTAGGCGAGGATTTGCTGCATACGGAGCGACCACTGTTGGTCCCATGGGCGGGGCAAGCCAAGCGCTTCGTTCCATGCAGGAAGCTGCACAGCGCGGGCACGTGCGTTCTTGGACAGGGTCACGGCCAGCATCTCGATCAGGATGCGATAGACGTTGTTCTCGGGCTGTGGCTCCGTGAGTCCGAGGCTGTTCACCTGCACGCCATAACGGAAGCGGCGCATCTTGGGATCTTCGACGTCATAGCGCTCTTGGCAAATCTCGTCCCAGAGCTCGACGAACGCGCGCATCTTGCACATCTCGGTGACAAAGCGGATGCCTGCGTTCACAAAGAAAGAGATACGTCCGACCATATTGCCGAAGTGCTCGGCAGGGACTTTGCCCTTGAGATCGTCGAGAACCGCGGTCGCTGTTGCCAAGGCAAAAGCCAACTCCTGCTCGGGCGTCGCGCCTGCTTCTTGGAGGTGATACGAACAAACGTTCATCGGGTTCCATTTCGGCAGATGCTCGCGCGTATAGGCGGCAACGTCCGTGATCATCCGCAACGACGGTGCGGGCGGGCAGATATAGGTGCCACGGCTGAGGTATTCTTTGATGATGTCGTTCTGGACGGTGCCTTGGAGCGCAGAAATATCAGCGCCCTGTTCTTCGGCCACGGCGATATAGAGCGCAAGAAGCCAAGGCGCCGTCGCGTTGATGGTCATCGAGGTGTTCATCTGCTCAAGCGGGATGTCCGCAAACAGGGTGCGCATATCCCCCAGATGGCACACGGGCACACCGACTTTGCCGACTTCGCCGCGTGCAAGGCGATGGTCGCTGTCATATCCCGTCTGGGTCGGAAGGTCGAAAGCCACCGAAAGACCCGTTTGTCCCTTGGCGAGGTTGCCACGATAGAGCGCGTTTGAAGCCTTGGCGGTGGAGTGGCCCGCATAGGTGCGGAAAAGCCAAGGGCGATCTTTCTGCGGCTGCGACATAGCAATAACTCCGGAATCTGGTTGCGCAATAAAATTTCGTTGCAACCTGCCTAACGGAAACTTTGCGTCCTTGTCAATTCGCTGCGTTGCGGCGTGAGACTATTTACCGATGGGCATTTACCTGTCAGGTTCCCCACATGACACAAACGGTATCTGTCCCGCTCTGGCTTCTGCTTCTCATTCTGGTTTTTGCGGGAGTGACTTTCGCTTCGCATTTCCTGTTTCCATCCGTGCGATGGTTCTTTCGTCGGAGAATGGAAAAAGCCGTAGCGCGACTGAACCAGAGGCTGACGCGTCCGATCCAGCCCTTCAAGCTTGCGCGGCGCTATGACATGATCCAGAGGCTGGTTTATGACCCCGAAGTGACAGCTGCCGTTTTCGAAGAGGCGCGCTCCGAGGGTATCCCCGAGAACGTCGCCTTTGAACGCGCCACGCGCTATGCCCGCGAGATCGTGCCTTCGTTTTCCGCGACCATGTATTTCACGATCGGGGCAAGGCTTTCTGCGTGGTTGACCAAGCTCTTGTATCATGTCCGCATCGGCGCCTTTGATCGTGACAAGATCGAAAAGATCCATCCCGATGCCTCGGTGGTCTTTGTCATGAACCATCGATCCAATATGGACTATGTGCTTATCACTTATCTGACGAGCACCGCAGGAACCGTATCCTACGCGGTGGGCGAGTGGGCGCGGATATGGCCTTTGTCCGGATTGATCCGCATGATGGGAGCTTATTTCATCCGGCGCAAATCTTTGGGGCCGCTCTATCGCAAGGTCCTGTCGCGCTATGTGAAATTTGCGGTCGAAGGCGGCGAAACGCAGGCGATTTTCCCCGAAGGCGGGCTCAGTCTCGACGGCACGATCGGTGCTCCGAAACTGGGTCTCTTGAGCTATATCATCACGGCTGCCAAGGAATCCGGACGCGAGGTGATCTTTGTTCCGGTGTCGCTCAATTACGACCGCGTGCTCGAAGATCGGGTTCTGATTGATGCGCGGCTTTCCGGCAAGAGACGTTTCCGCGCCCCGATCTGGAAGGTGCTCTGGGGTGTCGGCGCGCATCTTGTCCAGATGCTGACATTCCGGTTCAAAGGGTTCGGCACCGCTGCTGTCGAATTCGGTGAACCGACGAGCCTTTGGTCCATCAAGGACGACACACCCGAAGCTGTCGCAGAGCTTTTGATGGCCCGTATTTCGGCAAATACCCCGCTCGTTCCCGTTCCTCTTGTCGCGCGCGCTCTTTTGGGCGGGCAACGGGATCGGCTTGCCTTGGTGCGCGATGTCGAGAGCATGGTCACTATGCTCGTCGAGAAGGGCGCAAAAGCGCCGAGTCGGACCGCTGCCAAGATGGTAACGGATGCGCTCGAGCTCTTGGCGGAGCGGGGCTTGGTCACAGAAGATGGTCAAAAACTGGTCGTCGCGCCCGAAGCGGAAAAGATTCTGAGCTTCTACTCTGCGTCGATTTCCCATTATTTTAATGCACTTGCAGCATAAACAGACGTATTTTCTGCGTTTGCTCGGTAATAAAATTACAAAAATACCTTAGTAGCAGTTGCAAAGTTACTCGCTCGTCTCTTACAAATAGGTAACACCGCGATTCTGCATTGCGGCGAAAACCAACGATTTGACGATGGAGACACGAGATGGCCCTTGATCAGAAACCGGACGTTCTGACCTATACCGCACCCGAAAAGGACCTTTACGAAGTGGGCGAAATGCCTCCGCTCGGATTTGTTCCCAAGTCGATGTATGCTTGGACGATCCGCCGCGAGCGTCATGGTGAACCCGAGAAGGCCTTTGAGGTCGAAGTCGTCGACACCCCCAAGCCTGATAGCCACGAAGTGCTTGTTATGGTGATGGCGGCAGGTGTGAACTATAACGGGGTCTGGGCAGGTCTCGGCATTCCAATCAGCCCCTTCGACGTTCACGGCGCCCCGTTCCACATCGCTGGTTCTGATGCCGCGGGGATCGTCTGGGCCGTAGGGGATAAGGTCAAGCGCTGGAAAGTCGGCGACGAAGTCGTGATCCACTGCAATCAAGATGATGGTGACGATGAAGAGTGCAATGGCGGTGATCCGATGTTCTCGCCGTCGCAGCGGATCTGGGGCTATGAGACCCCCGACGGCTCCTTCGCCCAGTTCACCTGTGTGCAGTCCCAACAGCTCATGCACCGCCCGCGTCACCAGACATGGGAAGAGTCGGCGTGCTACACGTTGACCCTCGCAACCGCTTACCGCATGCTCTTCGGTCACAAGCCGCATGAGCTCAAGCCCGGTCAGAACGTTCTGGTTTGGGGCGCGTCGGGTGGTCTTGGGTCCTATGCGATCCAGTTGATCAATACCGCAGGCGCGAATGCGATCGGTGTGATCAGCGATGAGAGCAAGCGCGACTTTGTCATGTCCCTCGGGGCCAAAGGCGTCATCAACCGCAACGACTTCAATTGCTGGGGCCAGATGCCCACGGTGAACACGCCCGAGTACAAGGCTTGGTTCAACGAGACCCGTAAATTCGGCAAAGCGATCTGGGACATCACCGGCAAAGGCAATAACGTCGATATGGTGTTCGAACACCCCGGTGAATCGACCTTCCCGGTGTCTGTGTTTGTCGTGAAGCGCGGCGGCATGGTTGTGATCTGTGCAGGCACCACCGGCTATAACCTGACCTTCGACGTGCGCTATCTCTGGATGCACCAGAAGCGCGTTCAGGGGAGCCACTTTGCCAACCTCAAGCAGGCGTCGCAGGCCAACCAGCTGATGATCGAGCGTCGCCTTGATCCTTGCATGTCGGAGTGCTTCACTTGGGAAGAAATTCCCGCGGCCCATACAAAAATGCGCAAGAACCAACACAAGCCCGGCAACATGGCCGTTCTGGTCCAATCGCCTGAAATGGGGCTTCGCACCTTTGAAGACGCGTTCGAGAAGTCGAAAAAGTAAGAAGAGATCGAAAGATCGGAAAAGCGCGGGCCATCGGTCCGCGCTTTGCTTTTCGACCTCCCCAAAAATGGGGGGATCAAATTCGTGGGTAATTTTGCACCGCAAGGGATGCTACTATAGGTTGTTAACACTTCGTTAACCATTCCTGAAGAGGCTTGTCATGGGAAACAAATGGATACTCGACGTCCTCGCGGACCTACAGAATTTCGCAGCTCAGAACGACTTGCCCGAATTGGCTGTCTGCCTTGGCGAAACTGCAGCAGTCGCAGATCGCGAAATCAAGTCTTCGGGCGTCGGCGTTCGATCCTTTGTAAGGTTTGGGGACGGGATGGATGCCAGACGACTTTCTAGCGAGGCTGGAGCAAGCTGAGGCTTTTGAAGATCTCCAGACACTTATCGTAGAGCTGCGCGATTATTACGGCGTGGGCCATATGGTTTATCACTGGGTATCCGCCAACGGCGAACAGTATGGTTGCGGGACATATCCCCCAGATTGGGTGCAAACCTATATAGAACGGGACTATCTGCGGATCGATCCCGTTGTCTTGGGCTGTTACCAGCGGTTTCATCCCGTTGACTGGCGAAAACTGGATTGGTCGACCAAAGCCGCCAAGGCGCTCGCTACCGATGCGGCACGTTTTCAGATCGGCAACCAAGGGTATTCGATTCCCATTCGTGGACCGAACGGCCAGTTCGCCCTTTTCACCGTTTGCGATCATCGGGACGACCTGGCTTGGGACGAATTCACACGGGAAAATCAGCGCAATTTGATTTTAATTGCACATTACTTCAATAACTCCGCGCTCATGATCGAGCGGGGAAGAACACCGACAGCCGCCAAGCCGCTCAGTCCCCGCGAGACGGATGCTTTGACCTTTCTCGCAATGGGATACGGCCGTGGGCAAGTCGCGGAGATGCTGGAAATTTCTGAACATACTCTGAGGGCTTATATAGAATCCGCGCGTCTCAAACTCGGCGCCAACAACACCACGCACGCGGTGGCGCGCGCGCTGGCCGAAGGGCTCATTATCACGGGCGGGGCCACAAATGGCGCGGTCGGGAATTGGCCCGGGCGCTACGAGATTCAGGGTAAACAAGGTGTTGCATAGTGACTTGATCGCGCGCGCTGCATTCCTAGGACATTAACTTTTGGGCCGCACCTTTGGGCAATTCCAGCTTTATCGGAGAGCCCAATGCTACGCTATATCTATGGATCGGACCTTGCCCGTTTTCCGCGTCTTGAAGAGAGCATGTTTCTTGACCGTGCGGATCAGTTCAAACATCGGCTTGGCTGGGAGGTGACGCTCGACACCAATGGCTGGGAGCGGGACGAATATGACGACCTCAATCCGCTGTATGTGATCTGGGAAAACCCTGACGGCACCCACGGCGGATCAATGCGGTTCCTGCCGACCGTCGGGCGCACGATGGTCAATGACCATTTCGGCGACCTGACCGGCGGAAGCCCGATTTGCGATCCGAGCATTTGGGAATGTACGCGCTTTTGTCTTTCACCCAAGGCAGAGGGCAGAATTGCGGCCGCGCTCATGCTCGGCGGGGGCGAATTGATGCGACACTTCCAGCTTGCCCAATTCGCGGGTGTGTTCGATGCGCGGATGGTCCGCATTTACCGGATGATCGGTTCTTCGCCCGTCGTCCTCGGTGAAAGCGGCACAGGGCGCGGAAAAATATCGCTCGGACTATGGAGCTATTCACCCCAAGCGCATTTGCGCGTTGCCCAAAGCGCGGGTGTCTCGCTCGCACTTTCGGAAAAGTGGTTCCAGAGGTCGTTTGGTGCTGCGGAACTCCTCCTTTCTGCCTAACGCCACTGGTCCTCGGGCGCGGCTAAAGATAGGGTCGCGCCATGTCTGCACCTGCTCTCACATTCTCATCCGATCAGGCCGAAGCCTGGGACGCCGTGGCCGCACTTTTGCGGTCTGCGGGTGTGGATATCGAGGACTCGCTCCTCATGCCCCCCATGCCCGACAAATCGAGTGTGATCGCGGTGATAGGCAAGGCCGGATCGGGCAAGACGATGCTGCTTTCGGAGCTGACCAAAGCCTTGGTCGAGGCGGGGATCGACGTTGTCTCGGGCGACTGGGAAGGCAAAAAGCGCAAAGATCGCCGCACTCTGGCGATCCTTGCACCAACGAACAAAGCCGCGAGTGTGCTGCGCAATCGCGGTGTTCCCGCGACAACGATCCACCGCATTCTTTACACGCCCGTTTACGATCCCGAATACGAGCGCATTGCCGAATGGCTTGCGGGCGAGGGCGAGCGTCCCGTCATCGAAGGCATCACCGATGTCGCCCTTGATCGCGCTTGGGCGTCCTATCAGATCAACACGTCGATCCCTGCCGCGCTTGCGGCTGCGGGGCTTCGAGGTTCGGATTTCATCACCGGATGGAAGCGCCGCGAAGAACCGCTCGATATCGGGTTCATCGACGAAAGTTCGATGCTCGACGCAAAGCAGTTCGAAGATTTGCAGGAGATTTTCCCGACTCTTGTGCTCTTCGGGGACCCTGCACAGCTCCCGCCTGTTCAGGGCACAGGTGGGATGGTGTTTGAAAGCCTGCCGTCGAACCGTCGGTTCGTCCTCCAGCGTGTCCACCGTCAGGACGCGGATAACCCCATTCTCGATCTTGCCCATGCTTTGGCCGATCCGACCGTGGATTTCTATCGCTTTGAAAAGCTCGTCGAAGAGGCGTCAAAGCGCGACGAGCGCGTGGTTTGGGCCCAACGGGTTGAGGCCGATCTTATGGCGCGCTCTCCTGTTCTGGTTTGGCGCAACGCGACCCGCATCCGCTTGATCCACGCGTTCCGCAATGCGTATGGCGCCCCCGAAGACGAGCTTCTCGAGGGAGAGCCCCTTATTTGTGACGGCATCGAATTGCCTGTGAAGCACCGTAAAAAGCGTCTCGATCTCGAGGCGCGGGGGCTGATCAAAGGGGCGCAGGTCGTTTATCTCGGGCCGGGCCGAAAACCGGGCTTTTCACGTTTGCACGTGATCGGGGCAGAGGACCCGCAAGTGTCGGCCGCCAGCATCGTCAAAATCGAGCACGAGGGTGATGAAGAGCCGTTCATTCCCTTTGCCGCACGCATGGGGGCAACGTTCCTGCATGGGGCTGCGGTGACGATCCATAAGGCCCAAGGGTCCCAATGGGATACGGTTCAGGTCTTTGCGCCTGACATCTATGCCGCCGCTCAAATGGGGCGGGTTGAAGCGGGACAGCCTCTTTGGAAGCGATTGGCCTATGTTGCCATCACGCGGGCGGAAAACCAGCTGCGCTGGATTGTGCGCAATCGCTTGGGGCGACCTTCTGGCCCGCTGGCTGTCGATGACTTGCGTGTTGCGAGCGTTCCGCTCGAGCTTCGTTCCGAAACCGAGGACTAGCGGCGCAGCATCCCGAAAACGGCCGCCGCCACCCAGCCCGCCAATGCCGCGATGATCAAGGACAGGGCGCCATAAAGCGCCGCTTGTTCCTGCGCGAGCATAAAGAGCCAGCGCTCGATCCCGACCTTGTAAACGGGGATGACGGTATCCAGCTGATCGACGACCATGCCGTTGCGGGTCAGGAAAATCCGCGTTTTGTAATCCCCTTGGGTGATATTGGCAGGGAGCGAAATGCGCGCGCGAAAGAGCGTGTCCTCGTCGATGCTCACTGCACCTTCGAGGATCTGCAAGAGATTATCCTTGGCTTGGATCCGCGCAAAGGCATCGACCGAGTCATCCGTGTTAAAGGCATTCTGCCCTGCGCTGCGCACAACGCGCCCGACCGAGACGGCATGTCGGAGGTCCTCGAGGGGAAGGAGAACATCTGCGATCGGACCCGAGGTCGCGACGGCGTAAAAGGATGGCGCGATATCAAGATCGACCGATTCCGTGTTGATCCAAATGCCTGCGACCCGATCTTTCTTGCGGATCGTGACAGGGACATTGGGGCCTTGGACCGCGATGATCACTTCGAGTTCCGAGCTCTCAGGCGCGGGAGCGTCGCGGCTTACCGCGCCAAAGATCAGAATTTCCGAACCGGTAAAGCTCGCCGTGATCGCCACTTCGTCCTGAGACATGCCCATGACGATTTGTTCCGCATGGGCCGCCACAGAGACCAACGCACACCAGACAAAGGCGAGAACGCGGGCCATCATTCGCCGATACCCGCGATGGAATAAAGCTCGCTTGGTTCGAGCAAGAGATCGACACCCAGCTTCAACGCCACAAGAAGAACCAAGCCCGCCAAAAGGATACGAAGCTGCTCTGCCTTGAGTTTCATTCCGATGCGCGTGCCGAATTGTGCCCCGATCACGCCGCCGATCAGGAGCAAGAGCGCAAGCACGAGGTCAACCGTCTGGTTGGTGATGGCATGCATCATGGTTGTATAGGCTGCGACGAAAATGATCTGGAACAGCGAAGTGCCGATCACGACCTTGGTCGGCATCCCCAAAAGATAGATCATCGCAGGCACCATGATGAACCCGCCGCCGACGCCCATGATCGCCGCAAGAAGGCCGACAAGCAGCCCGACCATCAAAGGGGGAATGACGGAAATATACAGACCCGAGATACGGAACTTCATCTTGAAGGGCAGGTTGTGGACCCAGTTGTGCTTGCGCCGCTTTGGCGGAGAATTCTTGGAGCGAAGCAAAGCGTTCAAGCTCTCGATGAACATCATGCCGCCGATAACGCCAAGGAACACGACGTAGCACAGGTTTACCAGAAGATCGACTTGCCCGAGTTCTTTGAGCAGGTTGAATATCTGGACCCCGATGGTCGAGCCGATCAATCCCCCGACAAGCAGAACGCTTCCCATCACGAAATCGACGCCGCGCCTTTTGATCTGGGTGATCAGCCCCGAGACGGACGAAGCGACAATCTGGTTGGCCGAGGTCGCAACGGCAACGGCGGGTGGGATGCCGACGAAAAACAAAAGCGGCGTGATCAGAAATCCGCCGCCGACCCCGAACATTCCCGACAATATCCCGACCACGCCTCCGAGGCCGAGGATGAGGAAGATGTTCACCGAAACTTCGGCGATGGGGAGATAAATTTGCATTCCGGAATCCGGCAATGGGGCCGCGTAGACCCCAAAAAACACCGTTCTGACTGGAGTGTCAAACCCCTGATTTACTTGAGATCGCGGAGGAACCTTCTCAGAACGACTTCGAGTTTGGCCGCACCCAGCGGGGCCATCGCCTTTGTGTGCTCGTGGCTGATCTTCTCGTCGCTCATCCCTGCGGCCATATTCGTGATGGTCGAGATGGCGGCCGCGCGCAGACCAAGGAACCTTGCAAGGATTACCTCGGGCACGGTGGACATGCCGACGGCGTCGGCACCCAGCGTTCGGATGGCGCGGATTTCGGCGGGGGTTTCGAACGAGGGGCCCGAATACCACGCGTAAATCCCCTCGAACATTTCGATCTTTTCGCCTTTGGCCGCCGAGGTCAGCGCGGTGCGGAGTTCGGGTTCATAGGCATCCATCATCGGAACAAAGCGTTTGTCGGTCTGCTCGCCGATCAGCGGGTTGAGCCCTGAAAAGTTGATGTGATCCGTAAGGCACATGATCGAGCCCGTCGGCATGTCGGCGCGCAAAGATCCTGCGGCGTTGGTGGCAATAACCGTATCCGCGCCAAGCTCGCACAGCGTTTCCAAAGGAAGACGCATAGCCGCGGGATTGCCGCTTTCGTAGTAGTGGGCGCGCCCGCCGAAGACCGCGACACGCACTCCCTCGAGGTTGCCGATGACGAGGTTGGGGTTGTGACCCGATACGCCCGCATGCGGAAAACCGGGAAGTTCGGAATAAGGGATCGCGACACCTTCGACGGCACCCGCAAGATGACCGAGGCCCGAGCCAAGGATCAGCCCGATACGAACAGGCTCATCCCCTGCGATGTCACGGATGATGGAGGCAAGATCAGCGCTCTTTGACATAGGGTTCTCCACCCGCGCGCGGCGGGATTGCTTTGCCGACAAAGCCGGCAAGAATGACAACAGTGAGGATATAGGGCAGGGCGTCGAGCAACTGGACCTGAACTTTGACGCCGATGGCGCGCTCAAGAATGTCGGGACGCAGCGAAAGCGCCTGAAGATAGCCGAAGAGCGTTGTCGCCCCAAGCGCATACCAAGGACGCCACTTGGCGAAAATCAACGCGGCAAGGGCGATATAGCCGCGACCCGCGGTCATATCTTTCACAAATCCTGCCTGAAGTGCTGTGGCGAGATAGGCCCCCGCGATCCCGCAGAGGACGCCGCAGATAATAACGGCAGAGTAGCGCAGCCCGACGACCGACACGCCTGCGGTATCGACGGAAGCGGGGTTTTCCCCGACCGCGCGAAGTCGAAGTCCATAGCGCGTGCGGTAAAGCACCCACCATGTCAGTGGAACGCAAAGCAGCGCCCCGTAAACAAGGATGGAATGGCCCGAAATCACCTCGGAATAGAACCCGTTTCCGTCTGCCCCGAACCATGTGATCGGGTTGAACCGTCCGCCTTCCGAGAGCGATGGCGTGCGTCCGCCCTGTTGGAACCAACTTTGCGCGACGACGACGGTTAGACCCGCTGCGAAAAAGTTGATCGCAACGCCCGAGATAAGTTGGTTGCCACGGAAGGTGATCGACGCAAGTCCGTGTATGAGCGACAGGACGAGCGAAGCCGCTACGCCCGCCAGAAGGCCGATCCAAGCATTGCCCGTGGTGGCCGCAACAGCGCCCGACAAAAACGCGGCTGCAAGCATTTTGCCTTCGAGACCGATGTCGAAAATGCCTGCACGTTCCGAAAAGAGCCCCGCAAGGCAAGCCAGAAGCAGCGGGGTGGCAAGGCGCACCGTTCCGTCGAGCACGGCGAGATCAAAGAGCGCAAAGATATCCATTACTTGGCTCCTTCGGGTTTGCGGCGCATGGCCGAGAAGAGAACTTCGAGAGGCATGCGGACCATGTTGTCGAGCGCACCCGTAAAGAGGATCACCAAAGCCTGGATCACGACGATCATCTCGCGCGGGATCGAGGTCGCAAGCGCAAGTTCGGCGCCGCCCTGATAAAGGACACCGAATAGAAGCGCGGCGAGAAGCACCCCGAAGGGATGGTTGCGACCCATCAAGGCCACGGCGATACCGATAAAGCCTGCACCTTCGACAGCGTTCAGAACCAGACGCTCGGCTTCTCCCATGACGTTGTTGATCGCCATAAGGCCTGCCAGAGCGCCCGAAATCAGCATCGAAACCATAATGATCTTGGTCGGGCTGATCCCTGCGTAGCGGGCTGCACTTTCGGAATGGCCGAAGGCGCGAAGCTGATACCCGAGGCGCGTGCGCCAGATCAGAACCCAAACGAGGAAGCAGGCCAGCAAGGCGAGAAGAAGCGCGATATTCGCAGGCGCCCCGCGCGAGAAGGGAATGCCGAAAATGCCGAGGATATCATGCAGGTTCGGAAGATGTGTCGGCGCGGGAAATTTCGCGGTCGCAGGCTCCATCGCCCCGACGGGCTTGAGCGTTTTGACCAGAAGATAGTTGATCAAAGCAGCTGCGATAAAGTTGAACATGATCGTCGTGATCACGATATGGCTTCCGCGTTTTGCCTGAAGAAAGGCGGGGATTGCAGCCCAAGCGGCCCCGAACAGGGCCGCGATCACCGTTGCCCCGACGAGTGCGAAGGACCAATGCGGCCACGGGATATATATACAAACAAGCGCGACACCCACGCCGCCCAAGGCCGCCTGACCCTCGCCGCCGATGTTGAACATTCGGGCGTGAAAAGCCACGGCGACCGCAAGACCTGTAAAGATGAAATTGGTCGCATAATAGAGCGTATAGCCCCATGCATAAGACGATCCGATGGAGCCTTGGATCATGATCCCGAGTGCCTTGATCGGGTCTTCACCGATTGCGAGCATCACAAGCGCAGAGAGAAACGCGGCAAGCAAGAGCGAGATCAGGGGAATGAGGACGATGTCCGCCCATTTCGGCATACGATCCATTATGCGGCCTCCCCGTTCATACCCGCCATCAAAAGACCAAGCTCTTGAGCGTTGGTCTCGGATGCAAGACGCTCGCCCATGATCCGGCCATCGAACATCACGGCGATACGGTCCGATAGCGACATGATTTCATCAAGCTCCACCGAAACGAGAAGGATGGCTTTGCCCTTGTCACGGAGCGCGATGATTTCTTTGTGGATGAACTCGATCGCGCCGATGTCGACGCCCCGTGTCGGCTGTCCGATCAGGAGCAAGTCAGGGTTCTGTTCGATCTCCCGCGCCACCACGATTTTCTGCTGGTTTCCGCCCGAGAAGCTCTTGGCGGCGAGATAGGGATCCGGTGGGCGCACGTCGTAAGCCGCCATTTTCGCTGCCGTGTCGGCCTTCATCGTGTCGTGATCCATCAGAAGGGCATTCTTTTGGAACCTCGGGTCGTTATGATAGCCGAATGCAATATTCTCCCAAGCGGCATAGTCCATAATGAGCCCTTCGCGCTGTCGATCCTCGGGCACATGGGCGATCCCTATGGCACGGCGTTTCTGACCGCCTGAGGGTCCGATGTTCAACTCAAGCGGTTGGTCGTTGAGTTTGACCGACCCCGTAGCGCGGCGATACCCGCCCAGAACTTCGAGAAGCTCGGACTGCCCGTTGCCTGCGACGCCAGCGATCCCAAGGATCTCGCCCGCGCGGATATCAAGATCGATGCCCTTGAGGCGCTTGATCCCTTTGTCATCGGTGACTGCGAGGTTGCGGACTTCAAGGATGGTCTTTCCGGGCTTCGCGGGTGTTTTCTCGACTTTGAGAAGCACCTTGCGGCCGACCATCAGCTCGGCAAGTTCCGTGGGTGAGGTCTCGGCGGTTTTGACGGTCGCTGTCATCTGCCCGCGACGCATCACCGAGACCGTGTCGGTAATTTCCATAATTTCGCGCAGTTTGTGGGTGATCAGGATGATCGTTTTGCCCTCGCGGCGCAGGTTCTCGAGAATGCGGAACAGGTGGTCCGCCTCGGCAGGGGTCAACACCCCCGTCGGTTCGTCAAGGATCAGGATATTGGCCTGTCGATAGAGCGCCTTGAGGATTTCGACACGCTGCTGCATGCCGACACCGATTTCTTCGATCACCGCATTCGGGTCGACATTAAGCTCGTATTCTTCGGCAAGTGATTTGAGCGCCGAGCGCGCTTTGTTTAAAGACGGACGAAGAAGGGGCCCGTCTTCGGCTCCGAGAATGATATTCTCGAGCACGGTAAAATTCTCGACCAGCTTGAAATGCTGGAACACCATCCCGATACCCGCCGCGATGGCGGCCTGACTGTCGGGGATGTTGGTCTTTTGTCCGTTGATGTAAATTTCGCCCGCATCGGCTTTGTAAAAGCCGTAGAGGATCGACATCAGGGTGGATTTCCCCGCACCGTTCTCGCCGATGATCCCGTGGATCGTTCCGGGCATGACGCGGATCGAGATGTCTTTGTTGGCTTGAACAGGACCGAAAGACTTGGAAATGCCGCGTAGCTCGATCGCAGGAATCTGGTCTGACATCGGAAAATCACCGTGTTCTCAATTGGAAAAAAGGCCGCGTCACATGGATGGACGCGGCCTCTGTCAGTTCAAAGGCTTGGATTAGAACTCAAGCGCAGGGCAGGTTTCGTCCGACATATAGTCGTGGACCGAAAGCGCACCCGAAGCGATTTCCGCAGCGGCGGCGTCTACGGCGGCCTTCATCTCGTCCGAAACGAGCGATGCGTTGAATTCGTCGAGCGAGTAGCCAACGCCACCGTTCGCAACGCCCATGACGTTGAAGCCTGCTTCAAGACCTTCGCCCGCGCTGAAGCTGTCGAAAACGGCGTTGTCAACGCGCTTGAGCATCGAGGTCAGGACCTTACCCGGGTGGAGGTAGTTCTGGTTGCTGTCCACGCCGATCGAGAGAATGCCCGAGTCGGCTGCGGTCTGGAGAACGCCAACACCGGTGCCGCCTGCTGCTGCGTAAACAACGTCAGCACCCTGGCTGATCTGGGCTTGGGTGAGTTCCGAACCTTTTACCGGATCGTTCCAAGCGGCAGGGGTGGTGCCGGTCATGTTCGCAATGACGGTCGCGTCAGCATTTACAGCCTTGGCGCCCTGTGCGTAGCCACAGGCAAAACGGCGGATCAGCGGGATGTCCATGCCGCCGATAAAGCCCACAGTGCCGGTCTCGGAGGCCATGGCCGCCATCATACCGACGAGGTAGGAGCCTTCCTGCTCGGAGAAGACGATCGAGCGCACGTTTTCTGCTTCGACCACACCGTCGATCACAGCAAACTTGGTGTCGGGATAGTCGGCAGCGACTTCGGAGAGCGGGGTCGACCAGGAGAAGCCAGCCATCACGATCGGGTTGTTGCCTGCTTCGGCAAAGCGACGGATCGCTTGCTCGCGCTGGGCGTCGGTCTGGATCTCGACCTCGGCATAGGTGCCGCCCGTTTCCTTGGCCCAACGCTCTGCACCGTTATAGGCGCTCTCGTTGAAGGATTTGTCGAACTTGCCGCCAAGATCATAGATGATCGCGGGATCGGCGAAAGCTGCGCCTGCAGAAAGGGCAAGCGCCGCGGTCGCGCTGAGGAATTTCGTTGTGAGGGTCATTTGTTTCTCCCAAGTGGTTTTCTCTGCGAGGTCAAGTGTCCTCGCAGGTAGAGACATCTGTCGTGTCTATTGGGAGTTTGGATTCAGACACTTGAGACGGTCAACATGAATCTGATGTCTTGCAACGTCACTTTGACCGAATGATCAAAAATTATGCCTCGGAAAGCGACCGCCGCATGAGAACGGCGTCCGTTACGCTTGAATCCGAGCGTTTGTAATACCCTTTCCGGCGTCCCGATTCGCTATATCCTGACCTCTGATAGAGCGCTCTGGCCGATATATTGTCTTCGGCCACCTCGAGGAGGATCATCTTTGCACCCCGCGAAACAGCATCTTGGTGGAATTGGTCCAGCAGTTTTCCGCCAAGGCCCTGACCCTGGTTTTCGGGTCTGATCGCGATGGTCAAAAGTTCGACCTCGTCTTCAATTACCTGTCCGAGGGCAAAGCCGAAGTCGGGGAGGATCGTAAAAAAGCACAAACGATTGGTCCCAAAGTCCGCGAACTCTTCCGCCGTCCATGGTCTGCTGGTGGGGAAGGCCTCGGCATAGATTTCGGCCATGGTCTGCGGTGTCACGAGAGGATCACCGGAGCGGGGTCGCGCGGCGGGGCGGCGTCTGCTGCGCGCACATAAAGCGGGGCAGGGCGCGGTTGCGGCGTGCCCAAACGGCTTGCCGCGATCAAAGCGACGTTGCGGATAAGGGTCTGTGCATCGGCTTCGGGTGCGACCGGACAGGTCGGCGCAAAGTCCGAAAGCGGTTCGAGACGGGGTTCATCCGGTCCGCTGTCCGCAAAGGTTTGGACATAGTGGTTTTCGCGGGGAGCGGGGATGGTCGCCACAATCGGACGAGCGTAGCCATGCGCCCGAGCCTCGAAGCCGTTCACACCGATCGCGGGTTTCCCGAGGGCGAGCGCAATCCCTCGCGCGGCCGCAACCGAGATACGGATACCAGTGAAATTTCCGGGCCCGAGACCGACACCGATCCCGTCGAGATCTTGCCATCCAAGGCCCGCCTCGCTCAGCATCTCGTTCAGCATGGGCATGAGGTGCTCGGCCTGCCCTTTTTTCATCTCATCGACGCGGGTGATGATTTGGCCGTGCAAAAGAAGAGCGGCGGCGCAATACGCCGCCGATGTATCGAAAGCCAAAAGTGTCGGCTGAACTGTCATAAGGCGGGTTAGGCCGCGACCGGACGCACTTCGAGCACTTCGGGGATGTAGTGCCGCAAAAGGTTCTCGATCCCCATTTTGAGGGTGAGCGTCGACGAAGGGCAGCCCGCACAGGCGCCTTGCATGTGGAGATAAACGATACCGCGTTCGAAGCCGTGGAACGTGATGTCGCCACCGTCCTGCGCAACGGCAGGGCGCACGCGCGTGTCGAGAAGCTCTTTGATCTGGTTGACGATCTCGGTGTCTTCGGTGGCGTGGTTGTCACCATGAGCCGATGCTTGCGGACCGTCCATGATCGCAGCGCCCGACTGGAAGTGTTCCATGATCGCCCCAAGGATCGCGGGCTTGATATGGTCCCATTCGGTGCTTTCGGACTTGGTGACGGTCACAAAGTCATTGCCGAAAAAGACACCCGACACGCCCGTGATCGCGAAAAGACGGGTTGCAAGCGGTGAAGCTTTGGCGGCCTCGGACGAGGGGAAGTCGGCAGTGCCGGCTTCGAGTACAGTTTGACCCGGAAGGAATTTGAGCGTCGCCGGGTTCGGCGTGGATTCTGTCTGGATAAACATGATTAGCCAACCTTTTTTGTCAGGCTCTATATGGTGCGACCTGACCCCTATGTCAATGTTGGAACCATTCTAAAGTGAGAAGACCGCGCACGCAATGCGCTTGCGCGGGGTCCATGTCGGAACCCCGCGTTCGCCGTTAACCTTAGTCAAAGGTAAAGACCTGCTGTGCGACCTCTTGGCCTCCGACCTTGAGAACAGCGAGAACCGTGCCCGAATGCTCGGCGTCGATGTCGACGGCAACGTCTCCGTTTGCGCCACTTTGGACGGTTTTTGTTCCGAGAAGGGCGTCCCGTTCGCCGTAGTGATAGTCATAGATTTCGACGACGCCTTGAGCCTCGGCGCGGACCAATCCGACCTCTACCGTGTTTCCGCTCGAAAGATTTGTCTCGAGCGAGCCGAAGTAGTTGTAGCCTGCTGCGGTGGATGCCGTAGCCGCGCCCAAGGATGCAATGACCGCGACAACGGGGAGGAGAGCTTTGAATTTCATCGTTCTAGCCTTTCGATTTTGTATCAGCGAGTGTGTTCGCCCGTTTGATACGAAGATCGAAATCGCTCCCGTCGCGAAAATAACGCTTTGATTGGTAACGTTATTTTGTGCGCGGCATGGAAAAGTGAACGACGGAAGCCTTGCGCTGTGTCGTTGCCATCCGCTCTTAGGTAATGGCTTCGAGCTGATCTTTGGACAGATCGCCCGGAACGATGGTGATTGGCACGGGGAGGCTTCCTGATTGGCGGGAAAGCTGGCTGACCAAGGGGCCGGGGCCCTTTTTGTCATTGCCCGCCCCCAGAACCAAAACACCGATTTCAGGGTTCTCCGTGATCACGTCGAGGATCTGTTGGACGGCCTCGCCTTCGCGGATGATCAGCTCGGGCGAGATGTTCTGGCGGTCACGCATCCATTTTGCAAAGACTTCGAAATGCGCATGGATACGCTCTCGGGCCTCTTCGCGCATCAGTTCACCGACACCGATCCAGTGATTGAACTCATCGGGCGGGATCACAGAAAGGATCGCAACACCAGCGCCGGTGTTCTTGGCCCGCATTGCGGCGAACCGCATCGCGTTCAAACATTCACGGCTATCATCCAATACGACGAGGAATTTGCGCATTCTGGTCTCCTTGCTCGGAGCGATATTGGCTGATCCAAGCAAACGGCGCAACAAAGATGCGCGTCCGGCAGGGGAGGCCGAACGCGCAAAGGTGACCGGCAGGGACAAGCCGGATCGTCAGGGATGCACAGCACAAGTGGCATGCAAGCCCAGCCTGAGCCGAGTCGGATTCAGAATTGTGACGGATTTCGTGCGCGGTTCGATCGGGCCTGAGGTGAAAGCGGGGCGCGAGGCCCCGCCAGACAGGTTCAGCGCAATAGACCGACGATTTCGTAGGTCTGCTTGAGGATCGGCTCGGCGATCTCGCGTGCGCGGTCGGCCCCTCGCGAGAGGATGCGGTCGATCTCGGCGCGGTCCTGCATCATACGCGCCATTTCGCCCGAAATCGGAGCGAGCTTTTCGACGGCAAGATCGGCAAGCGCAGGTTTGAACTTGCCCCAACCCGCGCCTGCATATTCGGCAATAACCTGTTCGTTGGTCATATCGTTCAACGCGGCATAAATGTTGACGAGGTTGCGGGCTTCGGGACGTTCGGCAAGACCGTCGAGCGTTTCGGGAAGCGGCTCTGGGTCGGTCTTAGCTTTTTTGAACTTTTTCGAGATCGTGTCCGCATCGTCGGTCATATTGATGCGTTCCATATCGGACTCGCCCGATTTGGACATCTTTTTGGTGCCGTCGCGAAGGTTCATGACCCGCATCGCAGGGCCCTCGATCACGGGGATCGTTTCGGGGAAGAAGTCCACCTTGAAGTCATGGTTGAACTTTTTCGCGATGTCGCGGGTCAGCTCGACATGCTGCTTCTGGTCCTCGCCGACAGGAACGTGGGTGGCGTGATAAAGCAGAATGTCGGCCGCCATCAGGGACGGGTAAGCGTAAAGCCCGAGCGAGGCAGCCTCGGCGTCTTTGCCTGACCCTGCTTTGTCCTTGAACTGGGTCATGCGGTTCATCCAGCCCACACGCGCGACGCAATTGAAAATCCAGCCAAGCTCGGCATGGCCCGAAACCTGTGCCTGATTGAAGAGGATGGATTTTTCAGGATCAATCCCCGAGGCAAGATAACCTGCTGCCACTTCGCGGGTCGCATCGGCGAGTTCCTTGGGGTCCTGCCAGACGGTAATCGCGTGGAGATCAACCACACAATAGATCGTCTCGAACTGCCCGCCCTGCATGTCGACAAAGCGCTTGATCGCGCCGAGATAGTTGCCGAGGGTCAGGCCGCCGGACGGTTTGATACCCGAAAACACGCGTGGTGTGAATTTGGTCTCGGTCATGGAACGCTCCGGGGCTGGATATTAAGGTCAGAACGGCTTACCGAGGGGAGGAAGGACCGTCAACAGATTGGCGGTCGACGGAGGTCAAAGTGCAGCAAGAAAGCCCGTTTAACTCGGTTCCCGTGCCCGTTCTGGTTCTGGTTTTCATCATTGTCGGGGTCGAGATCGCCATCACTCTGGGCAACGCAGGCATTATCGGTGGTCCAACCGCCGTCGGTTGGCGACTCGACTGGATCGACCAATTCGCGGTTTCGCCGGCTGTGATCGATCGCATTTTCGGCCTTGGGGATCTCTCCTATTACATGACGCGCCGCCTCATCGGCTATTCCTTCATCAATGCAGGATGGGTGCCCGTGATCTTTGCGAGCGCGATGCTCTTGGCCCTTGGCAAGTTCATCGGCGAGAGCTGGAAGCCGCTCTCCATTCTGATGACCTTTGTTGCCGCCGGTATTGTCGGGGGGCTCGTCTTCGGGATCGTGACCCCACAAAACATGCCGCTCTTTGGATCGTTCCCCGCGGTTTATGGCCTTATCGGTGCCTATAGCTATTTGCGCTGGCTCGAGCTCGAGCATTCGGGAAACAACAAGTGGAAGGCTTTTGGCCTCATCACCTTTGTTGTGTTGATCCAGATCGTTTGGGGGTTGATCCTCAAGCTTCTCACGGCCTTCGGGTTCTTTGAGGCCGACCCTTCGGCTATCATGATCTATTTCGGGATCGCAAGCCTTTCGGGTTTTGTGACGGGCTTGGTGCTTTCCCCGATCCTCGGGCCGGGGGGCTGGGCCACCTTCGTGGCCCGCTTGCGTCAGCGCTGACGGCGACGGACAAAGCCTTTGATCTCGCTCAGCTGGAACGCGCCGATGGTTTGGCCGATGCCGAAGTAGCTCAGGAACCCGAGGAAGATCAAAAGCAAAAGCGCGAGTTCTTTGAGCCCCATCATCTCGAAGAACATGTGAAGGATGTCGGAACAGATCCAGAGGATCATTCCCATAAAGACCGAGCTTAGAAGGATGCGCCATGCGCGCTTCTTCAGGCGTGTGTCGAAGGTTGCGGCGTCGCCATAACCACGGCTCCAGACCCAAAGCACGACGACCGTCGCCCAGCCCGATAGCGTGGTGCCGACGGCGGCGGCGATAAAGCCGATCTGGGCACTCAGCCCGATGGCAAGACCCGCATTGACCACCATCGAGAACAGGGCCGCGTAAAACGGGCGCTTGGTATCTTCGCGGGCAAAGAACAGCGGCTGGAGCGATTTTTGGAGCACGAATGCCGGAAGCCCAAGTCCATAGACCGCGACAGCCAGTGCGGTGTTGAGCGTATCCTTGTCCGTGAAGGCCCCGCGCTCGAACAGCGTTTCGACAAGCGGGACGGGGATCGCCACGAGGGCCGCAGCGGCAGGCACGGTGAGCATCAGACTGAATTCGGTTGCACGGTTAAAGGCGTCGCGCCCCCCAACGGTATCGCCTGCGCGCAATCTTCGGGAAAGTTCGGGCAAAAGCACGACACCGACGGCAATGCCGACAACCCCCAAAGGAAGTTGATAGAGTCGGTCGGCATAGGACAGCCACGCCACCGCCCCGTCGAAAAAGCTTGAAACCTGACGGCCGACCAGAAGATTGATCTGCACCACGCCTCCGGCGAGCGCTGCGGGGGCTGCGATGATGGCAAGCCGCTTGAGATCGGGCGTCAGTCTCGGGCGCTTGGGGACGATGGTGAACCCTGCACGTTTCGCTGCCATCCAGACCAAGGCAAATTGCCCGAAGCCCGCAATCGGAACCGTCCAAGCGAGGGTAAGTCCGGTATCCCATCCCAAGAGATCGCCGATCACAAGTGCGCTGATGAAGAAAAGGTTGAGTAGCACCGGAGCCGCCGCTGCCGCGACAAAGCGCCCTGCGGAATTGAGAACACCCGACAAAAGCGCAGCAAGCGAGATGAAGAGGATATAGGGGAACGCGATGCGTCCGAAGAGGACCGAGAGCTCGAAGCGTTCGTCCCCAGCAAAGCCGCTCGCCATCAGGAGCACCAGAGCGGGCATGAAAAGCATCGCGACGACGGTGAACCCGATCAGAACCGTGGCCAGCCCCGTAAATGCGTCACGCGCAAACCCGTTCGGGTCATCGCCGGATTCGAGCCGTTTCGAGAACATCGGCACAAAGGCCATGTTGAACGCGCCTTCGGCAAAAAAACGGCGGAACATGTTGGGAAGGCTGAACGCGATCAGGAACGCTTCGGCGATGGGGCCGGTCCCGAGATAGGCGGCGATCATCATATCACGGGCAAAACCCATAACGCGGGAAACGAGGGTCCAAAGACCTACGGTCATAAAACCGTTGACAAGACGGGCGGGTTTCACGGCTCTGCCTATGCTGAAATTTCGAGACCTTTTATCGCGGAGGCTTTGCCGCCGCCACGCTTATTTGCCCGTGGTGGTCTGAACCGCCACGGGCGACGTTCATGCGCGTGCACGTGCCGCGCCCTGTTCGATCGCTTCTCGCAGTTTTTTCTCGAGCGCGGTTCGGCGGCTTTCGGCATGGAATTTGAGGCCGAACATGTCTTTGACATAAAAGGTGTCCACCACCTGCTCGCCATATGTCGCGATCATTGCCGATGCGATATAGACGTTGTTGGCCGCCAGGGTCCGCGTGAGGTCGAACAAAAGACCGGGGCGGTCGCGCGTGTCCACTTCGATGATGGTATAAATCTCGGAGCCTTCGTTGTCGAAGGTGATCGAGGTCGCCACACGGAAAGCCTGTTCGCGCTTCTTGATCTTGTCGCGGTCCTTGAGTGCTTCGCGGGCGATGACTTCGCCCTTGAGTGTGCGCTCGATCATCTGGGACAGACGCGGAAGGCGCGCGGCCTCATAGGGGTGGCCGTCCGCATCCTGAATCCAGAAAATCGCGGTCGCATAGCCGTCCTTGGACGTATAGGTGCGTGCGTCCACAACGTTGGCCCCGACAAGCGCAAGCGCGCCCGTCATGCGACTGAAAAGACCGGGGTGGTCGGCCATCGCAAAGCAGGCGCGTGTCGCATCACGATCCTCGTCGGGTTTGAGGTCGATGCGGATTTCGCTGTCGCTGATCCCGAGAAGCAGGTTCGCAAAGATGACATGCGCATCAGCAGGCAGGCCCTGCCAATAGGGGCCATAGTGCCGCGATGTTTCGTGGCGCAGATCCTTTGCATCCCATTTTGCAAGCGCCTCTCGCAGGCTCTTTTTGGCCTCCGCCTCGCGGCTTTCGCGATTGAGATCCTCGAGACCTGTTTCAAGCGCGGCACGCGTGGATTTGTAAAGGCTCCGCAAAAGCATGGCCTTCCAGTTGTTCCATGTGCCCGGTCCCACGCCGCGAATATCGCAAACGGTGAGAACGGTGAGAAGGTCGAGCCGTTCAACGGTTTTGACGGCATTGGCAAAGGCGCGCACCGTTCGCGGATCGGCGATATCGCGTTTTTGCGCCATATCGGACATCAAGAGATGATACCGCACCAGCCATTCGACCGTTTCGCTCTCTTTTTTGTTCAGACCCAGTCGCGGCGCGATCTTGCGTGCGAACTGTGCTCCGATCACCGAATGGTCCTCGTCGCGCCCCTTGCCGATGTCGTGGATCAAAAGCGCCACATAGAGCACTTTGCGGTTCACGCCCGCCTTGAGGATCGACGACGCAATGGGAAGCTCTTCGATCAGTTCCTCGCGCTCGATATCCGCAAGGTTGCTGATGCATTGGATCGTATGCTCGTCCACCGTGTAGTGGTGATACATATTGAACTGCATCATCGCGACGATATTCGCGAATTCGGGCACAAAGGCCCCGAGCACTCCCAATTCGTTCATGCGCCGAAGCGCACGCTCGGGGTTTCCGTGTTTGAGCATCAGGTCGAGGAAAATACGGATCGCCGATTTGTCCGCCCGCACTTCGTCGTCGATCAAATGCAGGTTGGCGGCCAGAAGACGCATCGCGTCAGGGTGGATCAACGTCCCCGTCCGAAGCGCTTCTTCAAAGATCCGCAGCATGTTCACCTTGTCGGCGAAGAATCCTTGCTCGTCGGCAATGGTCAGTCGGTTTTGCTTGATCGCATACGGCGGCTTGGCCTTTTTGCGCCGTGCGAAAAGCCGTTGGAGCATCGGCTCGGGCTTGGTGTGCTGGGCTTCGAGTTTGGTCAGAAAGATGCGGGTCAGCTCACCGACGCGGGTCGCGTGGCGGAAGTATTCCTGCATGAACACTTCGACACCGCGTCTGCCCTTGCGATCCGAATAGCCCATCCGTTTGGCGACCTCGACCTGAAGATCAAAGGTGAGCTGGTCCATCGCGCGGGCCGTGGCAAGGTGCATGTGACAGCGCACCGCCCAAAGAAAATCCTCGGCCAGAACAAAGGTGTTGTATTCGTCATTCGAAAACACGCCGAGCTTGACCAGTTCGGACGTTTCCTGAACGCCGTTGACGTATTTCGCAATCCAGAAGAGCGATTGGAGATCGCGCAAACCGCCTTTGCCCTCTTTGACGTTGGGTTCCACAACGTAACGCTGGCCGCCCTGTTTGCGGTGACGCTCTGCGCGTTCTTCTAGTTTGGCCTCGACGAAATCCGACGCGGTCGAGCTGAAAAGTTCTTTCCACAGCCGATCTCGCAGTGCATCGGCCAGTTCGCGATCACCATCGAGATAACGATACTCCACAAGGCTCGTGCGGATGGTGTAGTCTTCTTTGGCAAGCCTGATGCAGTCTTTGATCGTGCGGCTTGCGTGACCGACTTTGAGCTTCAAATCCCAAAGGATGTAGAGCATCGACTCGATCAGGCTCTCGGCCCATGGCGTGATTTTGTAGGGCGTCAGGAACAGCAGATCGACGTCCGAAAACGGAGCCATTTCGCCACGACCATAGCCGCCGACCGCCACGACCGCGAGTTTTTCGCCTTCGGTCGGATTGGAGAGGGGATGAAGCCTTGTTTGCGCGACATGAAGAACCGTATGCACCAGCGCGTCGGTCAAATGGGTATAGGCCCGCGTGGCGGGACGTGCATCGAAAGGCCGCTTTGCAAAAGCATCGGCGATTGCCGCACGACCGTTTTTCTGGGCCTCGTTGAGGATGGCGACGGTCGCCTTGCGGATTTCCATCGCATCCTTGGCCTCCGAGAGCGCCGCATCGAGAGCGGCACGCACGGCGGCTGTGTCGAAAATTTCAGACGCCGGACAGATAAGACTGTCCGGCGTTTCTAGGATTTCTTTGCGAAAAGCGGCCGGATCAGAAACCGGCGCCAGCAAAGCTTCTTGGGGCTGGTTCAAGGATAACTACCTGATTGTTCTGGATGGTTGCGACGGCAAGACCGCGTTCGTTGGTTCCGTCCGCGTTGAGACGGAAAATGCCTTGGGTGCCTTCAAAGCCTTGGGCCTGCGTCAAAGCCGCGCGAGATACGGGGCTTCCGTTGCCGAGAGCCGCAAGGGCGCCGACTGCTGCGATCCCGTCATAGGCCAGACCGGCGAGAGGGTGGGGTGCCTCGCCATAGGTTGCGGCATAGCGGGCTTCGAACTGTGCGTTAACTGCCGTATCGGGCATCGCGAAAAGCCCGCCCTGAAGACCGGGGAGTGCCATGGCCTGAGGCGCGACGTCCCAACGGGTCAGACCGATGAATTTGACCGTTTCGGGGCTGATGCCCTGTTCGGGAAGGGCGGTGGCAATGATCGGAAGATCGGCATTGACGCCGCCGGTCAAGAACACTGCCTGAGCTCCCGAAGAGCGGATCGTGCGCGCGATCTGGGAGCCTGCACTGATGATGCCCGACTGCGACATCACATAGGTCTCGGTGGCCGCCAGTGTTGCGCCGGCATTGCGGACTTCATTGGCGATGGCATCACGGCCGACAGCCCCTTGGAGGTCATTTCCGTAGATGACTGCATAGGAGTTGATGCCCTGACGCGTGCCGTAAGAGACGAGCCGTTTCGCCGTGTTCTGGAACGTTGCCCCGAGCACAAAGACGTTTCCGCCCGCGATCGTCGTGTTGTTCGAGAAAGCCAGAACGTTCACGCCTGACCGTGCGACCGCTATCCCTGCGGCATTGGCGGCCTCGGCATAAAGCGGGCCAAGGATGATCTGTGCGCCTTCGTTGACGGCTTGGGTCGCGACAGAGGCTGCGACCTGAGGATTGCCTGCGGTGGCGTAAATCCGAAGATCGATGTCCACGCCTTTGAGGTCGGCAATCGCCATACGTGCCGAGTTCTCGAGGTTCTGCGCAAGGAAGGCGTCGCTCGAATTTTCGGACCCCGAAGGCACGAGGAGTGCAACCTGAACTTTCCCGCCGCTTTGGAAAGAGGTCGCCGTGGGGGCAGAGGTCGGCTGACAGGCGGAAAGCCAAACAGCCGAGAACAAAACCAAAAGCGCGGTTATCGCCTTGCGCGGGGTGGACAAAATGGCAAACATAAATTCTTCACTCCTCTCGACGCGTAAATCGCGCCGCGGTTGGATTCTTTCGCCCTAGGGCAGAATTGGTCTTATCATAAAGACGTTAAAGCAGGGGTCTAGGTATGAAATTGGAAAGCAAGCCACTCTCGGCCGGACTTTACTTTGTTGCAACGCCCATCGGGACTGCGCGGGATATCACGCTTCGGGGTCTCGACATCCTTGCCAATGCTGACCTTATCGCGGCCGAGGATACACGCACTGCGCGAAAACTTATGGAGATTCATGGCGTTGCCTTGGGCCAACGACAGGTCGTCGCTTATCATGACCATTCAGGCGACAACATCGCCAAGCGACTTGTGGATCAGATCGCGGCGGGGAAATCCGTCGCTTATGTTTCCGAGGCAGGTACGCCATTGGTTGCCGATCCCGGCTATGAACTCGGCCGCGCGGTGATTGCGGCGGGACTGGATGTTCGGGCCGCGCCCGGTGCCTCGGCGCTTTTGGCGGCGCTGGCTGTTGCGGGACTTCCGACCGATCGCTTCTTGTTTGTAGGGTTTTTGCCGTCAGGGAAAACCCAGCGCGATACCGAAATCGCAAGTCTGCGTGATCTTCCCTTTACGATGGTCTTTTACGAATCGCCCAAGCGCATTCACGAAATGTTAGACAGTCTGTGCGAGATATTGGGGCCCGAGCGGGAAATCGCGGTTTGCCGCGAGCTGACCAAAAAGTTCGAGGATGTGCGTCGTGGAACAATTGCGCAGGTGCGCGAAACCTTTGCCGATCAGACGGCGCGTGGCGAGTTTGTGGTTATCGTGGGTCGCGGTGGCGCAGTCACCGTGGAAGAAAACGATGTGGAGGCCGCTTTGCGTGAAGCGATGAAAACCATGCGGGTCAAGGATGCCGCAACAGCGGTCGCCGGTGCCCTTGGGCTCCAACGGAGACAGGTCTATCAAATCGCGTTGGCGATGGAAAAAGACACTTGAACGGGAGCCTTGCCTACCACGCGGGCTATGCGGCCGAGGCGTCGGTCGAGCGGGAGTACGAAAGGCGCGGGTTCACTGTTCTGGCGCGGCGATGGCGTGGACGCGGCGGTGAAATCGACCTCATTCTGGGCAATGCCGATCAGGTTGTTTTCGTCGAGGTCAAGAAAAGCAAAAGCCACGATCGCGCGGTCGCCATGCTCGGGGCGCGGCAACTGCTTCGCATCCAGCAGACCGCAGCCGAGTTCTTGGGCACCCAAGCCAAAGGCCAGCTTACTCCGTCGCGGTTTGATGTTGCTTTGGTCGACGGGATCGGGGCGATCAAGATCATTGAAAACGTGGCTTTCGCCTGAGCCGCCATTGCCAGTCCTCGGAACATGGGCCATGTAAAGGCAAAGTCTCAGAACCCGAGGTAAAGCCATGTCCTTGAAAGTCGCGATCCAGATGGACCCGATCGGTGCGATCAATATCGATGCCGACAGCACATTCCGTATTTCGGAAGAGGCGCAAAAGCGCGGGCACGAGCTGTTTTACTATACTCCCGACAAGCTCGCCTTTCAGGAGGGGCGCGTCACGGCACGCGGCTGGCCTCTGACGGTGCAGCGGGTCAAGGGTGCCCATGCAACGCTTGGTGAAGAATGCGTTCGGGACCTAAGCGAATTCGACGTGGTCTGGCTCCGTCAGGACCCCCCGTTTGACATGGGGTATATCACGACGACCCATATTCTGGATCTGATTCACCCCAAGACTTTGGTTGTGAATGATCCGTTCTGGGTGCGGAATTATCCTGAAAAACTCCTTGTGCTCCAGTTCCCCGATCTGACCCCGCCGACGATGATCGCCCGCGATCTCGAAACGCTCCGCGAGTTCCGCGAGCGTCATGGCGATGTCATCCTCAAGCCTCTTTATGGCAATGGTGGCGCGGGCGTGTTCAAGCTCAAGGTCGGGGACGGCAACCTTGCTTCGCTCCATGAGCTTTTCAGCGGGATCAATCGCGAACCCCTGATCATGCAGAAATTCCTCCCTGATGTGAGCAAGGGGGACAAGCGTGTCATTCTCGTGGACGGTGAACCCGTGGGGGCGATCAACCGCGTGCCTGCACAGGGTGAAACCCGTTCGAACATGCACGTGGGTGGGCGTCCTGAAAAGGTTGCCCTGACCGAGCGGGACCTTGAAATTTGTGCCAAGATCGGTCCGCTCTTGCGCGAAAAAGGCCAGATTTTCGTGGGGATCGACGTGATCGGCGATTACCTGACCGAAATCAACGTCACCTCGCCCACTGGCATTCAAGAGCTCGAGCGTTTCGACGGCATCAATGTCGCTGAAAAAATCTGGCTTGCCATCGAAAAGCGGCGCGGCCTTTGATCGGGGCTAAAGCTCTTTGGTAAAGGCCAAACGATAACTGATCGCTTCGGAAACATGGGCAAATCGCACGGTTTCCGAAGCGTCGAGATCGGCAACGGTCCGCGCGACCCGCAAGATACGATGGTATCCACGCGCTGAAAGCCCATAACGCTCGGCGACTTTGTTGAGCAAGGCACGCCCCTCGGTATCGGGCTCGGCCAAGGCTTCAAGTTCGCTCCCTTCAAGATCCGAATTCACCTTGGCCGTCAGGCCCTGCCTTGCTCGGGCGGTTTGGATCTCGCGGGCTTCGGTCACGCGTGCGCGGATCGCTTGCGAGGGTTCTCCTTTGGACGGCAGATCAAGGTCGTGAAAACTGACGGGCGGGACCTCCACGCGCAAATCGAACCGATCCATCAGCGGCCCCGAGATACGGCCAAGATAATCTTCGCCGCATATCGGTGCCCGCGAACAGGCGCGTGTGCTTTCCGAAAGATACCCGCATTTGCACGGGTTCGCCGCCGCAACGAGCATGAAGCGGCACGGATAGCGGATATGGGCATTCGCGCGGGCGACCATGACCTCGCCTGTTTCGATCGGCTGGCGAAGTGTTTCCAGCGTTGTTCGCGGGAATTCGGGGAACTCATCGAGGAACAATACCCCATTGTGGGCGAGGCTTATCTCTCCGGGTTGGGCACCGCGCCCACCGCCGACAATGGCGGCCATTGATGCGGTGTGATGCGGCTCGCGAAAGGGACGCGCCCTGCTGATCCCGCCTTCGTCGAGAAGTCCCGCAAGGGAGTGGATCATAGAGGTTTCCAAAGCTTCCTGCGGGGACAAAGGCGGCAGGATCGAGGGAAGCCTTGCGGCCAGCATGGATTTACCCGATCCGGGCGTGCCGACCATAAGCACGTGATGACCACCTGCCGCCGCTATTTCGAGTGCGCGCTTGGCACGCTCCTGACCTTTTACGTCTGCGAAATCACGCGAAAATGTCTCGCCCTTTACCTCACCCGGAAGGCAAGGGGGGAGCGGCGCAGAAGAGGTCATGTGTTGGATCACTTGGGTCAGGGTCTGCGCCCCGTAAACTGGCGTCGCTGCGACCCAAGCCGCCTCGGCTCCCGAGCCGCTCGGGCAAATCAGGCTCAGGTTTTCCTCGGCCGCCGACATGGCAGAGGGGAGAGCGCCAAGCACGCTCACCAGTTTGCCGTCAAGCGAAAGCTCCCCCAATGCCACATATTCGGCGGCGATGTCCTGCGGGATGATTTCGAGCGCGGCCAGCAGGGCGATCGCGATGGGAAGGTCGAAATGCGATCCCTCCTTTGGCAGATCGGCAGGCGAAAGATTGACCGTGATCCGCTGCGAGGGAAGCGCAATGCAGAGCGTTGCTAGGGCCGCCCTGACGCGCTCTTTGGCTTCCGAGACCGCTTTGTCGGGAAGACCCACGATGGAAAAGTTCGGGATGCCGGGACTGAGTGCGCATTGCACCTCGACAAGTCGGGCTTCGACGCCTTCAAAGGCGACTGTTTGGGTAAATGCGACCATTCTGATCCCGCCAAGTGCTTGCCTCTCCACATGGCGGGAACATGGTTTAGGTTTGGTTAATACGGCCAATCCGCTTTGCGGAACGCAAGATCATAGGGGAACGGGTCGTGGACCTCTGCGAGGGCCTCTTGGCGCCAAGCCTGAAACGCAGGATCGGTCAGCGTGGCTTTGACATAGCTCTTGGCAAATGCGCCCTGGGGAAGGCTATAGGTCGTCATGCGGCAGCAGACGGGCGCATAAAACACATCTGCAAGCGAATATTCCCCAAAGAGCCAGGGGCTTCCTTCCTTGCCGTAGCGGCTATGCGCAAGCGCCCAAAGTTCTTCGATACGGGCAAGATCCTTTTTCACTGCGTCCGAGACTGTAAAGTCGCTCCAGACAAATGCGATGTTGTTGGGGCATTCACTTCGCAGGGCGGAAAAGCTCGAATGCATCTCCGCCACAAGATTGCGCGCCAGAGCACGGGCGCCCGCGTCCTTGGGCCACAGACCCGCGTCTGGGTTTTCTTCGGCAAGCGTTTCGGCCATGGACAGCGAGTCCGAAAGCACATGTCCAACGTCTGTTTTCATCGCAGGAACGGTGCGCGCGGGTTCCATCCCCTTCAGTTCTTGGGCCATGGTCCCCGCGTAGAGACCGACCATTGTGGTTTCATAGGGGATTCCGAATTTTTCGAGCATCAGCCAGCCGCGGAGAGACCAGCTTGAGAAAAGGCGATCACCGATAAAAAGAGTATAGGGCATGGGGTATTGGACCTTTGAGATTGAATGTCCCCACTAGGCCCCGAAATCCCGAGTTTTGCCAGTCAGCAATTGTTCGGAAGTCCATCAAGGATTGTGATCAATCGTTTCGAGCGTCCATCGGTCGGGCCCCACCGTGATCTGCGTCACCGAGAGGTTGGAAATCCTGTGCGCAAAGGTTTCATAGGCCGAAATGCCAAGCGCCCGCTGCACCTGAGTGAGGATCATCCCGAAGTGGCCCACAAGGATGAGGTCGCTAAACCCTTGGGCCAGATAATTATCGACGGCGGTGGAAACCCTCTTCGACGTTGCGTTCCAGCTTTCTCCGTTCGGGGGCGCGATATCGCCGGGTGTTTCCCAATAGGCGCGAAGATGGACATCATCCTGATCAAAGGTCCGCATTTCCCAGTCGCCGAAATTGATTTCCCGAAGGGCAGGGTCATGCTCGAGACGGGGGCGGATCTCTTGGATCGCGTCGGCGGTTGCGACCGCGCGGATAAGGTCGGACGACACGACGGGTGCGTTCGGGAGATAGCGAGCGAGACGCTCAATCGCGGCACGATCCGACAGATCGGCAGGAATATCGCTCCAACCGACCATGAATTTGGCATGGGTCGGCCCGTGTCTTACAAACCAAAGCCGTGTCATCGGGGCAGTTCTCCCTTGAGCACCATGGGAAGTCCCGCAGCCACGAAAACCACTGTATCGGCAGTGCTTGCGATGGCTTGGTTCAGGCGGCCTTGGGCGTTCCGGAAGCGCCGCGCCAGGGCATTGTCGGGCACAATACCCAGACCCGTTTCATTCGACACGATCACAACATCAGAAGGGCAAAGCGCGATCGCGTTTAGAAACGCCTCTTGCTCTGCTCCGAGATCGTGCTCGGCCAAAAGGTGATTGGTCAGCCAAAGGGTCGCGCAGTCGATCAGGACGACATCTTTGGGCGTCGCATCGGCAAGCGCCTTTGCCATATCGAAGGGCTCTTCGATGGTTCTCCAGCCGTCGCCGCGCTGTTTTTTGTGGTCTTCGACTTTTTGTCGCATTTCATCGTCAAAGATCTGGCTGGTTGCGATGTAAATCCGATTTTTCCCCGTATTTTTCACCAATTGCTCGGCGAACAGGGATTTTCCGGAAGCCGCCCCCCCAAGAACGAGCGTGCACTTTTTCACTGCGCTTTTGGAATTCATGAGTGATCCAGTCGAGTTTTCGCTGCGTATGACTTCACGACTATCACGAAAAAGCACCGCGACAAGAGCGGGCAGGAAAATTCACCAGGGGGTGAGCAATTGGCACTTGATGGAACCATGGATCGGGCGCTCTCTCGCAGGGCGATGAAGGCGGAACTGCTGGATGCGGAAACCGAGGCGGCACTTGCTTATGCTTGGCGGGATCACCGCGATGAACAAGCGCTGCACCGTTTGATCACGGCTTATATGCGACTTGCCATTTCGATGGCGGCCAAGTTCCGCCGCTACGGCGCTCCGATGAACGATTTGATTCAGGAGGCCAGCCTTGGCTTGATGAAGGCAGCCGAGAAATTCGATCCTGATCGTGGCGTGCGGTTCTCGACCTATGCGGTCTGGTGGATCAAAGCGTCGATCCAGGATTATGTGATGCGCAATTGGTCGATGGTCCGGACCGGCTCGACCTCGTCGCAAAAGTCGCTGTTCTTCAATCTCCGCAGGGTTCAGGCCCGGATCGAACGCGAAGCTGCCGCGCGCGGGGAAAGCATCGATCCTGTCGCACTTCGCGCCGCTGTCGCCGCTGAAATCGGTGTCCCGTTGGCGGATGTGGAGATGATGGAAGGCCGTCTTTCGGGTTCGGATTTCTCGCTCGATGCCACGCAGTCGTCGGACGAAGAGGGCCGTTCATGGGTCGAAGCTCTGGCCGATGACAGCGAGCAAGCTGCCGAGCGGGTCGAGCATGACCACGACACCCACACCCTTCGCCAGTGGCTCTACTCGGCGCTTTCGGCGCTCAATGACCGTGAAAGGTTCATCGTGCGCGAACGAAAGCTGCGGGATGAGCCGCGGACGCTGGAGTCCCTGGGCGAGGAGCTTGGTCTTTCCAAAGAGCGTGTGCGCCAGCTTGAAGCGGCTGCCTTTGCCAAAATGCGCAAGACCCTCGAGAACCAATCGCGCGAAATCCACAATTTTCTCTGATTGCGACTTTGGAGCGCGGTGGATTGCCTGCCGCGTTTCAACGTTTTAGGGTGCCCTAAATTCCGAAGGGGGCGCCAATGCTTGCTGGTAAACGGGTTCTTTTGATTGTGGGCGGCGGCATTGCGGCCTTCAAGGCTGTCGATGTGATACGCGGCCTTCGGGCACAGGGCGCGTCGGTCACACCCGTTCTCACCAAAGCGGGGAGCGAGTTCGTCACGCCCTTGACGCTCTCGGTGCTTGCAGGAAGCAAGGTTTACCAAGATCTGTTCGATCTCACCGAAGAAATCGAAATGGGGCATATCGAGCTGTCCCGTTCTGCCGATCTTGTCGTTGTGACCCCTGCAACGGCTGATCTTTTGGGGAAAATGGCCAACGGGCTCGCCAATGATCTGGCCTCGACGCTCCTGATGGCGACGGACAAGCCCGTCTTGGTCGCCCCTGCCATGAATGTGCGCATGTGGGAGCATCCTGCAACCCAGCGTAACGTCAAACTGCTCAAGTCCGATGGTGTTCTTTTTTGCGGTCCGGTCGAGGGCAGCATGGCCTGTGGCGAGTTCGGCTTTGGCCGGATGAGCGAACCCGACGAGATCATCGCGGCCATCGGCGCCGCCTTGTCGGAGGGGCCTTTGAAGGGAAAGCATGTGCTTGTGACGTCGGGGCCGACCCATGAACCCATTGATCCCGTTCGTTATATCGCCAATCGCTCTTCGGGTCAGCAGGGCAGCGCGATTGCGGCTGCGCTCGTCGCTCTCGGGGCGCATGTGACCTTTGTGACGGGGCCTGCGGATGCACCGCCGCCCCAAGGCGTTACGCTCGTCAAGGTCGAAACAGCCGCAGAAATGAAGACCGCTGTCGAAGCTGCACTTCCTGCGGATGCCGCTGTCTTTGCCGCCGCGGTTGCCGACTGGCGCGTGGCAAGTGCCAGCGGCAGCAAGATCAAGAAAGAAGCGGGCAAGCTTCCGACGCTCGAGTTTGCGGAAAATCCCGACATCCTCAAGACGGTCAGTCATATGAGCGAGGGCCGCCCCCGATTGGTCGTCGGCTTTGCGGCCGAGACCGACGACGTGATCGCCAATGCAACGGCCAAACGCGCCCGCAAAGGGTGCGACTGGATCGTGGCCAATGATGTCTCGCCCGCCACGGGGATCATGGGCGGCAGTGAAAATGCCGTGACGCTCATCACCGAACACGGGTCCGAAACGTGGGAAAGGATGGGCAAAGCCGAGGTTGCTGAACGGCTTGCCCGAAAGATTGCCGCCGCGCTGGGCTAGTCGAACTTTTCAAATCCGGCGATGAGGTGGCGCAGGCCGACATAGGCCCCGAGCAACATCGAGCCGAGCGCAATTGGCGCGGACCATGCCAGCACCGACATGGCCGAAAGGCCTTGGCCGATCGAACAGCCCATGGCCACGACCGCACCGACGCCCATCATCGCCGCACCGAAAATCTGACGCCGCAGCTCTCGCGGGTCTTCACAGGCTTCCCAGCGGAAATGGCCTTTGATGAGCGATCCGATAAACGCGCCGAGCCACACGCCTGCAACCGAGCCGATCCCGAAGGAGAGGCTCTGTCCGCTGGCGGTCATCGCCCAAAGCATGCTTTCCCCCAAGGGTGCCGAGAACGTATGCGATTCAACGCGCACGCCGTCAAAACCGTTCGACGCAACCCACTGGGTTCCGCCCCAACCGATCACAACGGCAAGTCCGACGACCACACCCCAGAACAGGGTTTCCTTGGACGTGCGGATGCGCTTGGGCGCGATGGTAACAAGGAGAATGGCAATTCCGACAAGGATGCCGATCAGACTTGGGGAAAGCCCGACGATATCCGCAAGATCATGCGCGATCCCCGGAATGTCGCCGCTCGTGCGCTCTTGCGGGAGAAGATAGACCCGCGCATAGGCCAGCGGCCCCGAGATCGTGGCATAAGAGGCAAGTCCCATGACCACCACGATAACGAAATTGCGCAAATCGCCGCCACCGAGCCGCGCCAGTGCGCCATAGCCGCAGTTACCCGCGAGCGCCATGCCATAGCCGAACACAAGCCCGCCAAGCACGGCCCCGATAATCGAGAGCTCGAACCCCAGATAAATGGTTTCGGGCGCATTGAGATAGCCGAGGCCCATCAGCGCAAACGAACCGATCACCGCAACGCCGATGGCGACACCCCACATGCGGATGCGCGTATCGTTTTCGCCGTAGATGAGGTCCTCGATAGCCCCGAGCGTGCAGAACCGTCCAAGTCGGGCGGCCAGACCGAGCATGATGCCCCCGATCAGGCCGAAGATAGCAGCGACATTGCTGTCGCCGAGAGCGTCGATCATCGTGTTATTCCTCCCAACCGACCTCTCGGCCCGAAGCGAGGCGAGTCCAGTCAGCTCTTTGCGCAGAACATGTCATACACAAGATCGATTATTTGGCGCGGGCGCTCATCGGTCAAGCGATAGTAGATGGTTTTCCCGTCTCGCCGCGGCGTCACGAGTCCTTCGAGACGAAGTCGGGCGAGTTGCTGCGACACCGCCGCTTGCCGCGCCGCCAGAAGTTCTTCGAGTTCGGTCACGGATTTTTCGCCCGAGGCGAGATGGCAAAGGATCATCAAACGACCCTCATGGCTAATGGCCTTGAGGAAATTTGATGCTTCCGTGGCGCTGTCCATCATCTTGTCGAGGTCAGCCTCGCAGATGCGGTCTTCGACAATCGGTATACCCATCGTTTTCATCCAATCCAACTTGGACGCTCTTTGCCAGAAATAGCCTAGTATTTAAAGACCTGATGCCACTCCCGCGGGAGTTAAGTGCGGTGTGTGGCCCATCTACTCCAACTAGCTTTTCGGCTCAGCCTCCATATAGCCTTGGTTCGTTAGTGCACTCTCAATCAATCCCCAGAAGAAATCTTCGCCCGGATAACCTTCTAGCCGCAAGACCTCGTTGCCGTCATCCAGAAGGACAAAGGTTGGCGTAAACGTGATCGGGCGCTTGAGCGTCACCCCATCGGGCATCGGCTGGCGAATATCGGCCACCCAAAGCGGCGCGACGCGACCGACTTCTGTCTTGGGATAAATCGGCCCGATTTCCTTGTGCCAGCGTGCGCACCATGCACAGCCCGCTTGCTCGCCCATCAAAAGGCGCACTTCGGCAAAGGCGGCAGCAGGGGCCACGAGGAAAAGGCTCAGAGCTAGGACTTTAAGAAACTTCATGGGTGCAATCCGAGGGAGATTGACAGAACTTTTGTTCATCTAACATAATTTGAATATGTGAATTTATCAAGGAATACCGCCATGGAGATTACGTTTGTAGGTGCGGCACTGGCCGGACTGCTCTCGTTCTTTACACCGTGCATATTGCCGATGGTGCCGTTCTATCTCTCATACATGGCCGGAATTTCCATGTCAGAACTGAGGGATGAGGGCGGAATTGCCCCGGGTGCGCAACGTCGCCTTATCATCTCTGCCTTTGCTTTTGCGATGGGTGTCACGTCGATTTTCGTGATGCTCGGGATGGGTGCAACGGCGCTGGGTCAGGCCTTTGCCCAGTGGAAAGAACCACTCAGCTATGTCGCGGCGGTGATTCTCGCGCTGTTCGGTCTGCACTTTCTGGGCATCCTGCGAATCCCGCTGCTCTATCGCGAAGCGCGGATGGAGAGCAAAGCCGAGCCGACCACGATCTTGGGTGCCTATGTGATGGGACTTGCGTTCGGGTTCGGGTGGACACCCTGCGTCGGGCCGGCGCTCGCTTCGATCCTGATGATCGCAAGCGGGATGGGCGACATCACCCAAGGTGGTCTTTTGCTTTTCGTCTACGGGTTGGGAATGACCTCGCCCTTTATCGTCGCGGCCTTCTTCGCGCGACCCTTCCTCGGGTGGGCACAGCGCAACCGCAAATACCTCGGCTATGTCGAGAAGATCATGGGCGTCATGCTTCTGGTCTTTGCGCTGCTGATCGCGACAGGCAGCGTCAACATTATTGCCCAGTGGCTGATCGACGTCATGCCGTCGTTCGGAAATCTTGGTTAACTCTTGGAGGAGAGAATGAAGCGTATTTTAGGACTACTGGCAGCACTCTTGGTTGCAGGAACCGCATCTGCGGCCACACTCGGGGACGATGGTTTGCACAAAGCGCCCTGGATGCACGACACGTTCAAGGACTTGCGCGAGGATCTTGCCGAAGCGAGCGCCGAAGGTAAGCGTTTGCTTGTGATCGTAGAGCAGCGTGGCTGCATCTACTGCACCAAGATGCACGAAGAGGTTTATCCCGAGCCCAAGATCGAAGCGATGCTGAACGACGACTTTTTCGTGGTTCAGATCAACATGTTCGGCGATGTCGAAGTCACCGACTTTGACGGAACGATTCTGTCGGAAAAAGACATGGTCCAAAAATGGGGTTTGATGTTCACGCCGACCCTTATGTTCTATCCGAAAGAAGTGGCCGAAGGGGCGTCCGGACCGCAAGCAGCCGCAGCAGTCATGCCCGGAGCGTTCGGAAAGTGGACGACCTACAACCTGTTCAACTGGGTGCTTGAAGAGGGCTATCTCTCTGGGGAAAATTTCCAGAAATATCATGCACGTAAGATCGAAGAGGGTGGTCTTTTCGACTGAGAAAAGGGCCCGTATCCGCGGGCCTTTTTCTATGCCGCAGCGCAGAATTATTCAAATCTTTGAATTTGTGATTGTCAGGTGCGGATATTGTCGACTATGGTATTCAATTAACCGCATATGATGATCTAGGGAGGGCTCATGAAGCGCATCATTCAAATCGCGGTCGGTCTGTCGCTGGCTGCCACCGTTGGTGCAGCAGAGGTTGCACCGGAAGCCGTCGAATACAGCGAATACGGTGAAGTTGCCGTATCGCTCAGCGGCACCGCAGGCGACCCGCAGAACGGCATCAAGGTGATGACCACGCGGAGCAAGGGTAACTGCATCGCTTGCCATCAGGTCACCGATCTTCAGGACTATCCGTTCCACGGTGAAGTCGGCCCGTCGCTCGACGGAACCGGTTCGCGTTGGGAAGAAGCCCAGCTTCGCGGGATCGTCGCAAACGCAAAGCATACCTTCCCCGATACGGTCATGCCCGCGTTCTACCAGACCACTGGCTTCACCCGTCCGGGGGATGCGTTCACCGGCAAAGCTGGCACCGAGCCGCTTCCGCCGCTGCTGACCGCTCAGGAAATTGAAGACGTCGTCGCTTATCTTGTCACGCTCAAAGACTAAGCGGCCCCGATTTTAGAGAAGGAGAAACAATGAAGTTCACGCGCAGAGATACCATCCTGATGGCGATGGGCGCTTCGGCCGCGGCACTCCTGCCGATCCGTGCCAACGCCGCTGTCGAGGATGCGATTGCCGCGTTCACCGGCGGCGCAGCCGTTGGCGATGCTGGCATCACCCTTACCGCCCCTGAAATCGCCGAGAACGGCAACACCGTTCCCGTAGAAGTCAGCGCACCCGGTGCCGTTTCGATCATGCTGCTTGCAGCAGGCAACCCGACCCCGGCTGTTGCGACCTTTAACTTCGGTCCGCTCGCAGGGGCACAGGCAGGTTCGACCCGTATCCGTCTTGCAGGCACCCAGAACGTCATCGCGATCGCCAAGATGGCAGATGGCTCGTTCGTTCAGGCCCAGCAAGAAGTCAAAGTTACCATCGGCGGCTGCGGCGGCTAAGGTCAGGAGAAACAGAAAATGGCAGATAACGTCACTCCGCGCGTCCGCGTTCCCAAGTCGGCCAAGGCCGGCGAGTCGATCGCAATCAAGACGCTCATTTCGCACCAGATGGAATCCGGTCAGCGTAAAGACAAAGACGGCAACGCAATTCCGCGTTCGATCATCAATCGCTTCACCTGCGATTTCAACGGTCAGAACGTGCTCGACGTCACCATCGAGCCTGCAGTTTCCACCAACCCCTATTTCGAATTCCAGGCGATTGTTCCCGAGTCGGGTTCTTTCACCTTCACCTGGTATGACGATGACGGGTCCGTCTACACCGACACCAAGGACATTGCCGTAGGCTAAGTCCGGGTCCAATGGGGAGGAGAAAACATGAAAAAAGCCGCTCTTAAGACTGCACTTGGCGCTCTGGCATTCGTTGCTTCGGGTGCCTTTGCAGACGAGGATGCAAGCCTCGTGATCAACGGCGAAATCGAGATCGTGACCGAGACCGCGGCCGCGGCACATCTCGAAGGCGCTCTCAAGACGGTTTATTCGGGCTGGGTCTTCCGCTCGGATGAAACACAAGCCATGCAGGCGGACGACTTCGACAACCCCGGTATGCTCGCAGTCGAAAGCGCAATGGCGACTTGGGCCACGGCCGAAGGCACCAACGGCAAGTCCTGTGCGGACTGTCACGGTGACGCAAGCGAGACCATGACCGAAGTGCGTGCGACCTATCCCAAGTGGAATGAAAAGGCCGGCGAACTCCGCACCCTTGGTCAGCAGATCAATGCTTGCCGTGAAACCGAGATGGGCGCAGAGCCTTACAAGACCGACAGCGCCGATCTCTTGGCGATGGAAGCTCTGATCTCGTCGGTCGGTCGCGGCACGACCATCAATGTCGCTATTGACGGTCCCGTGGCGGACATCTGGGCGCAGGGTAAAGAGCTTTACTATACCCGCACCGGTCAGCTTGATCTGAGCTGTGCTTCCTGCCACGAGCAGAACTACGGCAACATGATCCGCGCCGACCACCTGTCGCAGGGCCAGATCAACGGCTTCCCGACCTATCGTCTCAACAACGCCGCGCTTAACGGCGTGCAGGGACGCTTCAAGGGGTGCGTGCGTGATACCCGCGCCGAAACCTATGACGCGAACAGCCCCGAGTTCATCGCGCTTGAACTCTATGTCGCTTCGCGCGGCAATGGTCTGTCGGTCGAAGGTCCGTCGGTCCGTAACTAATTATACTTTGGCCCGAGCGGTTCGCCGTCTCGGGCCTTTGTCTATCTCAAAACATTCAACTTTTCGCATACGAAAGTAGTAAAGGACCGCAGCACATGATTTCGCGTCGCGACTTTCTCCAAGCAAGCATGGCCGCTAGCGCCATCTATGGTGCATCCGGTTTCGGCAACTGGGGCCGTCTCGCGGCTCAACAGTTGTTGACCCAAGACCAGCTGTTGCAGTTCGATACTTTCGGTAACGTGTCGCTTATCCACGTCACCGATATTCACGCCCAGCTCAAGCCGATCTATTTCCGTGAACCCGAGATCAACCTCGGGGTCGGGGACAATCGCGGCGCTGTGCCTCACATCACGGGTGCGGATTTCCGCAAAGCCTATGGCATCGAGGACGGAAGTTCGTCGCATTATGCGCTGAGCTATGACGATTTTGCCGCTCTGGGTAAGACCTATGGCAAGATGGGTGGTCTCGACCGCGTTGCGACCGTAATCAACGCGATCCGTGCCGAGCGTCCCGATGCGCTCCTTTTGGATGGGGGCGATACGTGGCACGGGTCCTACACCTGCTATCACACCGAAGGTCAGGACATGGTCAATGTCATGAACGCGCTCAAGCCCGACGCGATGACCTTCCACTGGGAATTCACACTGGGTTCGGACCGCGTGCGCGAGTTGATCTCGGGGCTGCCCTATGCAGCGCTTGGTCAGAACATTTTCGACTCCGAATGGGATGAACCCGCCGAGGACTTCAAGCCCTACGAGTTCTTCGAGCGCGGCGGTGTCAAGATCGCCGTCATCGGTCAGGCCTTCCCCTATATGCCCATCGCCAACCCCGGCTGGATGTTCCCCGAATACTCCTTCGGTATTCGTGACGAGAACATGCAAGCCATGGTCGACGAAGTGCGCGGCATGGGCGCCGAGCTTGTCGTCTGCCTGAGCCACAACGGTTTCGACGTGGACAAGAAAATGGCAAGCCGTGTGACGGGGATCGACGTGATCCTGTCGGGCCACACCCATGACGCTCTGCCCGAGCCCGTTCTCGTCGGCGAGACGATCATCATTGCTTCGGGATCGAACGGTAAATTCGTGAGCCGCGTCGACCTCGACGTGCGCGAAGGCCGTATGATGGGCTTCCGTCACAAGCTGATCCCGATTTTCTCGGATGTCATCACGCCCGATGCCGATGTTGCGGCTCTTATCGACGAGCAGCGCGCACCTTATTCCGAAGTGAACGATGTAATCGGCAAGGTTGCCGACGATACGGTTCTCTTCCGCCGCGGAAACTTCAACGGCTCTTGGGATGACCTGATCTGCGACGCGCTTCTGTCCGAGCGGGACGCCGAGATTGCCATGTCTCCGGGCGTGCGCTGGGGCCCGTCGATCATGCCGGGTCAAGAGATCACCCGCGATGATCTCTGGAACGTCACTTCGATGACCTATCCCAAGGCCTATCGCACCGAAATGACAGGTGAATTCATTCACACGATCATGGAAGACGTGGCCGACAACATCTTTAACCCCGATCCCTATTACCAGCAGGGCGGGGACATGGTTCGCATGGGTGGCCTTGGCTATCGCATTGATATCAACAAGCCGATTGGCGAGCGTATCTCGGACATCACCCTTCTTAAAACGGGCGAGGTTCTCGATCCGGCCAAGAGCTATGTGGTCGCCGGCTGGGCCTCTGTCAACGAAAGCACCGAAGGCCCCGAGATTTGGGACGTCGTCGAAGCCCATATTCGCAAACAAGATGCCATTTCGATTACACCGAACACTTCGGTGCAGGTCGTGGGCGCGTAATTTCCAGAGAGGACAAGAGGATGGACATGAAGTTCAAAGGCACCAAGCCGTCTCGTCGCTCCTTCTTGACCGGCGCACTTGCCGCCGGTGGAGCGGTCGCGGGCGCAAGTGTGGCCCAAGGTCAGGCAACCCCTGATCCGCTGATCACCGAAAAACAGCCTTGGCGCCAATACCTTGGCGCAGGCGTGGACGAGGCTCCCTACGGGATGCCTTCCGAGCACGAAGCCCATGTGATCCGCCGCACGGTTCCGTGGCTGACGGCTGATCCGATCAGCTCGATCAACTTTACGCCGCTGCACGAGCTCGACGGGATCATCACGCCGAACGGTCTCTGCTTCGAGCGTCACCACGGCGGTGTGGCCGAAATCGCCCCTGAAGATCACCGTCTGATGATCAATGGCCTCGTGGACAAGCCGCTGGTCTTTACGATGGACGATCTCAAGCGCTATCCCCGCGAAAACCACGTCTATTTCCTCGAATGCGCGGCAAACTCGGGGATGGAATGGGCGGGCGCGCAGCTTAACGGCTGTCAGTTCACCCACGGCATGATCCACAACGTGATGTACACGGGTGTTCCGCTTCGTCTCCTTCTTGAGGAAGCGGGGGTCAAGACCAACGGCAAATGGATCATGGTCGAAGGCGCGGATGCTGCGGGTATGAACCGTTCGATCCCGATGGAAAAAGCGCTCGACGACTGTCTGATCGCGTTCAAGATGAACGGCGAAGCACTTCGTCCCGAACAGGGCTATCCGCTCCGTCTTGTTGTTCCCGGTTGGGAAGGCAACATGTGGGTCAAATGGATCCGCCGTATCGAGGTGGGTGACGAGCCGTGGCATGCCCGCGAGGAAACGTCGAAATACACCGACCTTCTGGCCAATGGTGTGGCACGTCGCTTTACCTGGGAAATGGATGCCAAATCGGTCATCACCAACCCCAGCCCGCAAGCGCCGATCACCCACGGCAAAGGCTGGACGGTTATCACGGGCGTTGCATGGTCCGGTCGCGGCACGATCCCGCGCGTCGATGTCACCATCGACGGCGGCAAGAACTGGCATCAGGCACGTATGTCCGGCCCGTCGCTGAACAAGTCGATGCACCGCTTCTATTATGAATTCGAGTGGGACGGTAAGCCGCTGCTCCTCCAGTCGCGCGCACACGACAACACAGGTTATGTGCAGCCGACGAAAAACGAGCTTCGCGCGATCCGCGGCGAAAACTCCATCTACCACAACAACTCCATCCAGACCTGGTATGTGAACGAAAACGGCGAGGCTGAAAATGTTGAAATTTCTTAAGATTTTCCTGCCTGCAGGGGCCGGTGCGGCGTCCGTTCTGTCGCTTGCCTATATCGCTGCCGACCAGTTCATCGTCGATATTCCTGCGCCGATCCGCGAGGCCATCGAGCTCAATGCGGCACAGGCTCAGGAAGCCAAAGACGCCAAAGCCGCCGCGGCTGCAGAGCTTGCTGCGCGGAACGAAGAGTTGGCGCTTGCCGGACTCGCTCCGTCGATTTCGGGGGGCTACGGACTTGGTCGTGAAGCGCTCGTCGAAGAAATCGCCGCTTGGGATGACGATGTGCGCCCCGACGGCCATGGTCTGCCCGCAGGATCGGGTGACGTCTTCATGGGTGAAGAAGTCTTTATCGAAAAGTGCTCCATGTGCCACGGCGACTTCGGCGAGGCTGTCGGACGCTGGCCTGTTCTTGCAGGTGGTTTCGGCACGCTCACCCGTCAGGACCCCGTCAAGACGATCGGGTCTTATTGGCCCTATCTGTCGACCGTGTTCGATTACGTGAACCGTGCGATGCCGTTCGGCGAGGCCAACTCGCTCTCGCCCGACGAAGTGTATGCCATCACCGCCTATCTGCTCTATGTGAACGATCTGGTTGACGATGACTTCACCTTGTCGAACGAGAACTTCAACGAAGTGCGTCTTCCGAACGAAGAGAACTTCAAGGATGACGATCGTCTCGAAGTCGAATTCCCCCAGTTTGTCCGTCCCGATATCTGCATGGAAAACTGCAAAGAGACGGTCGAGATCACGATGCACGCCTCTGTGCTCGATGTGACGCCCGAGGAAACCGCTGCACGTCAAGCTGCGGAAGCGGCAGAGGCTGCGGCCGAAGCTGCACCCGAAGCGACCGTCGAAGCGGCTGCGGCGGATACGGGGCTCGATCCCGCTCTCGTGGCTGCGGGTGAGGACCTCTTCAAGAAGTGCCGCTCGTGCCACCAGATCGGTGAAGGCGCTGTGGATCGCACAGGGCCGCATCTCAATGGTGTCGTCGGCCGCGTGATCGGCGCGCATGACGGCTTCAATTACTCGGGCACGCTTGCAGATGCAGGCGCTGCGGGAGGCGTCTGGGACGAAGCCACTCTTGGCGCGTTCCTTGCAAACCCCAAAGCGGCAATGCCCGGCACCAAGATGAGCTTTGCAGGCTTCAAGTCTGACGAAGACATCGCGGCGATGATTGCATATCTGCAATCGGCCGGTGGCCAATAAACGCGCGCGTCGGCTTTTGCCGACGGGCATGTTCCCCTGATCACGAAACAGGGGGAATATGATCGAGATCAAAGTCCCGTTCGTATTTCCCCTGTATCACCGCTCTCGGAAAGGGCCCTACGCATGACCCGTTTAGCTGCTGCACTTCTTGTTCTGACGACGACCGCCGCAATGGCGGACGAGGCAACCGTCTATTCCTTTGACGGAAGCTTTGAAGACGCGACCTTTGGCGTCGAAACCGCGATCGTTGGTCGCGGTCTTGTCGTCGATTGGGTAAGCCATACGGGCGAAATGCTCGCCCGAACCGCAGGTGCGGTCGGGAGCGACGTTTTGTTGTTCGATAATGCGGATATCTTCCAGTTTTGCTCGGCGTCATTGTCCCGAGAGATGATGGAAGCGGACCCAATGAATATTGCCCATTGTCCCTATGCGATTTTTGTTTTCGAACGTGAAGGCGAAGTCGTGATCGGATACCGGAACCAACCCGAGGGCGAAATGCAAAAGGTGCAGGCGTTGCTTGACGACATCGCCCGCGAAGCCGCCGGAGAATAGCCTATGAACTACCAGAACTTCTTTAGTGCTGAGCTTGCCAAGCTCCGTAACGATGGAAATTACCGCGTTTTTGCGGATCTCGAGCGTCATCGGGGTCAGTATCCCCAAGCCACCAATCGCTCGGGCAAGGGCGCGCGTGAAGTGACGATCTGGTGTTCGAACGATTATCTGGGGATGGGTCAGCACCCCTCTGTCCTCGACGCGATGCACGAAGCAATCGACACGGTCGGCGCTGGGGCGGGTGGCACGCGCAATATCTCGGGCACAACCCACCATCATGTTCTTCTCGAGGCCGAACTTGCTGATCTGCATGGCAAGGAAGCGGCACTTCTGTTCACATCGGGTTACGTTTCCAACTGGGCCGCGCTCGGCACTTTGGCGGCCAAGATCCCCGACTGTCTCGTTCTGTCCGATGCGCTGAACCATGCCTCGATGATCGAAGGCATTCGCCACTCCAAGGCTGAACGGAAAATCTGGCGCCACAACGATCTTGAGCATCTCGAAGAGCTTTTGGCGGCCGAGCCGCTCGAGCGTCCCAAGTTGATCGCGTTCGAGTCGGTCTATTCGATGGATGGCGATATCGCGCCGATCAAAGAGATTTGCGATCTTGCCGATAAATACAACGCGATGACCTATCTCGATGAGGTGCATGCAGTCGGCATGTATGGCCCGCGTGGTGGCGGTATCGCCGAGCGGGAAGGTCTGATGGATCGTCTCACGGTGATCGAGGGCACGCTGGGCAAAGCCTTTGGTGTCGTCGGTGGTTATATCGCCGCATCGGCTGCGCTCGTGGATTTCGTCCGTTCTTTCGCGTCGGGCTTTATTTTCACCACAGCGCTTCCGCCCGCGGTCGCGGCTGGAGCCTGTGCTTCGATCCGTCATCTCAAGTCGTCTTCGGTCGAACGCGAGGGTCAGCAAGCCAATGTCGCATTGGTTCGGGCAGAGCTTGATCGGATCGGCATTCCCCACATTGAGAACCCGAGCCACATCATCCCCGTGATGGTCGGTGACCCCGTCAAATGCAAATACATCTCGGACATTCTGATGGACAAGTTCGGGATCTATATCCAGCCGATCAACTATCCCACCGTTCCCAAAGGCACCGAGCGGCTGCGCATCACGCCTTCGCCCGTGCACTCCGAAGCGGACATCAAGCATCTTGTCTGCGCCTTGGGTGAGCTTTGGTCGCACTGCCAATTGGCGCGGATGCCGCAGGCGGCAGAGTAATCTCTGAAAAGAAAAACGCCGCCCCGAGGGCGGCGTTTTCGTTTTGCGGTCAGAGTGCCGTGTATCTAAAGGCGTTTCCTTCGGTTTCGACGCGTCCCATCCCGGGGAAGGGGAAGTGATAGCCGACAACCACGCTTGCGCTTTGTGCAAGCGATGTCAAAAGGTTGAGGCGCGTTTCGGCCCCCATGACCGTGTCCTGATCCGAACCCGAATGCCATAGCGGTTCTGCAAAGGCCACGTGGGCGTTGCCGATCGCATCGCCGATGACGACGATCTCTTCGCTCCCGCTGGTGATGCGGAAAGAGGTGTGTCCGGGGGTGTGGCCATTGGTCGGGACCGAGAAAATGCCGGGAAGAATCTCTTCGCCGTCCTCGAATGTTTCGAGGGTATCGCCCAGCGTTTCGATCATCCGAATGGCGCCTGCAGCAAAGGCAAGACGCTCTTCGCCAAGGCTGTCGGGGGTTGCGGGATCAAGCCAGTAGTCCCGTTCGACGCGGGACATGAGATGACGCGCGTTCATAAAGACAGGTTCGTCGAAATCGTCCAGCACGCCCCAGAGGTGATCGGGGTGGCCGTGGGTAAAGAGAACATGGGTGATCTCTTCGGGGGAAACGCCCAAGGCATCGAGCGAGTCGAGAAGCGTGCCAGCACTCGGCATGAAGTTCGGGCCTGCACCGACGTCGAAGAGCACGGTGTTGGTGCCATCGCGAAGCAGCGTCACGTTGCAGTCGGGTTTGATTTCCTCGGTCGAGAACCCTCCTGCCCGAAGGATTTCGAACGCGTCCTCGAAGGGGCGGTCCGCAAGGAACATCGAAGGCGGCAAAACAAGGTTGCCATCCGAGAGGGTCTCGATGCTCACAGAGCCGAGATCGAGTTGGGCGAGAGCACGCAACGGGATCGAGGTGGCACCTGCCACGAGACCACCGAGCACAAAGCGGCGAGAGAGTTTCATCGGCTTTCCAATATCAAATTCGCATTTGATAATATGTTAGCAGCTTGACCAGATTCGGCTCAAGCGTTTCATCTCCTCGTGGGGCGAATTGTGCGTCGGATAGACGAATATTGGATCTAGTATTTTTGTTTGCCTATGCGGTCGCGGCGCGCAGTTCCCAGTCATGCAGGATCATATAGCCACAGTCGTCGACTTTGCCGTCGTTTTTGAGCTGAGGATAGAGGGCGAGCAGTGCCTCCTTGTCCTCGGCTGTGCCGCGATTGAGGTCTTCCGCTGTTGGAAGATAGCTTCCGACAGGGAGCCCTTCGGCGTAGATGATTTCTTCGGCGTCAAAGGCGATCTGGTAATATGTGACGGGTCCACGTGCCTCGAGCGGGGCGTTACGGGTGGAAAGTGCCCGTGCCTCGACCAATACGGCGTCCTCTCCGAACATGAGCGGGATACGGATGCTTTGAAAGAGAACGCGCTGCGCTCCGTGAAGATAGAGATCCCGTTCGGGAAGGTTCTGTCCCAAAGCATCCTTGGCGATCTGTATCGGCCAATTGCTGCGGTCGGTGCTATAGACAAGGCCGGAAATCCGCTGAGACCGAATTGCTTTGATCGGACGGGGTCCGTTTTCCGTGCAAACGATATCCCCCGCACGCAGCATTTCGATGCTGACATTGCCGATCGGCGTGGCAATATGCGTGCCCTCGACCAGAGAGATGGACCGGCTCGGGGCGGTGATCATCTCACCTTCGGCAATTTTTGAATAATGGACCATGCGGCAGCAATCCCAATAGCGTTATGGGAACCATATCTAGGCAAGGTCAAAGGCGGGTTAATGACTACAATTGGAAATAAATAAGGCAGGCGCGATTTCTCGGGCCTGCCTTGGTTTTTGTATGTTCTAACCGATCAGCCGTCTTTGCGGATCACGGCGTTCGTCGGGTCATAGGGGCTGTCTTCAGTGATGACACAGTCCCAAAGCTGGCCCATGATTTTGACCTGAAGCTTGGTGCCCTCTGCGGCCATCTCGGGTTTGACATAGCCCATGCCGATCTGTTTGCCGAAGGCGACCGAGTAGCCGCCCGAGGTCAGACGACCGACATAGTTGCCGTCCATGTCGCGCAGCGCTTCTTTGCCCCATGGATCTGCGTCTGCGGGTCCATCGATCAAAAGAGTGACGCACTTGGAGCGGATACCCGTATCAAGCATCGCTTGCTTGCCATTGAACTCTTTCGACAGGTCGATAAAGCGGTCGAGACCAGCCTCGGCAGGGGTCGCATCGCGGCCCAGTTCGTTGCCGAAGGCGCGATAGGACTTCTCTTGGCGGAGCCAGTTCTGTGCGCGGGCGCCGACGGGCTTGAGACCATGCTTGGCACCGGCTTCCATCAGCTGGTTCCAAAGATAGCGACCCATTTCGATTGGGTGGTGGAGTTCCCAGCCAAGTTCGCCCGTGTAGGCTACGCGAACTGCACGGACAGGGCACATGCCGAGTTCGATGTCGCGATAGGACAGCCAGGGGAAGCGCTTGTTGCCCAGAACGGTGTCGGGATCGGCGTCTTTGACGAGTTCCTTGAGGATCGCGCGGCTGTTCGGACCTGCGAGAGCGAACACGCCCCACTGGGTGGTGATGTCGTGGATGTCGATATATCCGCCACCGTTGCCCATGAAGTCTTCGGCCGATTTCTTGAGGAAATCACCGTCATAGTCGGTCCATGCGCCCGCAGAGATGAGGTAATACTCGTTCTCCTTGAGACGGACGATCGTGTATTCGGTGCGGGTCGTGCCTGCATCGGTCAGCGCGTAGGTCAGGTTGATGCGACCCACATTCGGAAGTTTGTTGCAGGTGAAGTGGTCAAGGAAGGCCGTCGCGCCAGGACCGCGCACAAGGTGCTTGGTGAACGCGGTTGCGTCGATGATACCTGCGGTTTCGCGGATGGCCTTGGCCTCTTCCACGGCATACTGCCACCACTCGCCACGGCGGAAGCTGCGGCTGTCGTGGTCAAAGTTGTCGGCGGCATCGAGCGGGCCGTAGTAGTTCGGACGCTCCCAACCGTTGACCTGACCGAACTGTGCGCCGAGGGCTTTTTGCGCGTCATAGTTCGGAGCGGTGCGGAGCGGACGGCAAGCTTCACGCTCTTCGTCGGGGTGGTGCAGAATGAAGACGTGCTCGTAGCATTCCTCGTTCTTGCGTGCCGCATATTCGGTGGTCATCCACGAGCCGTAACGCTTGGGATCGAGCGAGGCCATGTCGATCTCGGCTTCGCCCTGCGTCATCAGCTGGGCAAGGTAGTAGCCCGTGCCGCCTGCTGCAGTGATGCCAAAGCTGAAACCTTCTGCCAGCCACATGTTGCGTAGTCCCGGGGCGGGACCGACAAGCGGGTTGCCATCGGGGGTGTAGCAGATCGGGCCGTTGAAGTCGTCCTTGAGGCCAACCGTTTCCGAACTCGGGATACGGTGGATCATCGACATGTATTCTTCTTCGATACGCTCGAGGTCGAGCGGGAAGAGGTCGGCGCGGAAGCTGTCGGGAACGCCATATTCGAAACGGGCAGGCGCGCCGCGCTCATACGGTCCGAGAATCCAGCCGCCGCGCTCTTCGCGGACATACCACTTGGCGTCGGCATCGCGCAGAACGGGGTGTTCGGGGTTGCCGGCAGCGCGATAGGCCTGAAGTGCGGGATCGGGTTCGGTTACGATGAACTGGTGCTCGACGGGGATCGCGGGGATCTTGATGCCCAGCAGTTTCGCGGTGCGCTGTGCGTGGTTGCCCGTAGCCGTTACAACGTGCTCGGCCGAAATGACGACCTGCTCGTCAGAAGGAACAAGGTTGCCGCCCTTTTCGACCATTTTGGTGACGGTGACGTCCCAGTGATCGCCCATCCACTTGTAGCCGTCGACTTGCCACTTGCGCTCGATCATGACGCCGCGCTGACGGGCACCTTTGGCCATAGCTTGGGTCACGTCTGCGGGGTTGATATAGCCGTCCTGCGGGTGGAACAGTGCGCCCTTGAGGTCATCGGTGCGGACCATGGGCCAGCGTTCCTTGATCTCGTTCGGGGTCAGGAATTCGTGATAGACGTCGGCGGTTTCCGCGACCGACGAATAGAGCATGTATTCGTCCATGCGCTCTTGGGTCTGGGCCATACGAAGGTTGCCGCAGATCGAGAAGCCCGCATTAAGGCCGGTTTCGGCCTCGAGCGTCTTGTAGAAATCCACCGAATATTTGTGGATGTGGGTGGTCGCATAGCTCATGTTGAAGAGCGGCAAGAGACCGGCAGCGTGCCAAGTCGAACCGGAGGTCAGTTCGTCACGCTCCAGAAGCATGACATCTTCCCAGCCAGCTTTGGCGAGGTGATAGGCGATCGATGCACCGACGGCACCACCACCGACGACAAGGGCACGAACTTGGGTTTTCATAAGGGCGACTCCCGCATTTTTAGTTGTCTGCAATTTGCCCCAAAACGCAGCGCGGGCAAGGGAAACAGCCGACATGAATCCAATCAAAACCGACAGGCGCCAATTCGCTCCAAGGCCGCTAAGACAGCGCGCGCAGGTGCCGTTACTTCGGAATATCCGCTCGCTCGCTGTCAAAGGCTTCGAGTGGTGCGAGCCAACCGCTGCGGTCTTTTCCCATCGGCCGCGGCACGCCTCTGTCTGTGTGGGGCAGACAGAGGCAAATGGTCGCTCATCCCAAATCCCTGTTAGCGTTATAATTTTGCGCATTTGCTTGCCGCGATGCAGCGCCGAGGCTACACATTCGGACAAAGGGATTTGGGGGAGTTCTCATGGAAGTCTGTCGAACGGTTGGCGCTCTTCGCGCCTTTGTGGCGGAGCGCAAGGCTCTCGGGCATTCGGTGGGGCTGGTTCCGACCATGGGCGCGCTTCACCAAGGCCATATGTCGCTTGTCGCCGCCGCACGGTCCCAGAATGATGACGTGATCGCAACGATCTTTGTGAACCCGACACAGTTCGGGCAGCAATCCGATCTCGATAACTATCCGCGCACCGAAGCCGCCGATTGCGCCAAATTGGAGGCCGCCGGCGTTGCTGCGGTCTTTATCCCGAATGTCGAGGAAATGTATCCGGCCGGTGCCGAAACCATCGTCGAGACGACGGGGCTGGCCAATATGCTTCACGGATTGGTGCGACCGGGTCATTTCCGAGGCGTTTGCACGGTCGTGACCAAACTTTTCAACATCGCCGGAGCGGACAACGCCTATTTCGGGGAAAAGGACTACCAGCAACTGCAGGTCATTCGGCGGATGGCGCGTGATCTCTTTGTGCCGACCCGTGTGCATGGTGTGCCGACAGTGCGAGAGGCCGATGGTCTTGCCATGTCGTCGCGCAATGTGCGGCTTGCGCCCGAGGATCGCAAGGCGGCAGTGGTGCTTAGTCAATCACTCGCCAAAGCCGAAGAGGTTGCAGCGCAGGGCGGAACCGTCGAGGCCATTGATGCCGTGATCCGTGCGACGATCAACGCCGAACCGCGTGCGCGGCTTGTCGGTGTCGATATCGTCGAGGCTCTGACACTTGCACCGATTGCGGGCATTCCGCAAAGTGACATCGGGATCATGATTTCCGCCGAATTCGGCCCCGAGGACAACACCGTCCTCCTTATTGACCAGAGGGAGATTGCCAAATGAGCGCCCAGACCGAAGTCATCCGTCGCACCACGGTTCCGCAAATTGCGCGGCGCAAGGGGGGCGAGCCCATCGTTTCGCTGACCTCTTATCATGCGCATACGGCTGCCATCGTCGATAAATATGCCGACTTCATCCTTGTGGGCGACAGCCTCGGGATGGTCATGCACGGGATGGAGTCGACGGTCGGTGTGCCGCTTGATCTGATGATCATGCACGGCAAGGCCGTGGTGCGCGGCACGAAAAAGGCTCTGATCGTCGTCGATATGCCCTTTGGCACCTATGAAGAAAGCCCGAACATGGCGTTTCGCAATGCGGCCAAGATCATGAAGGAAACGGGTTGTGGCGCGGTCAAGCTAGAGGGTGGCAAACGTATGGCCGAGACCATTCGGTTCCTCGTCGAACGCGGTATTCCCGTCATGGCGCATATCGGCCTCACGCCCCAGTCGAGCCACGTTATGGGCGGTTTCAAGACCCAAGGACGGGACGAAGACACTTGGGCCGCGCATATCGAGGACGCAAAGGCCGTTACCGAAGCGGGGGCATTCTCGGTTGTTCTTGAAGGGATGGTCGAACCGCTTGCGGCGAAGATCACCAAGGAGATCGACATTCCGACCATCGGGATCGGGGCCTCGGTCGAGTGTGACGGGCAGATCCTTGTTCTGGAGGACATGCTGGGTCTCAACCCTTGGACGCCCAAATTCGTCAAGGTCTATGGCCAGCTCGGGCCGATGATCGAGGACTCGGTGCGCCGCTATGCGGAAGACGTCAAAACACGTGCCTTCCCGACCGAGGATGAAATTTACCGCTAGGGAAAATAGATCGGCGCATCATCGACCTGCCATTTCTCGTGGCGGGTCATGATCGCGGCAAAACGGTCCGAGACAAGGAACCGCTCCAGCCACGGCTTGAGGTTCGGCCAATCCTCTGCGTCGAATAGGGCTTTGTCGATAAAGGCGAATTGGCGCACGAAGGGGAGGATCGCGAAATCCGCCAGCGTCGGCCTGCCGAAAATCCATCCGTCGATCTGTGTATCGAGCTCGCCTAGAAATGCATGCGCCTTTGCGCGCTCCTCTACTGGGTCACACTCGGGATAGCGCGTTTCATATTTCGTGCGATCCAAGGCCCGTTTGAATGACCCGTCAGTGCGGGTGATCCAGTCCCACCCTTCTTCGGGCATGTCGAGCCAACCTTCGGGGTCGGACTGTTCCAAGGCCCAAGTCATCACATCAAGGCTTTCGTCGATGACCTCGGCTCCATTCACCAGACAGGGCACAGTCCCGCTTGGCGAGACGGCGAGAAACTCGGGCGCCTTGTCGCGCAGCACGATTTCCCGCAGCTCGACACGCTGACCCGATGCCGCAATGCCGAGGCGGGCGCGCATTGCATAGGGGCAGCGGCGAAAGGAATAAAGGATCGGTGTGCTCATGCGCGAAACCTAAGTCCTGCATCCCGAAAAGCAAAGGGGCGACCGAATGGCCGCCCCTCTCTCTATTCCAAATCCCGATGGATTAGGACGGGATGTCGCCTTCGACGCCTTCGACAAAGAAGAACATGCCGGCAAGGTCGCCGTCATTAGCGATCTCGCCTTCGGCAAGCCACGGAGTGCCGTCCTGCTTGTTGATCGGGCCGGTGAAGGGGTGGTATTCGCCCGCTGCGATGGCATCACGGAGCGCTTCGGCTTCTGCTTTGACATCTGCAGGAACGGCGTCCGAAATCTCGCCGATACCGACCATACCGGGGGCGATGCCGTCCCAGGTGTTGACCGAAGTCCAGGTGCCGTCGATCACAGCTTGAACGCGCTCGATATAGTAGGGCGCCCAGTTGTCGATGATCGAAGAGATACGCGGCATCGGGGCGTATTCCGCCATATCGGCGGCCTGACCGAAGGTATAGACGTTGCCGGCCTCTTTCGCAGCCTGATGCGGCGCGGTCGAGTCGGTGTGCTGGAGCACAACGTCACAGCCCTGTTCGATGAGAGCCTTGGCAGCATCTGCTTCTTTGGCGGGGTTCAGCCATTCAAAGATCCAGATGATCTTGAATTCGACATCGGGGTTGACCTTCTTGGCGTGCAGATAGGCCGAGTTGATGCCGCGGATCACTTCGGGGATCGGAACCGAAGCGATGTAGCCGATCTTGTTGGTCTTGGTCATGCGACCTGCAAGGGTGCCCTGAATGGCGCGGCCCTCGTAGAAACGTGCCGAATAAACGGAAACGTTGTCGGCCTGCTTGTAACCGGTGGCGTGCTCGAACTTCACATCGGGGAAGTTGGCGGCAACGTTAACGGTCGGGTCCATGAAGCCGAACGAGGTGGTGAAAATGATGTCTGCACCGCCGCGGGCCATCTGGGTGATTGCGCGCTCTGCGTCGGGGCCTTCGGGCACGGACTCTTGATATACGAGTTCTACGGCGTCACCGAAGTGCTCGACCATTTCGAGAGCCGAATGGTGGTGGTGCTGGGTCCAGCCGCCGTCGTTGATCGGGCCGACATAGATGAAGCCGACCTTGGTCTTGTCTTGTGCACGGGCCGGCAGGCCGAGTGCAGCGGCCATCGCTGCGCCTGCGCCGGTTGCGAGCAGTGTTCTGCGTTTCATGTTTTGGTCTCCCAGTTGTGCCGGAAACTGTGCCCCGGCCGTTGCATCGACCCTCTTAGGAAGAGGGATGAAAACTCTTGCCCAGCGAACCGGGCGCGCGTCCTGCTCGTATCACGACGAGCACGAGGATCGTCGCTAAATATGGTGCCATGGACAGATATTCCGTAGGAATTTTCAAGCCTTCCGCTTGTAGGTTGAGCTGAAGAACGGTGACTCCGCCGAAAAGATAGGCACCTGCAATCAGACGCCAAGGATTCCAGCTCGCAAAGACGACAATCGCGAGCGCAATCCAGCCTGCGCCGCTGGTGATTCCGTCGATCCATTGCGGCACGCGGACAAGGCTGATGTAGGACCCTGCAAGCCCCGCACAAGCGCCGCCGAAGAGGATCGCGAGGACGCGCACGAGCCGCACGTTATATCCTAGCGCATGGGCTGCATCATGGTTTTCCCCGACCGCGCGGAGGATCAGCCCCGCGCGGGATTTCGACAGGAACCACCAAGTTCCTGCAACGAGCAAAAGGCTCACATAGACGATCGGGTCATGCTGGAACAAGATGCGACCGATCACGGGAATGTCGGATATGATCGGCAGGTTGAGCTTGCCCACGATAAGATCACTCGACCCTGTCGCACCTTGGCCGATAAGCGAGGCAAGGCCGAGGCCGAACATCGTCAGCCCGAGACCTGTTGCGACCTGATTGGTCAGCAGAAACTGGGTCAGGGCAGCAAAGACAAAAGAAAGAGCCGCGCCCGCAAAGGCTGCACCGACAAAGCCGATATAGGGGTTCTCGGTTCCGTGGCCGACGATATAGCCACAGACGGCCCCTGTGATCATCATACCTTCGACCCCGAGGTTGAGAACGCCTGCGCGTTCGACCACGAGTTCACCGATGGCGGCCAAGAGAATGGGGGTCGAGGCCACCATCAAAGCTGCAAGAAGAAGGATCGGGTTGATATCCATTACTGAGCCTTCCCTTTGGTGCGAAATTTGATCCGGTAATTCGTTAGCAAATCAACGCCCAAGAGCGAAAAGAGGAGCAGCCCTTGGAAGCACTTGATCGCAGCGGCCGGCAGTCCCAGCGACTGTTCGGCAAGATTGCCGCCGATATAGGTCAGCGCAAGTAGGATGCCCGCGAGCAAGATCCCGACGGGATGCAAGCGGCCCAAGAACGCAACGATGATCGCGGTAAATCCGTAGTAGGTCGGAAAACTTCCGAGGATCTTACCCGACGGGCCCGTCACTTCGAACACACCCGCGAGCCCTGCAAGTGCGCCCGAAATGGCCATACACACGAGGATGAGCCGATTGGGGTTCACGCCCGAAAAGGCGGCCGCGCGCGGGCTTTGACCCGCAAGACGCACGTCGAAGCCGAATTGATGGCGGGTCAAAGCGATATAGGCGGCGACGACGGACAAAAGCGCGGCCACGACACCAAGGTGGATACCCGATCCTGCGATCAGATCGGGGTTGGCGGCGGACGCAAACCGTCTGAGGTCCCGCGATCCGGGCATGCCGAACCCGTCAGGGTCGCGCAGCGCGCCGATGGCCATGGCTTTGATCAAGACCTCGGCCACATAGACAAGCATGAGCGAAACCAGAATTTCATTCGTTTTAAAGTAGACCCGCAAGAGTGCAGGGATCATCGCCCAGACCAGACCGCCCAAGGCTCCGAAGAGGATGGTGAGCGGAAAGATAAGCCAGCGGGCCTCCATCGGATAAAACGAGAGCGCAAGCGCCGCACCCGTTATAGCGCCGATGATATATTGCCCTTCCGCACCGATGTTCCAGATGCCTGCACGAAAGCCGAAGGAAAGGCCGATGGCGATCAGGATCAGCGGCGCGGCCTTTTTTATGACGTTCGGTCGGTCGAGATCGGCAAACTCTCCGAACAGGGGGTCCCAAAAGATCACTTTGGTAGCAAGGATCGGGTCCTTGCCCAAAATCGCAAAGAGACCCATGCCGAGTATGATGGTCAGGACAACGGCAAGGATCGGCGCGCCGAAGGTCCAGACTTTGGACGGTTGGGGTCGTTTTTCCAGCTTAAACATGGGCAGGCTCCATATCGTGGGCGCCGCCCAGCATCAGTCCGATGGTTTCCACCGTAAGTCCCTCGGTCGGGCGCGGTGCGGCAAGCTCTCCCCCGTTCAGCGCGGCAAAACGGTCGGATATTTCCATCAGCTCGTCGAGGTCCTGTGAAATACACACGACCGCCGCCCCTTCGGCCGCCAGATCAAGGAGCGCTTGGCGGATCGAAGCCGCAGCCGAGGCGTCAACACCCCAAGTCGGCTGGTTCACGACGAGCACTCGCGGTTTTTGCATGATTTCGCGACCTATCACGAATTTCTGTAGGTTGCCGCCCGACAGCGAGCGTGCAGCGTTTTCGGGGCCCGGCGTCCTAACGTCAAAGGCCGCGATGACATCGCGCGCAAATTCCCGTGCCTTGTCCCAATCGACAAAACCGTTCTTGGTCAACTGCTTGCGGGTGCGCGCGGTCAAAAGGGCATTTTCGGTCAATGTCATATCGGGGGCTGCCGCATGGCCGTTCCGCTCTTCGGGCGCGGCGCAAAGGCCCAAGGCGCGCCTTTCGTTCGGAGACGCTGCGCCGATGTCCCTGCCGTCAAGAAAGATCATCTGGGCACCGGTTCCCATTTCCCCCGAAAGCGCGGCGACAAGCTCGTCTTGGCCGTTGCCCGCGACACCGCCGATGCCGACGATTTCACCCGACCGCACCGAAAGCGAGATGGCCTTGAGCGCTGTGCCGAACCGATGGGGGGCAGGGGCACTCAGCCCATTGAGTTCAAGCAGAATCTCGCCCGCCTTTTTGCCTGCATTGGTGGGGGTGTGAAGTTTGCTCCCGACCATCATCTCGGCCATATCGCGGGCAGATGTTTCGCGCGGGTCGCAAGTTCCGACCACTTTGCCCAAGCGCAGGATCGTGGCGTGCTCGCACAGGGTGCGGATCTCTTCAAGCTTGTGCGAGATATAGAGGATCGCGGTCCCCTTGCTCGATAGGAGCCTCAAGGTGTCGAAAAGCGTGGCGACCTCTTGCGGGGTGAGAACCGACGTCGGCTCGTCCATGATCAAAAGACGCGGGTCTTGGAGAAGGCAGCGGATGATCTCGACCCGTTGGCGCTCGCCTGCCGACAGGTCGCCGACGATCCGCGCAGGATCAAGAGGAAGTCCATAGGTTTCCGAAACGGATTTGATGCGTGACGATAGCTCAGAAAACGGTGGTGGGTTTTCCATTCCGAGCGCAATATTCTCGGCCACATTGAGCGCGTCGAAAAGCGAGAAATGCTGGAAGACCATGCCGATGCCGCTTGCGCGGGCGGCTTTGGGTTCGGCGGGACGGAACTCGGCACCGTCCAGAAGCATCGTCCCCTTGTCAGGTTTGACGAGCCCGTAGATCGTTTTGACCAGCGTCGATTTACCCGCTCCGTTTTCACCCAGCAGCGCGTGGATCTCGCCTTTGCCGATGGTAAAGGTCACATCCGAGTTCGCAACGACCCCCGGATAGGCTTTGGTCAAGCCTTTGAGCTCGAGCAGCTTTTCCCTCACCCTGTCTCTCCCTTTTGTCGCGCAAGCTTGCTGCTTTGCGTCAGCATTTGTGTTGCCACTCCAACTGCAATGGCTTGGGGGTGTTTGCCAAGACTTGGATTGCCGATCGGGCAATCAATTCTAGCGATTTTCGCAGGGGAATGGCCCATTTCTCCAAGTCTTTTGCTGAAACGGGCCCATTTTGTCGCAGACCCGATCAAGCCTGTGCGCTCGAAACCATGCGCCAAGAGCGCATTGCACAGAGCAAGATCAAGCGCGTGACTATAGGTCAGTATGATATGTTCGGCCGACTTCGGGGCAAAAGCGACAAGCCGCTCGGGCTCTTGAGCCGCTACGGTTTCCACCTCGGGGGGAACTTGGACGGGAAAGCGGATTTGATCCGTGTCGATCCACGTGATGTCGAAAATCTCGAGCGGCGAGAGGACCTGAACCAAGGCGCGACCCACATGCCCCGCGCCCCAAATCCAAAGTGGACGCCGCGCAGGCGTTTCGGCTTCGATCAGCCAGCCTTCGATCATCAGGGGAAGCGCGCCTTTGCGGATCAGGGCGGCGCGGCGCGCGACGGCTTCGGGGGGATTTGCAGGACCATCGATCCGCCGCACGAACGGCCCATCCCCTTTGCAGTCCTCGCTCGTCAAGCGTTCCCACACCAGAGTGACCGAGCCGCCGCAACATTGGCCGAGTGACGGACCAAGCGGGAAGGTCCGGCTCTGTGCCTTGCCTGTTTCCAGAATGTCTCGCGCCAGCGCGATGGCCTCTTGTTCGAGCGCACCGCCGCCGATCGTGCCGATTATCCTGTCGTGTTGCACGAGCATCGATACGCCCGCTTCCCGCGGTGTTGATCCCGCCGATGCGGTGATCAGCACCCGCACGGTGGGTCCGCTTTGGAGATGGCGGCGAAGTGCTCTGCGATCAAAGCTCATCTCGGGCCCTCTTGATGGCGGCAAGAATGCGTTCGGGTGTCGCGGGCGCATCGAGCATCGGGTATTTCGGCCCGCATGCGGAAATCGCGTCCGAAAGGGCCAAGAACGCCGAGATCCCATGCATGAAAGGGGGCTCGCCGACCGCTTTTGACCGATAGATCGTTGCCATCGGGTTCGGTGCATCCCAAAGATCGACGTTAAAGACGTCGGGACGGTCGGAGCAGGCAGGGATTTTGTAGGTCGAGGGCGCGTGGGTGCGCAGCCTTCCTTTGTCGTCCCAGACAAGCTCTTCGGTGGTGAGCCATCCTGCGCCCTGCACATAGCCGCCTTCGACCTGTCCGATATCAAGCGCGGGGTTCAGCGACGCGCCTGCGTCATGGAGAATATCCGCGCGCAGAATGCGGTTTTCTCCTGTCAGGGTGTCGATCACCACTTCGGTAAGCGCAAGACCTTGGGCAAAATAGAAAAACGGTCGGCCTTTGCCTGCGATGCGGTCCCAGCTGAGGTCGGGGGTCTTGTAAAACCCCGTGGACGATAGGCTGACGCGTGACTGATACGCCAGCGCCGCAAGCTCGGCAAAGAGCAGCGATTTGGACGGGCCGTGCACGTGCCCGCCTTCGAAGCGTAGCTCTGCGGAGGTGCAATCAAGGACCTGTGCCGCGACTTCTGCCATACGGTCCTTGATCGTATCGCAGGCGATTTTGACGGCCATTCCATTGAGGTCGGAACCCGAAGAGGCAGCCGTCGCCGAGGTGTTGGGGACCTTGGCCGTGTCGGTTGCGGTGATCTTGATTGCGGCCTGATCCACGCCAAAGGTCTGGGCCGCGACTTGCGCGACTTTCTGGAACAGTCCTTGGCCCATCTCGGTTCCACCGTGGTTGATCCTTATGGAACCGTCGGCATAAACGTGCACCAAGGCACCCGCTTGGTTGAGATGGGTAAGCGTGAACGAGATACCGAATTTGACCGGCGAGAACCCGAGCCCTTTTTTCAGAATAGGCTGCGCGGCGTTCCAAGCATCGATCTCTCGACGTCTTTCGGCATAGGCCGCACTTGCGAGGAAGTTTTCGGTCATTTCGCCCAGAATAAAGTCAGTGACTTCCATCCCGTAGGGCGTCGTATTGACGGGGTTCGCCGCGGCGGGGTTCGCCTGCATCGGTGCGTAATAGTTGATCCGCCGCACGTCGACGGGATCAGCCCCAAGCGTATGGGCGATATGATCCATCACCCGTTCGATCCCGAGCACGCCTTGGGGGCCGCCGAACCCGCGAAACGCCGTTGCCGAGGCGGTGTTGGTCTTGAGCCGATGCGATGTGATCGTGACGTGATCCAGCAAATAGGCGTTGTCGGAATGAAGCATCGCGCGATCCGCCACAGGAAGCGTCAGATCAAGCGCCCAGCCGCCACGGGTCTTCTGGTCGAACTCGATCCCGAGAATGCGGCCACTCTGGTCGAACCCCACCTCGTAGTCGATTTCGAAGTCGTGCCGCTTGCCCGTGATCACCATGTCGTCATCGCGGTCATAGCGCATCTTGCAGGCGCGCCCCGTCAGTCTTGCGGCGATGGCGCAGGCCACGGCAAGTGCGTTGCCTTGGCTTTCCTTGCCGCCGAAACCGCCCCCCATTCGCCGCGTTTCAACCCGCACACCGTGAAACGGAATGCCCAGAGCTTCGGCCACCTTGTGTTGGATTTCGGTCGGGTGCTGGGTCGAAGAATGGATTTCCATATCCCCGTTATCCTGCGGCAATGCCAGCGCAGCTTGACCCTCAAGGTAGAAATGCTCTTGCCCGCCCATCGTGATCCGGCCCGAGATCCGGTTCGGCGCGGATTTGATTGCCGTTCGACTATCCCCCTTGCTCCAGACACGGGGACCGTCCTCGAAACGACTATCTGCGGCCAATGCTTCTTTGATCGTGAGGATCGGCGTTTCCTCGGTATATGTGATTTTCCCCAGCCGTGCGGCTTTGCGTGCGAGCAGATGGCTTTCGGCAACGACGAGGAAAAGCGGCTGGCCGTGATAATGGACTGTCCCGTCGCTCAGAAGCGGCTCGTCATGCGCTCCGGGGGAGACGTCATTGGCAAAGGGAAGATCCTCTGCCGTCAGAACGGCAACGACCCCTTGAGCAGTGCGGACCGAGGAAAGGTCCATGTCGGTGATCTTGCCCTTAGCGATGGTCGATAGACCGAATGCGAGGTGAAGCGCGCCACGCGGAAGCGGGATATCATCGACATAGCGCGCGGCGCCTGTGACGTGGAGAGGTGCGCTGTCATGGGGGGAGGAACGATGGACACTCATGCGCGGACCTCCAGAACATTGACTACCTGTCCCGCCCGCTCGGCGAAATAGCGGTCGAAGAGGGATTTTGCGACCTCAAGTCGATACCCCGCGCTTGCTCGCATATCGCTGATCGGACGGAAGTCTTTTTCCATGGCGGCTTTGGCGCGGTTGATCGTGTCCGTGGACCATGTCTCGCCCACCATCGCTTGCATTGCATGGGTTGCAAGTTTCGGAGTTGCGGCCATTCCGCCAAAGGCGATCCGCGCCGCGGTCACGGTGCCGTTTTCCACCGTCACGTTGAAACATCCAAGGACAGCCGAGATATCCTGATCGAAGCGCTTGGAGATTTTGTAGCACTTGAAGTCGGGCACTGTTTTGGGGATCAAGACGGCTTCCACGAACTCACCGTTTCTGCGGTCCTGTTTGCCGTAATCGATGAAAAAGTCCTCGAGGGCGAGGCTGCGCCGCGCATCGCCCTGCCTGAGCTGGAGTTGCGCACCCATGGCAATCAGCGCGGGTGGATTGTCGCCGATCGGCGAGCCGTTCGCGATATTCCCGCCGATGGTTGCGGCGTTGCGCACTTGCTCCGAGGCATAACGGCGGATCAACTCGGCATAAGTCGGATGGCTTTCGAGCAAAGCCGAACGAAGCGCGGTCATGGTGACAGCCGCGCCGATCCAAAGGCGGTCCCCCAAATCGCGGATATGCTGAAGATCGCTACATTTCCCGAGGAACGCGACGTTCGGCAATTCTCTGAGCTGCTTTGTGACCCAAAGACCGACATCCGTCGCACCTGCGATCAGTTGGGCATCGGGATGATCGACATACCAAGCGGCAAGTTCGTCCGAGGTCTGCGGTGCAAAGGGCGCGGGCGCCCTGAGGGTCGAGAGCTTTTGGTGATCCTCCTCGATCCAGTCGGGGCGCTCGGCACCTTCGGCGGCTTGGGCGGCCCTTATGATGGGGGCGTAACCGGTGCAGCGGCAAAGGTTTCCTGCCAGAACGGTATCGTGATCTGTCCGTCCCTGCGCATGACCCGCAACCAGCGAGGCCACAATCCCGGGTGTGCAGAACCCGCATTGAGACCCGTGATGTTCGATCATGGCCGTTTGAACGGGGTGAAGGCCATTCGATCCGAGCGCTTCGACCGTGCGCACCGCTTTGCCGTGAAGTTGCGGCAAAAAGAGAATGCAGGCATTGAGCGCCTTGATCCCGTTTTCATCCTGAACCACCACGGTGCAGGCCCCGCAGTCGCCTTCGTTGCATCCCTCTTTGGTGCCTTTCAAATCGCGCTCTTCACGCAGCCACTCGAGCAAAGTCCGAGTCGGCGCGGTGGTCAACCGAATGGTCTCTCCGTTCAGAAGAAACTCGATATCCATGTGAAAACCCGCCGCCTTACCGTCGTGAAGGGGTCCTTACAGGATCGATGCGGCGTAGATCCTGTGCCCGTGTTGTTCTTGAATAGACCAAAGGAAAACGCGGTTTGGCAAGAGAAAAGGGTCCGAGGGTCGCCACGTCCCTATGCGAATGCGCAAAAAATGGGCACCTTTGCGGCGCGCCTTTGGTTATTCCCTCTGGGGGACGGCTGGAGTAGCTTGGGCACATGAGTGACTCTGCCAGATTTATACACCTCCGCGTCCATACCGAATATTCGCTTCTGGAAGGCGCTGTTCGCGTCAAGAAACTGGCGGGAATGGCGGCTGCAATGAACATGCCCGCCGTTGCCGTGACGGATACGAACAACATGTTCTGCGGGCTCGAATTTTCGGAATATGCGGGCAAGGATGGTGTTCAACCGATCGTCGGCTGTCAGATCGATTTGGCCTATGTCGCGCCCGAGCCCGGAAAACGCCCCGAGCCGCCTGCGCCGATCGTTCTCTTGGCGCAGTCCGAGCAAGGTTACATGAACCTGATGAAGCTCAATTCCGCGCTCTATCTGGATCAGGGCGGCCAGCTTCCGCATGTGACACTAGATGACCTAAAGGCCCATAATGCGGGATTGATCTGTCTCTCCGGTGGTCCGGATGGCCCTGTCGGGCGGCTCTTGCGCATGGGGCAGAGCGTCAAGGCCGAAGCTTTGGTCAGGTCGCTTCACGACATCTATGCCGACAGGTTTTATATCGAGCTACAGCGCCACCCCGAGGAAGGCGGTCTTCCCGAAGCCGAACGATTGAGCGAGCGCGGGCATATTGAAATGGCCTACGACATGGATATCCCGCTCGTGGCGACCAATGATGTGTATTTCCCCAAGCCCGACATCTATGAGGCCCACGACGCGCTTATCTGTATCGCCCAAGGCGCCTATGTCGATCAGCAAGAGCCGCGCCGTCGTCTCACGCCGCAACACTACTTCAAGAGCCAAGAGGAAATGGTTGCGCTTTTTGCCGATCTTCCTGAAGCGATTGAAAACACAGTCGAGATTGCGAAGCGCTGCGCGTTCAAGGTTTATAAGCGTGCGCCGATCCTCCCCAAATTCGCCGACGACGAGGTGGAGGAACTTCGCCGTCAGGCTTGGGAAGGTTTGGACAAGCGCCTTTCGGTGATCAAGGCGGTTGCGGACCGCAAGGTTTACGAAGAACGGCTCCAGTTCGAGCTTGATATCATCGAAGGCATGGGGTTCCCCGGCTACTTCCTGATCGTTGCCGACTTTATCAAATGGTCCAAGGACAATGGCATTCCCGTCGGTCCGGGGCGGGGGTCGGGTGCAGGTTCACTCGTCGCTTATGTGCTGACGATCACCGACCTTGATCCTTTGCGCTACTCGCTTCTCTTCGAACGTTTTCTCAATCCCGAACGTGTTTCGATGCCGGACTTCGACATCGACTTTTGCATGGATCGTCGCGAAGAAACGATCCGCTATGTGCAGGAAAAATACGGTCGCGACAAAGTCGGGCAGATCATCACATTCGGCGCGCTTTTGTCCAAAGCGGCCGTCCGCGACGTTGGGCGCGTTCTCCAGATGCCATATGGTCAGGTCGACCGCCTCTCCAAGATGATCCCTGTCGAAGGCGTTAAGCCCGTCTCGATCGAACAGGCTTTGGCGCAGGAAGAGCGACTTCGCGAAGAGGCCCGCAACGAGGAAGTCGTAGATCGACTTTTGACCTATGGGATGAAGATCGAGGGGCTCTTGCGCAACGCCTCGACCCACGCTGCAGGCGTGGTGATCGGAGATCGTCCGCTCGACGAGCTTGTGCCGCTCTATCAGGATCCGCGTTCGGATATGCCTGCGACCCAGTTCAACATGAAATGGGTCGAGCAGGCGGGCCTTGTGAAGTTCGACTTCCTCGGGCTCAAGACGTTGACGGTGATCCAGTCGGCGATGAACCTCATTTTCAAATCAGGCCGCCCGCTTCATGTCGCAGCGGACGGGCGCAAGCTTTACGAGCCGGCCGAGGGCGCCGAGAACGAGATCAACGCGATCCCGCTGGATGACGAGCGCACCTATAAACTCTATGCCGACGCAAAAACGGTCGCTGTGTTTCAGGTGGAATCCACAGGTATGATGGATGCGCTCAAGCGCATGAAGCCGACCTGTATCGAGGACATCGTGGCGCTCGTGGCGCTCTATCGTCCCGGCCCGATGGAAAACATCCCCGTTTACTGTGAGGTCAAGCACGGCAAACGGGAGCTGGAATCGATCCACCCGACCATCGACCATATCCTTGCTGAAACGCAGGGCATCATCGTTTATCAGGAACAGGTGATGCAGATCGCGCAGGTCATGGCGGGCTATAGTCTTGGCGGCGCGGACCTTTTGCGCCGCGCGATGGGTAAGAAGATTGCCGAAGAAATGGCCAAGGAACGCCCCAAGTTCATCGAGGGTGCCAAGGCCACGCACAACGTCCCCGAAAAGAAAGCCGGCGAGGTTTTCGATCTTCTGGAGAAATTCGCGAACTACGGTTTCAACAAATCGCACGCGGCTGCCTATGCGGTGGTGTCCTATCAAACCGCATGGCTCAAGGCGAACCATCCCGTCGAATTCATGGCGGGGGTGATGAACTGCGATATCCACCTGACGGATAAGCTCGCCGTTTATTTCCAAGAGGTGAAAAAGGGTCTCGGGATCGATTACATCCCGCCTTGCGTCAACCGATCGCTCGCGACCTTCGATGTGGTCGATCAGAAACTGGTCTATGCGCTGGGCGCGCTCAAGAACGTGGGCGTCGAGGCGATGAAGCTGATCGTGGAAGCGCGCGGCGACAAGCCTTTCGTGAACTTGTTCGATTTCGCCCGCCGCGCGGATTTGAAACGTGTGGGCAAACGACCGTTGGAGATGCTGGCCCGCGCAGGGGCCTTTGACCAACTCGACAGCAATCGGCGCCGCGTATTCGAGAGCCTTGATGCGCTTTCGGGATATTCGGCGGCCGTGCATGAACAAAAGTCGTCCAATCAGGTGTCTCTCTTCGGGGATGCGGGGGATGATTTGCCCGAGCCGCGTTTGCCGCGCTGTGACGACTGGCTGCCTGCGGAACGTCTGGCCGAAGAATTCAAGGCGATCGGGTTCTATCTCTCGGGTCACCCGCTGGACGACTACCTTCCTGCGCTGAAACGCAAGCAGGTGCTGACCCTTGACGAAGTGACGGCCAAGGCCGAGCGCGGTGCGTGTATCGTCAAAATGGCGGGCACGGTGTCGGGACGGCAGGAACGCAAGTCTGCGCGAGGAAACCGCTTTGCTTTTGCGCAGCTTTCCGACCCGACAGGTGGTTACGAGGTGACGATTTTCTCGGATACGCTCGAGGCTTGTCGCGATTTTCTGGAGACCGGTGCACAGGTGGTGCTTCAGGTCGAAGCGACCATGGAAAGCGATCAGCTCAAGCTTCTGGCGCGGTCTGTTTCGCCGATCGATAACGTTGTCGCCGATGCAGGCAGCACGGGGCTAAGGATATTCGTCGACGAGGAAGAGGCGATTGCTTCGGTTGCTTCAGTCCTCGAGAGTGCGCGCCGTGACAAGGTCCGCGGGGGTAGGGGGCCGATCTATTTCTGCCTGCTTCGGCCCGATCTTCCGGGTGAAGTCGAATTGGATATCGGCGAGGAATTTCCGCTCAACCCGCAGATCAAGGGCGCGATCAAGTCGCTGAACGGCGTGATCGAGGTCGAGGAAGTCTAAGGCCACTCGGGCTTGCCGCATCTGGGATTGTCCCTTAGACCCGTTGTTAACCCAACGGTAGAGTGGGCGCGGCGGCGAGACGGATACCATGAAGAAATATGTGCTGGTCCTCGGAATGGGGCTTGCTTTGTCGGGGTGTGGCAATCCCTTTGATCGAGTGAACAGACTTGAGGATATCGAGCTTGCGCCAGAGGGCGAGTCTCTGGCCATCGCATCGGTTGAAGAGGCTCCCGCGCGCAGAGGGCTCTTTGCCCGTTTGTTGCCCAAGAGCGCAACCGATGAAACCGTGTCAACGCCGGGCCCATCGCATGACACAGACGCGACGGACGACATTCCTGAGGAAGAGACCGTCTCTAGGCCGAAACGCAGTTTGTTCGGGCTTCTGAGTCGCAAGCCTGCCCGAGAACAGGTGGATGAGCCGATCATCGGGCCGGCCTCGCAGCGCGTGACCAGCGGCACACTATTGCCCTATGGCGAGATCGGAACCAATTGTGAAATTGCGCCGAATGAGCTTGGCGCGCGCGTCACCTCTGCTTCGGGCTATGGTCTTTATGATGCGGGCGGCGACACCGAAGCCCCGCGCAGTTTCTATCTCACGGGGTTTCCCGATGGCTGTGTCCGTCAATTCACCGCCGCAATGGTGATGTTCGGCGATGTGGGGACCTATGAGATGCTGCGGTTTCAGGCAGGCCGCAAGGCAACCAGCGCAACCGATCGTGCCTATGACGAGATCCAGTCGCGGTTTTGCAGCGTGACGATCGGCGAGCCCTGTGGCGGGCAACTTGATGAACTGGCAAAAGCGACAACTTTTTTAACAGCTTACGAAGCCTTCGGCACCAATGCGCATTGGGCCGACATCCTCATCCACGAAGGCCGTGTCGTTTCCGTCGAGTTGCGCGAACCCTAGTTTACCAATGCGGGGGGCGTTGATCGGCCAGCGGGATCATGCTCTCGCCGTCCATTTCGCGCTGGGCCTCACGCTCCAGAAGCATCCCGATCCGCCTTTTGGCCAGATCAAGGTCGACCTGCTGCTTGGCGACCACATCCGAGAGCTCCTCGACCATTCGGGTGAGGTGCGCGATCTTTTCTTCGAGGCGTATTATGTCTGACATGCTTTTCCATTATCAGCCTCCAAGCACGCCGTCTATGTCGCCGCACGCGCTTGAGGCATACAAACACGCAAAGCCTGCGTTGCTCTCGGGGGCTGCGCACGTTAAAGGCAGAGCAAACCACCGACCGAGGACAAAATGGCCAAGGACAAGAAACAACCCCGCCCACAGGCAATCACGCCCAAAGGTTTCCGCGATTATTTTGGCGTAGAGGTCACCGAGCGTGCCGCGATGCTCAACCAGATCGCAGGGGTGTATCATCGTTATGGCTTCGAGGCTCTGGAAACGAGCGCGGTTGAAACGGTCGAGGCGCTGGGCAAGTTTCTCCCCGATGTGGATCGCCCGAACGAGGGTGTTTTCGCCTGGCAGGAAGACGACAGCGATTGGGTCGCGCTTCGTTATGACCTGACCGCCCCGCTTGCACGCGTTTACGCACAGTTCCGCAATGATCTTCCGACGCCCTATCGCCGCTATGCGATGGGACCCGTCTGGCGCAACGAAAAACCGGGTCCGGGCCGTTTCCGCCAGTTCTATCAGTGTGATGCCGATACCGTTGGCGCGGCGACGGTCGCCGCCGATGCCGAGATTTGCGCGATGCTTTCGGACACGCTGGAAGTCGTCGGTATTCCGCGCGGCGACTATGTTGTGCGGGTGAACAACCGCAAGGTTCTCAACGGCGTGATGGAGGTTGCCGGGGTTCTCGATCCGAATGATCCCGATAAGTTCGTGAACGAGCGCGGCATCGTGCTGCGCGCCATCGACAAGCTGGACCGCCTTGGAACCGATGGTGTCCGCGCGCTGCTTGGTGAGGGCCGCAAAGACCCTTCGGGCGATTTCACCAAGGGGGCGGGTCTTTCGCCCGAGCAGGCCGAGATCGTCATGGGCTTTATGGATGCGCGTCGTGACAGTGGGGCTGCAACGGTCGCTCGCCTGCGCGAGTTGGTAACGGGTTCGAACACCGGCAATGACGGTGTGAACGAGCTTGAAACCATTGCCGAGCTTTTGGATGCGCAGGGATATGGCGCGGACCGTATCGTCATCGACCCTTCGGTGGTGCGCGGTCTCGGGTATTATACAGGCCCCGTTTACGAGGCGGAACTCACCTTCGAAATTCTCGACGAAAAGGGACGCCCGCGTCAATTCGGGTCGGTCTCGGGTGGTGGGCGCTATGACGATCTGGTCAAGCGCTTCACGGGGCAGGAAGTGCCTGCGACGGGGGTTTCGATCGGTGTCGACCGTCTGCTTGCCGCGCTTCGCGCCAAGGGGCGTTTGACCGCGACCGCAAAGGGGCCTGTTGTCGTGACGGTTATGGACCGCGACCGTATGGCCGACTATCAGGCCATGGTGGCAGAGCTTCGCAATGCGGGTATCCGTGCCGAGGTCTATCTTGGAAACCCCAAGAACTTCGGAAACCAGCTCAAGTATGCCGATAGCCGGAACTCTCCCGTTGCCGTGATCGAAGGCGGCTCCGAAAAAGTGGCGGGCGTTGTCCAGATCAAGGACCTCGTCCTTGGGGCCCAGATTGCCCAGAACGCCACTTTGGACGAATGGAAAGAGCGCCCGAGCCAATACGAAGTGCCACGTAGTGAGCTTGTCGCCAAAGTGCGCGAAATTCTGGACGGGCAGAACTGATGCCGCCGCGTCCCGAAATCCTGCTGGAGGCGCGTCGTCTCTGCGCTGCATTCGAGGCCGAAGGTGCGATCTCGGTAAAGGCCGACGTATTGCAGCCCGCCGGCACGCTGCTCGACCTTTATGGCGAAGATATCCGTGCGCGGGCCTATGTGACCCAAGACCCGATCCACGGCGAGTTCGTGCTGCGTCCCGACTTCACTGTGCCTGTGGTCCAGATGCATATGGAGACCTTTGCCGAGCCTGCACGATATACTTATGCAGGCAAGGTGTTCCGCCGTCAGGAAGAGGACACAGGCCGTCCGAATGAGTTTATTCAGGTCGGTTACGAAGTCTTTGACGGCTCTGACCCCGCCAAGGCGGACGCCGAAGTCTTTGCCGTTATTTCGCGCGAGCTCAAAGGGCTTCCGATCCGCGCCGCTACGGGCGATCTCGGGATCTTGATGGCTGCGGTGCGCGGTCTTGAAACCTCGGACGCGCGCAAGGCTGCGCTTTTGCGCCACATCTGGCGACCGCGCCGTTTCCGCGCTTTGCTGGACCGTTTCGGGGGGCGGGGACAGATGCCTGCCTCGCGTGCGGCGTTGCTTGCCTCTGCCGATCCTTTTGCAGGTAATCATCCCGAGATTGGATTGCGGTCGCGTTCCGAGATCGAAGCACGCATTGTCGCGCTCAGGGCCGATGCCGAGACGGCTCCGATTTCGAGCGAGCAAATCGCGATCCTCGACGAGCTTTTGAGCCTTCGGGAAACCTGTCCGAATGCGCTGAGTGCGCTGCGTGATATCGCTGTCGATCTTCCCGCGATCCTACCCGCTGTTGGGCGGTTGAGCGAGCGGCTCGAAGCCATGGCTGCGCGCGGTATTGATGTGACCGATCTCGAATTCGAAGGCAGCTATGGGCGCACAACCCTCGAATATTACGACGGGTTTGTTTTCGGGTTTTATGCCACGAGCCGTCCTGATCTTCCTCCTGTTGCGACTGGGGGGCGCTATGATGCCCTGACCCGTCAACTCGGTCAGGGCCGCGAGGTTCCCGCAGTTGGCGCAGTGATCCGTCCCGAAGTCGTCGTCGCCCTGAAGGAGCAGGCATGAGCATCAAACTTGGTGTGCCGTCCAAAGGGCGGCTGATGGAAAAAACCTTCGAGTGGTTCGGCGCTCGTGGTGTCAAACTTCTTAAAACGGGTTCCGAGCGCGAATACGCCGGTGCCGTCGAAGGGATCGACGGGGTGGAGCTCGTGCTGCTTTCCGCAGGCGAGATTCCCCGCGAACTCGCCGCAGGCCGTATCCACCTTGGGGTGACTGGCTCTGATCTTGTGCGCGAGAAGGTCCCCGCGTGGGAGCAGCGCATCGCCGAAGTGGCCAAGATGGGCTTTGGCGGTGCCGATCTGATCATAGCCGTTCCCACATTCTGGGTGGATGTCGATACGCTTGATGATCTCGATGCGGCGGCTACGGCTTTTCGCAAGACGCATGGGTTCCGTCTTCGGATCGCGACCAAGTATCACCGTCTGGTGCGCGAGTATCTGCGGGACAACGGGGTCGCCGACTATCAGCTTGTCGATAGCCAAGGCGCAACCGAAGGCACCGTCAAAAACGAGACGGCCGAAGCAATCGCGGACATCACGTCCACGGGCGAAACGCTCCGCGCCAACGGTCTCAAGATCCTTGGCGGTGGCCCGATCCACTCCAGTCAGGCGACGTTGTTCAAGAGCCGCACCGCGGATTGGTTGGGCGAGAACAAATCGATCCTTCGGTCGCTCGAAGAGGCGCTCTCTGTCTGATAAGGTCCGACAGGGCGCGCTAAGCGCGGTATTTTATCTCACGCCGATTTCGGCAAGTGCCGCGCTGAGGCTGGCGGGAAGCGCGTCTTCGCCGTCGCGCACACGGCCAAGATCGGCGGGTGCATCTTCGGGTTTGAAGTAGCGCCAGCCCTGAAAAGCGCGCTTGAGCGTCGGTTCCACCCGAACAAGTTCAGGGTCACAAACAATGGCGCAGCGTCGGATCCCGTCGCCGCCCATCACTTCGTCGAGTCGGGTAATTTTGTTTCGGCACTGGATGACGCCCTTGATCACCCAATAAATCGACCCACCATTGAGCACATCGTCCTCGCGCTTGGGCCACATCCGCGTGATGTGCCAAGGGTATCCGTCGGGCGATTGTGCTTGAGGGAGCCGTTGCCATGCGGCAAGGTCTTCGACCGTATCCGATCCGACCGAGAGCTTGATTAGATGCGTGTATTTTGTCATTGTCCGACTCCCCACTTGCACTCTCAGTATCTATACCGATGCCTCCGACGGGCAAGTTGAAATTTACCTATATATAGGTTGACCCTTCTGGGTTTCGCGCAATATGTAGTGGGCCGAAAACAAAATACCAAATTGAGGGATTCTCGCTTATGTCACGTTTCGCCGCGCCGATCGCAGAACAGATCTGGGATATGAAGTATCGCTTCAAAGATGCGGAGGGCAAAGCGCTCGATACAACTGTCGAGGACACGTGGCGCCGCATTGCGCGCGCGCTTGCATCCGTCGAAAAGGATGCGGCGAAATGGGAAGAGAAATTCTATTCGGCGCTTGAGGACTTCAAATACCTCCCCGCCGGGCGCATCACTGCCGGCGCGGGCACGGCGCGTTCCGTGACACTCTTCAACTGCTTCGTGATGGGCACCGTGCCCGACTCGATGGGCGGTATCTTCGATATGCTCAAAGAGGCGGCTCTTACCATGCAGCAGGGTGGCGGGATCGGTTACGATTTCTCGACCATCCGCCCCAAGGGCGCCTTGGTTCACGGCGTAGCGGCGGATGCATCGGGTCCGCTGTCGTTCATGGATGTCTGGGATGCGATGTGCCGCACCATCATGTCCGCAGGCTCGCGCCGTGGCGCGATGATGGCGACGATGCGCTGCGATCACCCCGATATCGAGCATTTCATCACCGCCAAATCTGATCCCGCACGTCTTCGTATGTTCAACATGTCCGTGCTGGTCACCGATCCCTTCATGGAGGCGGTCAAGGCGGATAAGTCATGGGATCTCAAGTTCAACGGCAAAATCTACAAGACGGTCGAGGCACGTGACCTCTGGAACCGTATCATGCAGTCGACCTATGACTTCGCCGAGCCGGGTGTGATTTTCATCGACCGCATCAACGAGATGAACAATCTCAACTACTGCGAGACGATTGCCGCCACCAACCCCTGTGGCGAGCAGCCCTTGCCGCCCTATGGCGCATGTCTCCTCGGTTCGATCAACATGGCGCGTCTGGTCTCGAACCCGTTCGAAAAGGACGCAAAGCTTGACCCCGCCGCGCTTGATGACCTTGTCGCAACTGCCGTGCGCATGATGGACAACGTTGTCGATGCGTCGCGCTTCCCGCTCGAAGCACAGGCGCAAGAGGCACAGGCCAAGCGTCGTATCGGTCTTGGGGTTACGGGTCTTGCGGATGCTCTCTTGATGGTCGGGCTCAAGTACGGCACGCCCGAAGCGGCGGCGCAGACCGAAGCCTGGATGAAGCAGATCGCGCGCGCGTCCTATCTTGCCTCGGTCGAGCTTGCCAAAGAAAAGGGAGCCTTCCCGCTCTTTGACAAGGACAAGTTCCTTGCCTCCGGCAACATGAAGCAAATGGACGACGATGTGCGCGATGCAATCGCCAAGCACGGCATTCGTAACGCACTTCTCACTTCGATCGCGCCGACGGGCACCATTTCGCTTTATGCAGGCAACGTCTCGTCCGGTATCGAGCCGGTGTTTGCCTATGCCTACACCCGCAAGGTTCTTCAGAAAGACGGCTCGCGCACCGAGGAAGAAGTCGTGGACTATGCCGTCAAGCTTTACCGCGACAAATTCGGCGCGGATGCCGAGCTTCCCGACTATTTCGTCAACGCGCAAACACTCGAGCCGCTGGCACACGTTCGGATGCAGGCCGCCGCGCAAAAGTGGATCGACTCGTCGATCTCCAAGACGATCAATTGCCCCGAAGACATCTCGTTCGAGTCGTTCAAAGAGGTGTATATGGAAGCCTATGATACAGGCTGTAAGGGCTGCACCACCTATCGTCCGAATGATGTGACAGGTTCGGTTCTGTCCGTGTCGGAATCCTCGGACAAAACCCCGAGCGAAGCGCCGCAGACCGCCTCGCATGATGCCGAAGTCATCTATATGTCCGAGCCGCTCGATCGTCCCGCAGCGCTTGAAGGCAATACCTACAAGGTCAAATGGCCCGACAGCGAGCACGCGATTTATATCACCGTCAACGACGTGGTCATCGCAGGCCATCGCCGCCCGTTTGAAGTGTTCATCAACTCCAAGAACATGGAGCACTTTGCATGGACGGTCGCCTTGACCCGTATGATCTCGGCGGTGTTCCGTCGCGGGGGCGATGTGTCCTTTGTGGTGGAAGAGCTCAAGGCCGTGTTCGACCCGCGCGGTGGAGCCTGGATGAAGGGCAAATATGTGCCTTCGATTCTTGCGGCCATCGGTGGTGTACTCGAACAGCACATGGTCGCCATCGGATTCATCGAAGGCGAGGGCAAGCACCTCAAGGTCGATCCCCAAGCCGAAGCCATGGTCGTCGGAGAGGCGCCGCGCGGCAAAGCCTGTCCGACTTGTGGTGAATACGGCATGAAAATGGAGAGCGGCTGCGCGTCTTGTCCGTCATGCGGCTACAGCAAATGCGGATGATCCGCGCCGATTGCCTGATCTGAAACAGAATGCCGCCCTCGGGCGGCATTTTTGTTGCGATGAAGTCTTCCGCAAAGCCGAACGCACGCTCGGTCAAAAGGGTCGCTCCGCGTCTAGCGGCTCGGTGTGATTTCATTTTGGGGGAAACCCTTGGAGGCGAGTACCGGAATCGAACCGGTGTACACGGATTTGCAATCCGCTGCGTCACCACTCCGCCAACTCGCCGCCAGTGGTGGAGGTCAGATAGCGCGGATTTTAGGGGTCTGCAAGCGGTTGATTGGCGAAAACCGTGGCCTTTGGGTTATTGTCCCTCGCGACGACTTGTGGCATGACGCTGGCAGGCTAATGAACGAAAGAGTTACGCTCGTGGTAGACTATACTTCCCGCCGGATCATGATGGTCGATACTCAAGTCCGTCCGTCTGATGTGACAAAGTTCCCGATCATCGACGCGATGCTTGACGTCAAGCGCGAGCTTTTCGTGCCTTCGAACAAGCGCGAAGCCGCTTATATCGGTGAAAATATCGATCTGTCGGCGACGCGTGTCGTGCTTGAGCCCCGCACCTTTGCCAAAATGCTCGACGCGTTGAACGTCAAGCCGAGCGAAGTCGTTCTCGATCTGGGATGCGGGCTTGGATACTCGACCGCCGTTCTGGCCAAGATTGCCGAATTCGTCGTCGCCGTCGAATCCGATGAAACCATGGCGAACGATGCCCAGACCACTCTTTCCGAACAAGGTATCGACAATGCTGCCGTCATGACGGGCGAGCTTGTTAACGGTTCGGCAAAGTCTGGACCCTATGATGTGATTATTCTCGAAGGCGCCGTTGAAACTATGCCCGACGCGATCATATCTCAGCTTAAAGAGGGCGGTCGCATCGGTGCTCTGTTTGCCGAAGGTGCTCTTGGTGTTGTGCGGATCGGTTACAAGCTCGACGGCAAGATCAACTGGCGTGATGCTTTCAACGCGGGTGCGCCCGTGCTTGAAGGTTTTGCCAAGGAACGTGCTTTCGCGCTCTAAGTAATGCTTCCCTGCGAGTGACGGAAAACCCGCGGGGCAACGTATATGTCCCAAAGGGACAAATTCATTCGAGGGAAGATTGAATGCGCAAATCGATGATGACGTTCGCTGCTGCGGTGGCCATGGCGTTTGCCGCCCCGCTTGCGAAGGCTGAAACTCTCGCCGACGCGCTTGCAAGTGCCTATAACAACAGCGGTTTGCTCGAACAGAACAGAGCGGTGCTTCGGGCGGCCGATGAAGATGTCGCGCAAGCGATGGCCTCGCTGCGTCCTGTGATCAATTGGACCGCAACAACAGGCTTCTCGGGCGCTATCGACGATCTCAAACGCAAAACCACCCAGATCGGCCTTACCGGGAGCTATACGCTTTTCGACTTCGGTGCGAACGAGATCGGCCTTGATATCCAGAAAGAAACGGTTCTCGCAACGAGGCAGTCCTTGGTCAATGTCGAGCAACAGGTGTTGCTGGGCGCGGTTGGTGCCTATCTCGACGTTGTAACGGGCCGCGAGTTTGTCGCATTGCGCGAAGCTAACGTGCGCGTCCTGACCCAAGAATTCCGTGCCGCGCAGGACCGTTTCGACGTTGGCGAAATCACGAAAACCGATGTGGCGCTCAGCGAGGCACGTCTTGCCTCTGCGCGCAGCCTTCTTGCCGTTGCCCAAGGCGACCTTGCCCGCGCGATCGAGGCGTTCCGCGTTGCAATCGGGCGGTCTCCGTCGAGCCCCGCAGCGGCGCGCCCTGCGCCTGTGACCTATAGCGTGGAAGAGGCCAAAGCTTTTGCCGTGCGCAACCATCCTGCAATCATTCAGGCGCAACATGCGGTAACGGCCGCAGAAATGGCGATAACCCGTGCTCAGGCATCCACCAAGCCGACTCTTCGGCTCTCGGGGAGTGTCGGGTTTGTCGAATCCGGCGGCACTTGGGGGAGCGCGGCAGATGTCGGTCTGACGGCAAGCGGTCCCGTCTATAACGGCGGTGCTTCGGCCAGCGTCATTCGTCAAGCGATGGCACGGCGTGACAACGCGCGCGCGCAGCTCCACCTTGCGACCCTGTCCGTGCAAGAGGCGGTTGGCAACGCCTATGCGAACTACTCGGTGGCGCGTGCGGCAAGCGATGCCTATTCTCGGGCAATCGAGGCACAGCAAAGCGCCTATGATGGTGTCCGCGAGGAGGCCCGTTTGGGCTCGCGCACCACGCTCGAGGTGCTGAATGCCGAGCAGGATTTGCTCGATGCGCGTGCCAATGCACTTGATGCGCGTGCCAATGAAGTGCTGGCCAGCTATGCGATTCTTCAGGCGATGGGCCTTTTGACCGCCGAGCAGCTCAAGCTCAACGTTCAGACCTATGACCCCCTAACCTATTACAATCTCGTGCAAAATGCTCCGACTTCCTATTCGGAGCAGGGCAAGGCGCTGGATCGCGTTCTTGAAGCTCTCGGAAAGTAATCCACAGCTTTCCCACAGCTTTCGTTAACTGCTTGGCCTTGGAGTTGTTGTCTGACGGCCCGTCTCGGGTTAGACTTCACTCCGAGGCCAAGCAGGAAAAACAATGTCCGACCCAGTAAGCAATGTCGAAATAGAGGACGTTCTCACGTCGATTCGTCGTCTGGTTTCAGACGGTGAATGGGGCCAGACACCTGCGCCGGTCAAAGAGCAAGCTGCTGAAAAGGCATCTTTGCACGATGTTCCTTCGAAATTTGTGCTGACCCCCGCTTTGCGTGTGGTAGAGCCTGTTCAAGCCCCCGAACCCGAGACCGAATGGGAGGCCGAGGAAAAGCAATCCCATTACGAAGAGCCTTCGTCCGGTTCCGAGCCTCATGACACTCTGCAAGACGAGCATTCCTACGATGAACCCGAACACGGGTCCGAGGACGTTCGCGCCGAGGACGATCGCGCCGAGGACACGCAGACCGAAGAGCAAAAGCCGTCACTCGAAGAGGTGATCGCCGATCTCGAGGCCGCGGTTGAGCATTCGCATGAATGGGAAGACGTCAGCGAAGACTATGATGACGAAGGAGATGAACTGACGTTTGAAACGGCAAGTTTCGATCACGGCTCGTCCTACCAGCCCGATGCCGCCGATCAGGCCTTTAGCGCCGAGCTTGATGAAGATCTTGCAGCCTATATGGATGACGAGAATATCATCGATGAAGAGGCGCTGCGCAAACTCGTTGCCGAGGTCATCCGTCAGGAACTTCAGGGGGCTTTGGGTGAGCGGATCACGCGGAACGTGCGCAAATTGGTCCGCCGCGAGATTTACCGCATTCTGGCCAGCGAAGATTTCAACTGATTTCGCCCGCTAGCTCCAAGAGCCTGTCGATGTCGAAATGTGCTTCCATATGCGCGGCAAGCGCATCGAGCGCGTCTTCGACACCTTGATTGTAGTTCACCTTTGACGCTGGTGCGCCAAGCTCGGCGAGCATGGTGCGACGGAACCCGTCGGCGGCAAAAAGTCCGTGGATATAACATCCTCTGACTTTGCCATCAGCGCTCTGCGCGCCTTCGTCGCGTTGGTCGATCCGGAGCCAAGGCCGTGTCCGATCGGGGCCGTCGGTCTCGCCGATGTGGATTTCATAGCCCGAGAGCACTTCGCCAGAAGCGATATGCGTGCCGCTTGTCAGCGCCAGACGCTTAAACGGCTTCATTTCGGTCGTCACATCGAGCAGTCCAAGGCCCTCAACCTCGCAAGGGGTGCCTTCGATGCCGTCGACATCAATGATCTTGCGGCCAAGCATCTGATAGCCGCCACAAATCCCTAATACGCGACCGCCGCGCCTTATATGCGCCAAAAGGTCGATGTCCCATCCCTGCGCTCTGAAATGTGCAAGATCCGCGATGGTCGATTTGCTCCCCGGGATCAGGATCAGATCGGCATCAAGCGGGAGCGGGCGGCCCGCCTCGATGATTTCGACGCTGACATCGGGTTCGGCAGAGAGGGGGTCAAGATCATCGAAATTCGCAATTCGGGGGAGACGGGGCACCACAATCTTGATTGGTCCTCCGGGACGAGAGGCAACATCCATCACGTCTTCTGCTGGGAGCTTCCATGCATCCGCAAACCACGGAATAATCCCGAGCGGCGCCCATCCGGTGCGGTCGTGGATAAAGTCCATCCCGTCGTGAAACAGGCTCGTATCCCCACGGAATTTGTTGACGCCGAACCCGACGATCCGACCGCAATCTTCGGGCGGAAGGACCGCGTGGGTTCCCACGAGTTGCGCAATCACGCCGCCTCGATCGATGTCTCCGATCAGGATGACAGGCACATCCGCAGCCTCGGCAAAGCCCATGTTCGCAATGTCGCCAGCGCGAAGATTGACTTCGGCGGGGCTTCCTGCGCCTTCGATCACGATGATGTCGACGTTTTCGGCCAATCTATGAAAGCTCTCGAGAACAGCCGGCATCAAGGTTGCCTTCATCTTTCCATAGTCGCGGGCCTTGAGCGTTGCGACCCGCTTGCCCTGAACAATGACCGAAGCACCGATGTCGGTTTCGGGTTTAAGCAGCACAGGGTTCATGTCGACAACGGGGGCAAGCCCCGCTGCAAGGGCCTGAAGAGCCTGTGCGCGCCCGATCTCGCCGCCATCGACGGTGACGGCGGCGTTGTTGGACATGTTCTGGGGTTTGAAAGGTGCCACTTTGAGGCCGCGCTTGACCAAAGCTCGGGCGATACCTGCAACAAGCATGGATTTACCGACGTTCGAGCCGGCGCCTTGAATCATGATAGCTTTGGTCATGAGATGCTCCTTTGCCCCCGATGTATCATGAGGGTTCGCCATTTCCAGTCTTTGGGCGACATCGCGCGTCCGGAAAACGGAGCTTGGGAAAACTGCGCAGAAAATAAAAAACGCGGCCCGAGCAGTGGGCCGCGTTTTTTTGCACAAAGGCAGGCTTGTGAAAGCTTATGCAGCTTCCATTTCGGCGGCGTGACGGCGTTCGCTTTCTTCGCGCGAGAGCGCAACAGACGTGCGCACGCCCTTGCTCACGAATTCCATCAGGCCTTTGACAACGCGTTCGTTCGGGTCGATGCCCGCACACGAGAGAACCTCGCGGCCATCGCGCGAACGTGCCCAGCGAGCAATCTGCTCAGGGCCGTTGCCGTATTTTTTGTCGTCAGCAATCGCGTCATCGAGAGCTGCGAGAACAACCGCTGCAAACAGTTTGCGAGCGCGGTTACCTTGCTCATTGTTAAACGCGGTGCCGTCAACGAAATCGGTCATTCCGTATCCTTTTTTGTTTTTGCTCTTGTAGTCATGGCGTGAGGGGCAATATGCCTATTTTGATCCGATTCGGGGGTCCTCATTTGGAATGGCAGCCATGCGCTACGTGCATAGGTTGGTCGGCTCTCTTGCTATATTTTGCGAAAGAAAACCGATAGACGACGCCATATGTAGGATCGTTTAACCGATCGACAAGTTTTTGACACAATTGCGTGAAGTGGTCCAATGCCCAAAATCAACGGTAACGAAATCAAGCCCGGCAACATTCTCGATCACGAGGGTGGCCTGTGGGCTGCTGTAAAAGTGAGCCATGTGAAGCCCGGTAAGGGCGGTGCATTCGCTCAGGTCGAACTCAAGAACATCCGCGACGGTCGCAAGCTCAACGAACGTTTCCGTTCGGAAGACAAGGTCGAGCGCGTCCGTCTCGATCAAAAGGACCAGCAGTTCCTCTACGAGACCGATGGCCGTCTCGTGTTCATGGACACCGAAACCTATGAGCAGGTCGAAATCGACGCCGAACTTCTGGGGGATCGTCGCCCGTTCCTTCAGGACGGTATGACCGCGACCGTGGAATACTATGGCGAGGAGCCGCTCGGCGTGTCTCTGCCGCAGAAGGTCACTTGCGTCATCGCTGAGACCGAGCCGGTCGTCAAAGGCCAAACCGCTGCAAACAGCTACAAGCCTGCGATCCTCGACAACGGTGTGCGCATCACTGTTCCGCCGTTCATCGGCACAGGTGAAGCGATCATCGTAAACACCGACACGATGGAATATTCCGAACGCGCCTAAGCATCGGTATATATTTACACAGCGGCCATGCTTACGGATAAGTAAGCATGGCCGATTTTGTTTATAAGTCCCGCAAGAGCGAGTGTCCCTACGAGCTCGCTTTGGCGACCATCGCGAAAAAATGGAAACCGCGTATCCTGATGGAGCTTGCGCGCGGGTCTTGCCGTTTTGGAGATATCCGCTACGCGCTCGGGTCCGTATCCGACAAAATGCTGTCCTCCGCACTCGCAGAGATGACCGCAGACGGATTGGTGAGTCGCACCTCCTTCAGCGAAGTCCCGCCGCGCGTGGAATACGCGATGACGCCGCAGGGTGAAGCGCTCTGGGCTGCAATCCAACCCTTGAAGGCATGGTCTGAAAAGGTCAGCGAAAACTGAAAAGGGCGGCCAAAGCCGCCCCGTTTCTTTTGAGTTCAGCGGCGGCGATCGCGCCGCGCGCTCATCGGCTGGAACGCAACGCCGACATGGGCCTCGCAATAGGGCTTGCCTTGCTGCGAAGGAAGGCCGCAGAACCAGAAGTTATCTGTCGCAGGGTCGCCGATCGGCCATTTGCAGGTGCGCTCGGTCAATTCCATCAGCGAAAGACGCTTGGCGGTCTTTTCGACTTCGTTCACCTTGGCGAGAGCCTCGGGGCTGATTTCATTGGCCGAAGGCTGCGGCGGAAGAGGCTGGCCTGCGGGGATGATCGCACGGCGCGCAGCACTCATCGGGATCGGCGCGGACTCTCCGTCGTCTTCGGCTTTGGGCTTTGCGGCGACCTTGGGCTGCGGGGCGGGCTTGGGCTCGACCTTGGGCTTGGGTGCGGCAGCCACCGCGGGCTTTTCCTTGGCGGGGGCGGGCTTTGCGGCCGGAGCAGCGGCTGCACCGCTTCCTGCACGGTTCGAGAGCCCCAGACGGTGCACCTTGCCGATTACGGCGTTACGGGTGACGCCACCCAGCTCTTTTGCGATCTGGCTGGCGGATTGACCCTCGCCCCACATCTTCTTGAGTAGCTCGACGCGTTCGTCGGTCCAGGACATCTCGTATTCCTTGCGCTTGAGTGACGGTGCCCTTTGGCTTATCCCGCCTATATCATCGGTCAGCTGCCTATTCTAAGCACGATAGCGGCAGATACAAGCGTTCGAATCATCAAAAGACAAAGGAAGCGCAAACATGTCAGAAATTTCCAGCATGGGTGTCCGCCGTTTCGGGATGGTGAACTGGCTTGGGCTCTATACTTTGATCCGCCGCGAGATCATGCGGTTCATGAATGTCTGGTCCCAGACCATCATGGCGCCCCTGATCAACGCGGGGCTGTTCCTGATGATTTTCACAATCGCGATCGGGTCCAAACGCGGGGACGTTATGGGGATGCCTTTCATGCATTTCCTTGCTCCGGGTATTCTGACGATGACCGTGATCCAGAACTCCTTTGCCAACTCGTCCTCCTCTCTGACCTCGGCCAAGGTCCAAGGGAATATCGTCGACACCCTGATGCCGCCGCTCTCCCCGCTCGAGCTGGTGCTTGGCTATATTTTCGGCGCAGTGGCACGCGGGCTTTTGGTGGCGGTTGTTATTGCGCTCGGTGTCTGGCTTTTCCTCGGTGTCGGGATGGAGCATCCGCAGTGGGCTTTGGTCTTTGTCATTCTGGGCGCGATTTTTATGGGCGGTATGGGGATCATTGCAGCCTTGTTCGCCAATAAATTCGACCAGCTTGCTGCCATCTCGAATTTTGTCGTCACGCCGCTTTCGTTCCTGTCGGGGACTTTCTATTCCATCGACGCGCTTCCGCCTGTGCTCAACAAACTGAGCCACATCAACCCGTTCTTTTATATCATCGACGGCGTGCGCTACGGGATGATCGGTGTTTCCGACAGCAGCCCGTGGCAGGGGCTCTGGATCGTTTCGCTCTCTTGCGCGATCGTGCTTGGCATTTGCTGGAATTGGTTCCGCACAGGCTATCGCCTCAAGGCCTGAACAACAAAACGATAGCGCGAGAAGACCATTGGGCCTATACGACGGCCCATGATGAAACTCGCGCTTTCCTTTGTGATTCGACGTCGACGCTGAAAAAACGCGTCTTGTGCCGTTGTGCGCATTCATCTCTTCCCCTTACACGTTGACATGCCTTTGCCTCTGCGGCACCAATCAGGCTCCTATTTTTAAAGGGTTACTCCATGATCCCCAGCGTTCTCCCGACCTATAACCGCGCACCTTTGAACTTTGTCAAAGGCGAAGGCTCCTGGCTGATCGAGGCGGATGGGCGACGTTTTCTGGACTTGGGCGCTGGGATTGCGGTCAACGCTTTGGGTCATGCGAACCCCGACCTCGTGGCTGCTCTGACCGAGCAGGCGGGCAAGCTTTGGCACGTGTCGAACCTCTACAACATCGAGCAGCAACAGAAGCTTGCCGATAAACTTGTCGAGGCAAGCTTTGCCGACACGGTCTTCTTTACCAACTCGGGCACGGAAAGCTGTGAGCTTGCCGTCAAGATGGCGCGCAAGCATTTCTATGACAAAGGCCAGCCCGAGCGGGTGAACATCATCACCTTTGATGGCTCTTTCCATGGCCGCTCGTCCGCAGGGATTGCCGCAGCGGGCTCCGAAAAGATGGTCAAGGGCTTTGGTCCGCTTCTTCCCGGGTTTGTCCATCTCAAGTGGGGCGATCACGACGCTCTCACCGTTGCAGCCGCCAAACCCGATGTCTGCGCCATCCTTGTCGAGCCTGTTCAGGGCGAAGGCGGTATTCGCCCGCTCCCCGATCAGTGTCTCAAGGGGCTGCGTGATCTTTGTGACCAACACGGTATTTTGCTCATCCTCGATGAGGTGCAGTGCGGGATGGGTCGCACGGGCAAGCTCTTTGCGCACGAGTGGTCGGGTGTGACGCCCGATATCATGATGGTCGCCAAGGGCATCGGCGGTGGCTTCCCGCTTGGTGCGGTTCTGGCGACCGAGAACGGCGCATCGGGCATGACGGCAGGCACCCATGGCTCGACCTATGGCGGCAATCCTTTGGCCTGCGCCGTAGGCAACAAGGTGATGGATATCGTCGCGGACGACGCCTTTCTTGCCGAGGTGAACCGCAAAGCGGGGCAGCTGCGCCAGTCGCTCGAAGGTCTGGCCGCAAGCCATCCCGATGTCTTTGAGGAGGTGCGGGGCGCTGGTCTTATGCTGGGTCTCAAGCTCAAACCCGAGGTGTCCAACCTTGATTTCGTGAAAGCAGGCTATGTAGCCGAGGTGCTGCTTGTGCCTGCGGGGGACAACGTTGTGCGTCTTTTGCCGCCCTTGAACATCACCGAGGAAGATATCGGTGCGGCAATCTCGCGACTTGAATCTGCCGCAAGCGCCGTCAAACCCTGATACAGAACGATACCATTGCCCAAGGGCGTTCCTTGGGCCGAAAGATAAAAAATGAAACATTTTCTCGATATTAATGCCACAAGCCCCGAAGATCTTCGGAGCATGATTGATGCGGCCCGCACGATCAAAGAAGCGCGCGCGGGGCGTCCCAAGGGCACGCTCGATGACGATCGCCCGCTCGAGGGCCATATGGTCGCTCTCATTTTCGAAAAGCCTTCGACGCGGACCCGCGTGTCCTTTGACGTCGGCGTGCGCCAGATGGGCGGTCAGACCATGGTGCTCTCGGGGGCCGACATGCAGCTTGGCCACGGCGAAACCATTGCCGACACGGCCCGCGTTCTGTCGCGCTATGTTGATCTGATCATGATCCGCACCTTTGAAGAGCAAACGCTCCTCGAGATG